>JASLMY010000296.1 GCA_030746295.1 Alphaproteobacteria bacterium | reverse complement strand
GATCGAGCGGTTCCGTTGCACTTGGCTGACCTCGGTGCCGACCATGATCGCCCTGGTGGCGCAGGAAGCGGAGCTCTTGGGCCAGAGCGACGTCTCCTCGGTCGAGGTCGTGACCATGGGCTCGGCGCCGGCGACGCAAGGGCTCTTCGACTCCATCCGTCGCATCTTTCCAGGCGCCCGCATCGCCTACGGCTACGGCACCACCGAGGCCGGCCCCTGCAACTTCGGGCCGCACCCCGACGGCCTGGCCACGCCCGACCTCTCGATCGGCCATCCCCTGTTGGATGTTGCGCTCAGGCTCATCGACGGCGACGACCCGAATGCCGATGAGGGCGAGCTCGAGGTCCGCTGCCCGGCCAACATGCCCGGCTATCACGGACTCCCTGAGAAGACCGCCGAGGCGATCACGACGGATGGCTACTACCGGACCGGCGACCTGATGCGGCGCGACGAGAACGGCTTTCACTACTTCGTCGGTCGGGTCGACGACATGTTCGTCTGCAACGGCGAGAACGTCTACCCACTGGAGGTGGAGTGCCTGTTGGAGACCCATCAGGCGATCGAGCAGGCTTGCGTAGTGTCTGTGGCGGACGAGATCCGAGGCCAGAAGCCAGTCGCCTTCGTGGTTCCAGCCAACGGCTCGAAGATCGACGCCGACGCCGTCAAGAGCCATGCGATCAAGGGCGGCCCCGCTTACCAGCACCCGCGCGAGGTCTGGTTCGTCGACGAGCTGCCGCTCGCCAGCACCAACAAGATCGACCGCAATGCGCTGGCGAGGCGGGCGGCGGCGCTGAGCGAGGCGAAGCAACAGAGCGGTCCCTGAGGTGGCCCCCGATCCCGGCGGCGGATCCTACCGGGGCCGCCTCTACATCTTCATAGCCGGCGTCGTACTCAGCTCAGGTGGCCTGGTCGTCCGGCAAATCGAGGCGGCCGATTCTTGGCAAATCCTGTTCTACCGCTCCGTCACGCAAGCCGTGTTGTTGTTGGCGTTTCTGGCCTTCCGGGACGGTACCGCCCTGGCGGCGACCTTCCGCCAGGCCGGCCGGTTCGGCCTCGCCGGCGGCCTGGCCCTGGGCCTGGCCACCACCGGCTTCGTCCTGTCGGTGACCCATACCACCGTCGCCAACACTCTTTTTCTGCTGAGTGCCAGTCCGCTCGCGGCCGCTCTACTCGGCTGGCTCTTGATCCGGGAACGGGTCCGTCGCCGCACATGGCTGGCGATGGGGGCCGCGGCCATCGGCATCCTGGTGATGATCGGCGATGGCCTCGTGGCCGGCGACCTATTCGGCCATTCGATGGCCCTGATGGCGGTGCTGGGGATCGCGGCCTTTACCGTGATGCTGCGTTGGAAGCCGGAGGTGGACATGCTGACGGCAGTGGTCTTGGCCGGCATCTTCAGCGCCCTCGCAGCAGCCCTGGCGAGCGGCGGCGGGCTTTCAGTGCCGCCCGGGGATCTCGCCTGGTGCGTTCTCTTCGGCGTCGTCATCGTTCTCGGGCTGCGCCTCTACACGGCGGGTGGACGCCAGGTCCCGGCGGCCGAGACAGCGCTCTTGTCTTTGGGCGAGGTAGTCCTGGGGCCGATTTGGGTTTGGCTCGTCGTCGGCGAGCAGGCGAGCTTGCTGACACTCGTCGGCGGCGCCGTCGTGCTGGTGGCGGTGGTGGCGCAGATTCTGAGCGGCGGGCGGCCGAGGCGGCTAGCGGCGCCGCTCGAATAGGGGCGCCGTGCCGCGAAGCCGCCGCGATCAGTCGCCGCCGGCGACCGCAGCGTCAAGATCGCCGAGCAGCGATTCGAGCGCCGCTTCCGCCTCGCGACTGGTGCGCGACACGGGCCTGATGGCCGTCACCCGAGCGGTGTCGGCGGCGTCGATTCCAGCGAGCGCGTTGCTTCCGCACAGTCGGGCCAAGACCCCGAACAAAGCCTTGGTGTCGATAGGTTTCGAGATGTGTGCGTCCATGCCCTTGCTCAGATACTCGCGCCGCTGATCGGCCATGGCATTGGCGGTGAGCGCGATGATCGGCAATTCGGCGAATTCGCCACCGAGCGCGCGGATTTGGCGGGTCGCCTCCAGCCCATCGATTTCCGGCATCTGCACATCCATGAGGACGGCGTCGTAGGATGCAGCCTGCACGGCCTGGATCGCTTCGAGGCCGTTCGACACGATGTCGACCCGGTGGCCGGCATTGACGAGAATGGCGCGAATCATGGCCTGATTGACGTGATTGTCCTCGGCCACCAAGAGCCTGAGCGGCGTTGCCGGCGGGTCCGCCCTCACCGGTTCTTTTTCCGCCGCCGGCTCCGCTTCGGGCGCGGCGGTGTCGGCGATCTCCGACGTGACCGTGAACCAGAAGGTGCTGCCTTCGCCGGGAACGCTGTCGACGCCGATCTCGCCACCCATGGAATTCACCAGTTGCTTGGAAATGGCGAGCCCGAGTCCGGTGCCGCCGAACTTTCGCGAGGTCGAGCTGTCGGCCTGGGTAAACCAGGAAAAGAGCTTGGCCTGCACCTCCTCCGCTATGCCGATTCCGGTGTCGGCGATTTCGAAGCGCAGGTCGATGCGCCCGTCTTCATGGGCGCGGTGCGAGACGGTGACGGTAATGCCGCCCGCCTCGGTGAACTTGATGGCGTTGCCGACGAGATTGAAGAGGATCTGGCGCAGGCGCCCCTGATCGCAGCGCACCCATACGGGCAGGTCCGAACCAAGGCGCGTGGTCAGCTTGAGCGACTTCTCCCGCGCCCGTGGCAACAGCAAGGCGACGACCTGCCTAACCGACCGGTGCAGCGGGAAGTCCGAGGACTGAAGCTCCAGCCGCCCCGCCTCCAGCTTCGAGAAGTCCAGTATGTCGTCTATCAGGCGCAGCAATTGTGTGCCGGACTCGGCCGCCGTCGCCGCCAATTCCCGCTGTTCGGCCGTGAGATCGGTTTCCAGAAGCAAATCCAGCATGCCCGCGACGCCGTTCATCGGCGTTCGGATCTCATGGCTCATCGTCGCGAGGAAAATCGACTTGGCTTGGGTCGCCGCCTCGGCCTGCACCTGACTTTCCTTGAGATCGGTAATATCGGTGCGCACGCCGACGATTCCGCCCTCGCGCGTCCGATACTCGCCGACCCGGACCCAGCGCCCGCTACATATCCGCAGCTCGCTGACGCTGACCAGGGATCGATGGCGGCGAACCCGCTCCTCGATCCATTCCTCCTCGCGTCCGATCGCGTCCTCGACGATTCCCTCGTATGCGCAGCGTCGAATGACGTCTCGGTAGCGATTGCCCGCAACGAGATCAGCCACCTCGCTCGGATAGAGCTCCTCGTATTTCGGATTGGCGAGGACCAAGCGATCCTCGGCGTCGAACAGGATGAAGCCTTCGCCGCTGGCCTCGATGGCGTCGAGCAAGCGGTCGCGCGATCGTTCGAGCTCGCGCTCCCGGCGCCGCGGCAAGAAGGCGCTCAGCGCCAACAATGCGACGAGGCCGACGAAGAGCGCGGCGAGGCCGCCGAACGTGTTACCCTCGACGCCAATGATCTGAAGATGGATTGCCGACGCCACCGCGGCCGCGGCGGCACAGATCAAAGCCTGGTAACGCCAGTATTTCAAGACACCCCCACAAAGCTGCCCGCCACGCACGTGACGCCAGCATCGCCTCGGTTGTATTGGAGAACCGTTAACGGATCGTTAACAGGCCGGGCGGCGGGCGGCATCTGACCGCGCCGCCGGCGAGCACCCGCTTCAGAGCGTGCGGGAGATCACTTCCTTCATGATCTCGTTCGTGCCGGCGTAGATACGCTGCACACGGGCGTCGGCGAAGGCGCGGGCGATCGGGAACTCCCACATGTAGCCATAGCCGCCGTGGAGTTGCAGGCACTCGTCGATGACCCGGCATTGCAAATCGGTGGTCCAGTACTTCGCCATCGCCCCGGTGGCGGCATCGAGCTGGTCCGCCAGCATCAGCTCGATACAGCGGTCGACGAAGACCCGGGCGACCGTCACTTGGGTCTTGAGCTCGGCCAGCGTGAAGCGGGTGTTCTGAAAGCCTGCGATCGGACGACCGAACGCCTGGCGTTCCTTGGTATAGGCGATCGTCCACTCCAACGCCGCCTCCGCGTTGGCAACGGCGATAACCGCGACCTGCAGCCGTTCCCAGGCCAATTCCTGCATCAGATAGACGAAGCCCTGGCCTTCCTCGCCCAACAAGTTGGTGGCCGGCACGTGGACGTCATCAAAGAAGAGCTCGGAGGTGTCCTGCGCCTTGAGGCCGATCTTTTCCAGGTTGCGGCCCTTGCGGAAACCTTGCGTCCCGGCCTCGACGATGACCAGGCTGATCCCCTTGGCGCCCGCTTCGCCGTCGGTCTTGGCGACGACGATGACGAAATCCGCCAACTGGCCGTTGGTGATGAAGGTCTTGGCGCCGTTGACGACCAGCTCGTTGCCGCGCTTCTCGGCCCGGGTTCGCACACCCTGCAGATCGCTGCCCGTGCCGGGCTCGGTCATGGCGATGGCGCCGACAATCTCCCCCGAGGCCATCCTCGGCAGGTAGGTGCGTTTCTGCTCCTCCGAGCCGTAGTGCAGGATATAGGGGGCGACGATTTCGGAATGGAGACCGAAGCCGGGGCCGGTGGCGCCGGCCCGAGCCAACTCCTCCATGACGATGATGCTGGCCCGCTTGTCGGCTCCAGCACCACCGTATTCCTCGGGTATGCTGGCACAGAGGAGGCCAAGCGCGCCCGCCTTCCGCCAGGCCTCGCGGCTGATTTGGCCGTCCTTCTCCCACTGCTCGTGATGGGGTGAGATCTCCGTCTCGACAAAGCGCCTGGCACTCTCGCGCAAGATCTCGTGGCTTTCGTCGAAGATCGCGCGAGCGCTCGTCATTTCACTTCTCTCCAGACGCTCAAAGCTCGGCCGCCAGCCGCGTGCCTTCGAGAATGGCGCGCTCGGCGTCCAGCTCGCCGGCCTCGCGGGCGCCACCGATCAGGTGCACCGCAAACCCGGCTTCGGCGACACCCGCCTCCAGCTCCCGCAAGCTCTCCTGCCCGGCACAGACGACGACGTTGTCGACCGCCAGCAGACGATCTTCGCTATCCACCGTGATGTGGAGCCCCTCGTCATCGATCCGCCGGTAGGTGGCGCCGGCAATCATGTCGACGCCCTTGAGCTGCAAGGCCAGGCGGATCGCCCAGCCCGTCGACTTGCCGAGCCCGGCGCCGACGCGGCCGGGCTTGCGTTGCACGAGATGGATCTCGCGCGCCGAGCTCATATGCGGGCCGCCGGGCGCCAATCCG
>JASLMY010000295.1 GCA_030746295.1 Alphaproteobacteria bacterium | reverse complement strand
TGGTGCCGGCGACGTCAGCTGTTCAACCGGAGGAACCGACATGACAGGCCAAGCGGACGATCATGAGGATATCCGCCAGCTCGGGGCCCGATACAACTGGGCCATCGACTTCGGTGATATCGATGCCTGGGTCGACTGCTTCACCGAGGACGGCGTCTTCACCTGCGTTGGCCTGCCGGACGGCGATCCCCGCGGTGGCAGCCACCAAGGGCGCGAGGCCTTGCAGGCTTACGGCACCGCGCATTACGCCCACAACAAGGGTAGGGCCAGACACTGGAACTGGAACCTCCTGATCGAGGTCGATGGTGATGCCGCGACCCAGCGCTGCTATCTGAACGCCTATGGTGCCGGCCAAGGTGAGACGGCGATACTGCGCGTCACCGGCACATACCGCGACGAACTGTGGCGCACCGCTGACGGCTGGCGCTTCGCCAGCCGAGAGGTCACGGTCGACCCGGCATAGTCCGGACGTCGACGCCGTCTCGGGGCGGCGTGGTGCTTCGATTGAAGCGGGCCGGCAACAACCAGGATACGCGGCCCCTTCTTCACGCAATCGCCGCGCTTCGGCTATAACCCGCCATGGGCCCGGGGAATGCACGGCCGATAGGAACAAGGGGCACCTCATGGCGGAACCGTTGACGGACGTTCGCCAGATATCTCATCTCGCCTATGGTTTCATGATTTCGAAGGCGCTCTTCGCGGCTCTGAACATCGAACTGTTTGGTCATCTGTCCGGGGGCGCCGGCCTATTTCGGCGACTACTACCGCTTCCAAATCGATCGACAGATCTATCCAATCATGACCGGGCTCGACGCCGGGCTGGCCGGGGACGAGGCCGGGCTAAAATACCAGTCGATGAGCGGCTGGCTCTCCGAGGCGGACGACGCCGATGATTTCTCCCGCGCCCAACATGCGGGCTCGACCGGGCCGGCAATGATGTTGGCCAAGTCCCTCGATCTCGGCGGTGCTGAGAAGCTGCTCGACGTCGCCGGCGGCACCGGCGCCTATTCGATCGCTTTCTGTGAGAAGTTCCCCGACTTGACGGCCACCATCATCGACTTCCCGAGCGTCATTGATGTCGCCGCGGGCTTCGTCGGCGATGCCGGCATGACCGAGCGGATCGCTCTGGTTGGTGGCGATGCGCTGAAGACCCCATGGCCCGAGGCCCAGGGCGTCGTCTTGATGTCCTATCTGCTGAGCGCGGTCGGCGGCGGCGACATCGCCGAATTGCTGGAGCGGTCCTGGAACGCGCTCCGCCCCGGTGGTCGGCTGTTGTTGCACGATTTCATGTTGGACGACGACCGCTCGGGCCCGGTGTCGACGGCCGCCTTCTTCATGACCTATCTGGCGATGCGGACGGACCCGGTCTCGTTCACCGGAGCGCAAGTCGGCTCTTGGGCCGAGGAACGGGGTTTCGTCGACATCCGCTGCGACATCATGATCCCGGAAATCACCAAGATCGTGACCGCCACCAAGCCGTGAGCACTGGACGGCGGCGGCCGCAACTACATCGGCCGTTCCATGACCAAGCCGGGCGAGGAGAAGGCCTCGCCCAGGTCCTTGGCCTCGCCGAGGTCGATTTCGGGCACTTGGAAGTGCTCGGGGCAGCCGGCCTCGAAGGCGGCCGCGGCCTCGATCACCAGGTCCTCGCGGTAGCGCCGGCCGACGATCTGGATGCCGACCGGCAGGCCGGCCTTGGTCAGGCCGCAAGGCACCGCGACGATCGGCAGGCCGGTCACCGAGAAGGCATAGGTCGAGAGGAAGGCGTCGTAGTAGCGGGCGACCGGGCGGCCGCCGATCTCGGTCGGCAGCGGCTCGTCGAGGCGGAAGGGCGGCACCCCGATCGAGGGCGCGACGATATAGTCGTAGCGGTCGAGGAATTCGCGCACCCGCTGCCAATAAGTGCCGCGCAGCCGCTCGGCCCGGGTCACGGTGCGCAGGTCCAGCTGCAGCGAAGCCTCGATCTGGTTCAAGAGTGGCGGCGTCATCAGGTCCTTGTGGGCGTCGTAGCGGTCGGCGTAGCGGCCGACCATGCCGAAGCCGCGGGTGCCTTGGATGATGTCGGTCAGGTCCGAGGCATCGAAGCTGTCCTCGCTTACCTCCAGGCCCAAGTCGCGGAAGCGGTACGCGGCGGCCCTTGCCAGCTCGTCGACCTCCGGGTCGACCGGCACGACGTCGCCCAAGTCGCCGGCATAGGCGAGGCGCCGGCCGGTCAAGTTCGCTTCACCGGCGGCGGCGGCGACATAGTCCAGGTCCTGGCGCGGCAGTGTCGTCGGGTCGCGGTCGTCGGGCCCGGCCAGCACGCTCAGCATCAGCGCCGCGTCGGCCACCGAGCGCGTGAGCGGGCCGGTGACGCCGGTGACCAACAGGCCCCAGGGCAGGTCGGTCGGATAGGTCGGCACCCGGCCGAAGGCGGGGCGGATGCCGACCAGGCCATTGAAAGAAGCGGGGCCGCGTATCGAGCCGCCAAGGTCGGTGCCGAGCGCCAGCGGCGCCAGGCAAGCGGCGACGGCGGCGCCGCTGCCGCCCGACGAGCCGCCGGCGGTGACGTTCAGGTTCCACGGGTTGCGCGTCGTGCCGAAGAGGAAGTTGGTGGTGTTGACGTCGTGGGCGAACTCGGGCGTGTTGCTCTTCCCGAGCAGCACGGCGCCGGCCGCCCGTAGCCGCTCGACGACGACCGAATCTTCGTCCGGTACAAAGTCCTGCATCAGGCGCGAGCCGAAGGTGGTACGAATCCCCTTGGTGTAGATGTTGTCCTTCGCCAGGAAGGGCACGCCGTCGAGCGGCCTCGGCGGCTCGCCTGCGTGGAGCCGGCGGTCGACGGCCTCCGCCTCCTCCAGCGCCCGCTCGTTCAGCGTGCAGATCGCGTTCAAGGTCGGGTTGATGGCCTCGATCCGGGCCTGATGGACCGCCATCACCGTGCGTGCGCTCAGCTCCTTGGCGCGGATCTGGGCGGCGATTTCGGTGGCGGAGAGGTGGGTGATCTCGTCTGTCATGGCGATGCCTTCCTCGGCGGCGCTGGGCTCGCGCAACCTTAGCAAGCGGCGAGGCTTCCTTGACAGCCCTTAGCGACGCGGCCAGCCTTTGCCGAGGCGAAGCAGGAGGGACGGATGGCGGTACCGGAGAACTGGCCCGAGGGCGGCGGCCTCGCATTGTCGGTCGTGGTCAATGTTGAGGAAGGCTCGGAGATGAGCATCGCTGAGGGCGACAAGGGGCCGGAGCCGGTGGACGAGCTCGGCGTCGCCCTGCGCCGGCCGATCCGCAACTACGCCAACGAGAGCAACTACCTCTACGGCATCAAGGCGGGCGCCCCCCGGGTGATGGGACTGTTGGAGCGCTACCAGGTTCCGGCGACCTTTACCGCGGCGGCGCTGAGCCTGGAGCGGGCGCCCGAGCTTGCCCGCCGGATCGCCGAGGGCGGGCACGAAGTCTGCAGCCACGGTTGGCGCTGGGTCCACCAGTTCCAGATGGACGAGACGGAAGAGCGCGAATTCATCCAAAAGGCAGTGCAAAGCATCGAGACGACGACCGGCACGCGCCCCTACGGCTGGCTGTCGCGCTACCTCTATACCGAGAACACCCGGCGCCTCCTGATCGAGGAAGGCTTCACCTACCACATGGACGACTTCTCCGACGATGTGCCGTTCTGGGAGCGGGCCGACGACAAGCCGATCCTGATCCTGCCCTACGCACTCGATTCCAACGACATGAAAATGTGGACGGCCCCGGCCTACACGCCGGCGCAGTGGCTCGACTATGCGGTCGACACGTTCGATTGCCTGTTGGCCGAAGGCCGGACGGCTCCGCGTGTGATGTCGCTCGGCCTACACTTGCGGATCATCGGCCGGCCTGGGCGGATCGGGTATTTCGAGCGTTTCTTGGAGCACGTCCAGGCCCAGGACGGCGTCTGGCTCGCGACCCGCAAGGCGATCGCCGATCGCTGGACGGCAGCCTTTCCGGCACCATGACGACGCGCGATTTCGACCACTTCCGGATCGAGGCGCTGGCGGCGCTCGCCGTGGCTGGCGAGGCGGCGGCGCGGCAAGCGGCGGTGGAGGCCGCCCTCACCACGCTCACCGGGGCCGTCATCGACCTTCTGGGCGATGCGCAAGCACATCTCGTACCGGGCGCCCTGAAAGAGGGCGAGCGCCAGTTCCGCATCTCCGGCGTCTTTCTCGTCCTGCCCGAAGCCGCGGGTCACATTCTGGTCGCCGAGCACGGCTTCCCGCCCGAGCAGCACCGGCTTCGGATCCCGATCGACGTCGGCCATCCGGGCCAGGTCTTTGTTGAAAAGGCTCCGTTGATCCTCGCCAATACGGACGAGCACGCCGATTTCAAGCAGATTCTGAAGACCTCGCGAATGGGCTCGGCCCTCTATGCGCCGATGTTCGACGGCGAGGAGATGCTGGGCCAAATGGTCGTCGCGGCCCAGGCCCGCAACACCTTCTCCGAGCCGGACCTGGAGGTCCTGCGCGCCTTTGCTGCGCTCGGCAGCCTCGCCTTCATGGCCAAGGGTGGCGCCAGCCTTCTGGAATGAGCGGGACGACCCACTATTCGTCTGGCGCCTCGTGGCGGACGAGCGTCTGGCGCAGCAGGCCGTCCCAGACCTCGATGATCTCGCCGGGCCGAAGCTTGGCTTTCATGTCCTCGTAGTCGGCGCTGATCTCGCCCGGATCGTCGTCCGAATAGGTCGGCCCGGGTACGAGCGCACCGGTCTCGGGATCGCGGACGAAGGTGCGGACGAGGTAGCGGTGGGCCATGCGGCGCCTCCCGAGCGTTGCCCAGATACTACCGCCCGGCCGCTCGTTTGACAGCCTCGACGCCGATTGGGTTTATTGGCCAGAAGAGAGATCGGCGCGAAATCGCGCGCAACCGGAGGAGAGGCCCATGGTGGCGGAAGCCGTCAAGGTGGGGGAGAACCGATATCGCGAGTCCTACGGCCGCTATTTCGAGGATTTCGGGATCGGCGAGATCTACGAGCACCGGCCCGGGCGGACCATCACCGAGGCCGACAACACGTGGTTCACGTTGCTGACCATGAACCAGCACCCGCTCCACTTCGACCACGAATACGCCAAGGCGAGCGAGTTCGGCCGTCCGGTCGTCAACAGCGCGCTGACGGTTTCGGTGGTGGCCGGGATGAGCGTCTCGGACACGAGCCAAAAGGCGATCGCCAACCTCGGCTGGACCGACATCCAGATGCCGGCGCCGGTCTTCAACGGCGATACCCTCTATGCGGAATCGGAGGTCTTGGAGAAGCGCGAGTCCAGCTCCCGCCCGACCCAGGGCATCGTC
>JASLMY010000294.1 GCA_030746295.1 Alphaproteobacteria bacterium | reverse complement strand
CTAAGATCTCCCTTCCCCGCTCCAGCGCCACCGCCAACCCGTCGTTCTGCTGCTTGGTATTGTAGAGGCCGAGCGAGGCCCGGGCAGTGGCGACGACGCCCAGGCGGTCCATCAGCGGCTGGGCGCAGTGGTGGCCGACCCTGAGCGCCACGCCGGCTCGGTCGATGATGGTGCCGACGTCGTGGGCGTGCACGTCGTCGAGGGTGAAGGAGACGATGCTCGATTTCTCCGCCGCCCGGCCGTACATGGTGAAGCCCGGTACTCTGGCTAGGCGCTCATGCGCATAGGCCAGCACCTCGGCCTCGTGCGCCGCGATGTTCGCCATGCCGAGATCGGTGAGGTAGTCGATCGTGGTGCCGAGTGCGATAGTCTCCGGGATCGCCGGCGTGCCGGCCTCGAAGCGGAACGGCGGCGCCTGGTAGGTCGTCTTCTCGAAGGAGACCGAGGCGATCATGTCGCCGCCACCTTGGTAGGGCGGCATCCGCTCCAGGATCCCGTACTTGCCGTAGAGGACGCCGACGCCGCCCGGCCCATAGAGCTTGTGCGGGGCGAAGACGTAGAAGTCGCAGTCGAGGTCCTGGACGTCGACCGGCATATGGGTGATGCCCTGGCAGCCGTCCAGCAGCACCGGGATGCCCCGCCCGTGCGCCAGGCGGATGATCTCCTGCACCGGCAGCACGGTGCCCAGCACGTTGGAGACGTGCGCCACCGAGACGAGCTTGGTGCGCGGGCCCAGCATCTCCTCGAAGGCGTCGAGCAGGAAGTTGCCGTCGTCGTCCATGGGTACCACTCGGACGACGATACCCTTCTCCTCGCGCAACAGCTGCCAGGGGACGATGTTGGCATGATGCTCCATGCAGGAGATCACCACCTCGTCGCCTTCGCTGAGGAAGCTTCGACCCCAGCTCGCCGCCACCAGGTTGATCGCCTCGGTGGCGCCGTGGGTGAAGACGATCTCCTCCTCGCGGGCGGCGTTGAGGAAGCGGGCGACCTTGCCGCGGACCGCGTCGTAACGCTGGGTCGCGAGCTGGCTGAGGTAGTGCACGCCACGGTGAATGTTGGCGTACTCCTCCTCCATGACCTGGCGCATGGTGTCGATCACGACCTGCGGCTTCTGGGCGCTGGCGCCGCTGTCGAGGTAGACGAGCGGCTTGCCGTAGACCTCGCGCTGCAGGACGGGGAAGTCCCGGCGGACCCGCTCGACGTCGAAGGCGGGGCGGTTGTGGCCCTCGCCGATTGGGGCGCTTTCGGCGGCTGTCATCTGGTTCCCTCGCTACCGCTGCCGAGCCGCGCGGTCAGCGCCGCCTGGAAGGCGTCCCGAACCCGGGTCTCGGCGATCTCGGCGATGGCTTCGGCGAGGAAGGCCTCGACCAGCATGTCGCGGGCTTCGGCCTCTGGAATGCCGCGGCTGCGCAAGTAGAAGATCGCCTCGTCGGAGAGCTCGCCGGCGGTGGCGCCGTGACTACATTTGACGTCGTCGGCGTAAATCTCGAGCTCGGGCTTGGTGTCGATCTCGACCTTGTCCGACAAGAGCAGCGTCTTGTTGAGCTGCTGGCCGTCGGCCCCCTGGGCGCCCGGATGCACGGTCACCTTGCCCTGGAAGACGGCGTGCGCATCGTCGTCGAGGACGCCCTTGAAGACCTGGCCGCTGGCGGTGCGGATCTCGGCGTGGTCGACCGCCGTCAGGTTGTCGCAATGCTGGCCTTGTCCCAGGGCATAGGCGCCGTCGATGCGACAGGCGGCGTCGGGCCCGGCCAGGTTGACGCGGACCTCGTTGCGGGCCTGGCGGGCGCCGAGGGCCAGTTGGAAACTGTCGAAGGCGCCGCCCGCGTCGATATGGACCGCGGTCTGATGCAGGTGAAAGGCCTGCCGGCCCTGGTCCTGGAGCGTGTAGAGGCGCAGCGCCGCGTCCCGACCGACGCGGACCTCGGTGGTGCCGTTGACGCCATAAATGCCGTCACCCAGCGCCAGGTGATGCTCGACGATAGTGGCCCGGCTCGCCGCCCCGGCGACGATCAGGTGGCGGGGATTGCGCAGGACGGGCTCGGAATCGGGCAGCGTCAGGTGGACGATCTCGATCGGCGCCTCGACGACGGCGGCCTCGGGCAAGTGCAGCACCATGCCGTCCTGCATCAGGGCGGTATTGAGGGCGACAAAGGGTGCCGTGCAGGTGATCGCTACCTGGCCCAGGCTCCGGGCCAGCTCGCCGTCGTCCGCGGCCAAGGCCTCGGCGAGGCCGCCCAGGCGGACGCCGTCGGGCAACGTTTCGGTGCGCGAGAGGGCCGGGCTCAGGCGTCCGTTGACGAAGACCAGACGGTGCGTTGGTCCGGCCTCGGCCAACAGGCTCGGCACGGAATCGACGGCCGCGACGGCATCGCTCTCGCGCGCCTGGCGCCAGTCCGTCCCGGCGAAGGCATTCAGGCTGGTGTGCCGCCAGTCCTCGTCCTTCGGGCCCGGTAGGCCCAGCTCGGCGAAGCCGGCGATGGCGCCCTCGCGCAGCGCCTCCAGCCAGGGCCGGCCGGCCCCGGGCAGTATCGGCTTCAGGGCATCGTAATGCCCGATCAGCGCTCGCGTCGTCTGGGATGCCGTGCTCACGCGCCTCTCCTAGGCCGCCGCTTCCGCCTCGTAGGCGGCATAGCCCTGGTCCTCCAGCTTCAACGCCAGTTCCTTGCCGCCGCTCTCGGCAATGCGGCCGTGCGCCAGGACATGCACCCGGTCGGGCACGATGTAGTCGAGGAGGCGCTGGTAATGGGTGATCACCAGCATCGCCCGCTCCGGCCCGCGCAGCGCGTTGACCCCGTCGGCCACCACCTTCAGGGCATCGATGTCGAGGCCGCTGTCGGTCTCGTCCAGGACCGCGAGCGCCGGCTCCAAAACCGCCATCTGCAGGACCTCGTTGCGCTTCTTCTCGCCGCCGGAGAAGCCGACGTTGACGGCCCGCTTCAGCATCTCGTCCGTGATCCCCAGCATCGCCGTCTTGGTGCGCACCAGCTTCAGGAACTGCATGGCGTCGAGGTCGGAGTCGCCCCGATGCTTGCGCACGGCGTTCACCGCCGCCTTCAGGAACGACATGTTGGTGACACCCGGCAGCTCGACCGGATACTGGAAGGCGAGGAAGACGCCCTCGGCCGCGCGTTCCTCGGGCGCCATCTCCAAGAGGTCGTGGCCCTGGTAGCGCACGCCGCCCTCGGTCACCTCATAGCCCTCGCGGCCCGAGAGGACGTAGGCAAGCGTGCTCTTGCCCGAGCCGTTCGGCCCCATGATCGCGTGCACCTGGCCGGCGTCGATCTCGAGGTCGATGCCCTTCAGCACCGGCTTGCCGTCGACCGAGACGTGCAGGTTTTGGATCTCCAACATACTCACGTGTCTATTCTCCGGTTTTCCCTAGGGCCTCAGCCGACCGCGCCCTCGAGCGTAATGCCCAAGAGCTTCTGGGCCTCGACCGCGAACTCCATCGGCAATTCGCGCAAGACCTCCTTACAGAATCCGTTGACGATCAGCGTCACCGCATCCTCGTCCGAGAGGCCGCGCTGACGACAGTAAAAAAGCTGGTCCTCGCTGATCTTAGCCGTGCTTGCCTCATGTTCTACTTGAGCCGTGGGATTGCGGCTCTCGATATAGGGCACCGTGTGGGCGCCGCACTGGTCGCCGATCAGCAAAGAATCGCATTGCGTAAAGTTGCGCGCACCATCCGCGCCCGGCTGCACGCGCACCAGGCCACGGTAGGTATTCTGGCCGCGGCCGGCCGAGATCCCCTTGGAGATGATCGTCGACGAGGTGTTGCGGCCGATGTGGATCATCTTCGTGCCGGTATCGGCCTGCTGGCGGTTGTTGGCGATGGCGACGGAATAGAACTCGCCGACCGAGTTCTCGCCCAGCAACAGGCAGCTCGGATACTTCCAGGTGATCGCCGAGCCGGTCTCGACCTGGGTCCAGGAAATCTTCGAGTTGCGGCCGCGGCAAGCACCGCGCTTGGTGACGAAGTTGTAGATCCCGCCGACGCCGTTGACGTCCCCCGGATACCAGTTCTGCACCGTCGAGTACTTGATTTGGGCGTCATCGAAGGCGACGAGCTCGACCACCGCGGCATGAAGCTGGTGCTCGTCGCGCATCGGCGCGGTGCAGCCTTCGAGGTAGCTGACGTAGGAGCCCTCTTCGGCGATGATGAGGGTGCGCTCGAATTGGCCGGTGTTGGCGGCGTTGATGCGGAAATAGGTCGACAGCTCCATCGGACAGCGCACCCCCTTCGGCACGTAGACGAAGGAGCCGTCGGTGAAGACGGCCGTGTTCAGAGTCGCATAGAAGTTATCCGAGTAAGGTACTACGGAGCCGATATATTTCTGTACCAGCTCGGGATGATCGCGGACTGCCTCGGAGATCGGGCAGAAGATCACGCCGGCCTCCTCCAGCTTCGCCTTGAAGGTGGTGGCGACCGAGACGCTGTCGAAGACGGCATCGACCGCGACGCCGGCCAGGATCTCCTGCTCGTAGAGCGGGATGCCGAGCTTCTCGTAAGTCTCCAATAGCTCCGGGTCGACCTCGTCCAGACTTTTCGGCCCGTCGCCGGCGGACTTCGGCGCCGAGTAATAATAGGCGTCCTGGAAATCGATCGGCGCGTAGTCGACCTTGGCCCAAGTCGGCTCCTCCATCTCCAGCCAGTGGCGGTAGGCCTTGAGGCGCCAGTCGAGGAGCCATTCGGGCTCGTCCTTCTTGGCGGAGATGAAGCGGACGATGTCCTCGTTCAGGCCCTTGGGCGCGGTATCGGCCTCGATATCGGTGACGAAGCCGTACTTGTACTTCTGCTGGGTGACCGCCTCGACCTGATCTGCCGTCTCAGTATTGGCACTCATGCCTTTGCTCCTGTTGCATAAAGGCGTGTCATGCAGTGCCATCCAAGCTGGCCTGTGGCCCATTCGGCGCCAGGAATGGCAGGACCGGGGCCGCCATGTCGGCGAGGCTGACCTCTTCGAGGGCGTGGCGGACGGCCTCGTTGACCTTGTTCCAGTTGCCGCGCATGGGGCAAAGGGCCTCGACCCCGCATTCGTCGCCCGAGCCGTCGACGCAGGCGGTCAACAGCACCGGGCCTTCCAGGACGCCGATGATGTCCGCCGCCGTGATCGCCTCGGCCGAGCGGCTGAGCGCGTAGCCGCCGCCGGCACCGCGCTGCGAGACCACCAGGCCGGCCGCGGTCAGCTGCTTCAGGATCTTCGCCACCGTCGGCAACGGCACGCCACTCTCGCTCGAAAGCTGCCCCGCCGTCAGCACCGAATCGGCGCTCCGCGAGCGGTCCCCCTCGCGGGCGAGACGGGCCATCAAGACGACGCC
>JASLMY010000293.1 GCA_030746295.1 Alphaproteobacteria bacterium | reverse complement strand
GAACTTCGCGGCGGCGATGCTGGGCACTAGCCGCGGCGGCCCGGCCAAGATCGCGATCGTCTCCAGCGGCTTTTTCGGCTCGTTGAGCGGCAGCGTCATCTCCAACGTGGTGACGACCGGCCAACTGACGATCCCGACGATGAAGCGGGCCGGCTATCCGGCCTCCTATGCCGGCGCGGTCGAGGCCTGCGCCTCGACCGGCGGCACGCTGATGCCGCCGGTCATGGGGGCGGTCGCCTTCATCATGGCGGAGTTCTTGAACATCCCCGATGGCGACATCGTCATTGCCGCCGCGGTGCCCTCGATCCTGTTCTACGTGGCGCTCTTGCTGCAAGTCGACTGCTACGCCGCCGTCAACGACCTGCGCGGCCAGCCGGCGGCGGAGATCCCCAGCATGTGGGAGACCCTAAAGCAAGGCTGGTTCTATCTCTTCAGTCTCGCCTTGCTGGTCTATCTGCTGGTCGTCGCCCGTCTCGAGCTCTATGCCCCCTACTACGCGACCATCGCCTTGCTGGTGTCGGCGACCATCTTCCGCAAGAAGAACCGCTTCGACCTGCGCCAGTTCATGGCTCTCGTCATCGAGTCGACCAAGACCATCTCCAACATCATCGCAATCCTCGCGGGGATCGGGGTGATCGTCGGCTCGCTCGCCTTTACCGGGGTCGGCGGCGCCTTTTCCCGCGAGCTGGTCGGCATCGCCGAGGGCAATCTCTGGCTCTTGCTGATCATGGGCGCGGTCACCAGCTTCCTCCTCGGTATGGGCGTCACGGTGAGCGCCTGCTACATCTTCCTGGCCATCGTCATGGGCCCGGCCCTGATCGAGTTTGGTCTCGACCCGATCGCGAGCCACCTCTTCATTCTCTATTGGGGAATGCTGTCCTACATCACGCCACCGGTGGCACTGGCCGCCGTCGCCGCCTCGGTGATCGCCGGCTCGAAGCAGATGGAAACGGCCTTCACAGCCATGCGGCTCGGCTCCATCAAGTTCATCCTGCCCTTCATCCTGGTGCTGACGCCGGCACTGATCCTGCGCGGCGAGCCCCTGGACGTCATGGCCACGGTGACCGCCTGCACCGTCGCCGTCGTGTTGATGGCCACCGGCTTCGAGG
The DNA here is from genome assembly GCA_030746295.1 of Alphaproteobacteria bacterium. The sequence continues at coordinate 4,305 of JASLMY010000293.1, read as the reverse complement.
GCTACCTCTACGGCGTCGGCCGCGTCGGCCCGGTGATCCGCAGCCTCTTGTTCCTGGGCGCCGCCGGCTTCCTCTACCCGAGCCATTTCAGCTACGCCGTCACCGCGATCGGCACCGTGGTCGTCTACGGCGGCGTTCTCATGCTCTCCAGGCGCCAGGCGCGTCCGAGCGGCTGACGCGGCCGCGGCTCAGGACCAGGGTCGGCCAGTCGCCGAGCCGGATCCGACGCCAGAGCACGAAGCCGAGGGTTCGGTACGGGCTCAGCACGCGGCGCTCTTGCTTTGCCAGCAGGCCCGAGAGGACGACGACGGCATTCGTCGACGTGACCCGATGGATCGCCGGTGCCAGCTCGACCAGCGGCCCGGCCAGGATGTTGGCGAGCACCAGGTCGTAAGGCGCACTCTCTCGCAGCAACGGATGCTCGATACCGTCCGCCGCCACGAACCGTGTCAGCTGGGCGAGGCCGTTCAGGCGAGCGTTGTCGCGGGCGATCGCCACCGCGTCCGGGTCGATGTCGCCGCCGCGGACGGACACCCGCCAGAGCTTGGCGGCGGCGAGCGAGAGGACGCCGGAGCCGGCGCCGAGATCGAGGACGCGGCGAAAGCGGCGCCGCTTCGCCAGCCGGTCCAGCGCCTCCAGGCAGCCAAGCGTGGTCTCGTGCTGGCCGGTGCCGAAGGCGCGGCCCGCCTCGATCTCCAGCGCGTGGACGCCGGCCGGCACCCGCTCGCGGTCGTGGGCGCCGTGGACGAAGATCCGGCCGACGCGGACCGGCGGCAGATTCGCAAGCGAGCGCGCCACCCAATCCACATCCGGCATCAAGCCGATCTCCAGGGCCGGCGGCGGCAGGCCGGCCGTCGCCGCGACCCGGTCTAGGCGTGCCTGCCACTCGGCCCGGTCCGGCGCCTCCTGGAACAGGGCCTCGATGCGCCAGCGCGCGCCGGGCGGAATCTCGGTCGTCAGCAGCGCCGCCGCCTCGGCGAGCGCGTCCTCGAAGGGCGGCAGGTGAAGACGCGGCACGACGAAGGCGAGGCGCCAGCAGCGGGCCTCGTCCGGAGCTCCACCGCCCGGCCGTCGCGCCCGCCACATCCAGCCTTCCAGAACCGTCATCCGGCGTCCGCCCGACAGCACCAGAACCGGTAGAGCCCCTCGACCATGGCGGGATGGGCCGCCTCGAAGCGTTCCCACGCGGCCAGGTCGCGCATCTTTAGGTCCTTCGGGTTCGCTTCGAGGTAACGCGCCCGCTTGCCGGCATGACCGATCTCGAAACCGAGGAATTCGAGCCCCTGACGCTCCAGCAGCGCCTCGAGGTCCCGGGGGCGGTAGCGGTGCTCGCGGACGTGAAAGAGGAAATCGCGCAGGCCGCTCAGGCAGTAGAAGTCGTTGCCGGTGAGCAAGAGGTCGCGGAGCGGATGCGCCTCGGCGCGGCTCAAGACCTCGTGGCGGAAGCGCCGCATATCGACCGCCGTCGCCTCAAGGCCGGCCTCGGCAATGGCCTCTCGCGCGCGAACCACGATAGAGCGGCCGCGCTCGCTATAGAGGCCGAGACGCATCAGGCCACCCGGCGCCAAGAGGCCGACCAGCGCCGCCAGCCCCGCCTCGGGATCGCCCATGTGGTGTAGCACGCCTTGCGAGGCGATGACTTCGAAGCGGTCGTCGCACCCCGCCAGCCCCAGGATGTCGGCTTGGGCGAACGCGACCCGCTCGACCCCGAGTTCCCTCGCTCGAGCAAGGCCGTAGGCCAGGCTGGCGGCGGAGAGGTCGACGGCGAGCACGTCGAGATCGGTGAAACGGGCGGCGTAGCCGATCGGCTCACGCCCGGTGCCGCAGCCGGCCACCAGCAGGCGTTTGCCGGCCTTGCCGAGCCAGGGCAAGGGCTGGCCCGGGAAATGACGCCGGGCGAAGCCGGCGAAGCTCTCCGGCGGCGGGCTTCGAAGGTGGCGCCAGATCGGATAGGGGTTGGCCTCGTACTGGGCCTTCACCGCCTCGGAATCCGCGTCGATGGCGGTCAGGCGCGGGATCTCCGCCGCCAAGGCGCGCTCGGCCAACGGCCGGTGCAGCGTCTCCTCGGCGAACGGTTGCAGCGCCTCGGGCCAAGTCGCCGCTGCCGCCGCGAGGGTCTCGGCGCTGGCGAGCCTCGCCGGTCGCCGGTAGAGGGCGTAGAGGAGCAGTTGCTCCACAGGGACCTCAGCGGCTGTCTGGACCTCATCTTCCAGCGCCGCGATCGCCTGGGTCTCGGCCATCGTCTCATGCCAGGCGTATTCGTTGGCGGCGCATTGCAGCGCCAGGCTGGCGAGGAAGCCCAGCCGATCCGGCCCGGCGACCCCCTCGGCCTGCAAGAGCCAGCGGCGACGGACCAGGGTCATAGCGAATTCGATGCCGGGGCTGACGTTGACGAAGGTGGCGAGATAGAAGGCCAGCAGACGGTCCGCGGCCAGCCGCGCCAGCAAGTCCGCCGGCAAGGTGTCCTCGCCGCCGTCGTCCTGGTAGAGCGCGAGGCATTGCCGTTCCAGGTCATGCCGGCCGGCCAGTTGCGTGCCCATCAGGCGAGCGATCTCGCGCGCCGCCGCCTCCGGCCGGTCGGTCGGCGGCACCTCGGCGCCGACGAAACAGGCGTCGAGGGCGACGAGAAGGGCCTCGCTTCGGGGCACGGCGCGGGCGGTGTAGGCCAAGCGCGCGAACCGCAACAGCGGCTCCACCGCCGACGGCGCCAGCGCGCAAGCCTGCTCGAATGCCGCCATGGCCTCGGCCCGCCGCCCCGTCGCCGCCAGGACCCGGCCCATGACCGTCCGGGCCTCGGCGCTGTCGGGGTAGCCAGCGACGACCTTTCCCAGCAGTGCGGCCGCCTTGTCGAGCCGCCCCTTGTCGAGGTGGCGTCGGACGACGCGAAGGTCACGGGCGAGCCCGCCCGCCGGCCTGCCCGTCCGGGCGGCAGTGGCGCGGCGCTTCCTCACCCGTCGCCGCCGCGCTGGCGGTCGAGCTGCAGGCGGGCCATGAAGGGCAGGAAGGGGTGCACGCCGAGGGCGCGCATGCCGGCCTCCTCCATCTCGATGAGGGCGCCGCGTTCCTCCGCCGTCAGCCCATGGGCGTCGGCGAAAGTGCCGGGATCGGCGAGATAGCGGGCGCGGGCCTCGGCATCGTTCGCCAGCTCGTGCAGCGCCGCGCTGATGCGCACGCGGTCGGCCCGGATCGCCGGGTAGTGCGGCTCCGCCAAGCTCTCCTCGGGGGCCGTGTACCAGGCGAGCGTCGCGTAGTTGTGGTGCCAGGAGGGATCGAACGAGGTCATGTCGGGCTTGCGCTCGCCCAGCATGCCGGCGGCGACAGCCCAGCAGCGGAGCTCGATGTTGCCGGTCTCGTCGAGGCGCCGATCGTCGAGGGAGAGCAGCCAGCGCAGATTGCCGGTCTCGAGCTCCGACATCAGCTTCTCGTCGAACGCCGTGTCGGGGCTGGAATAGCGGTCGGTGCCGGGATAGTGCGAGAGGCCGCCGCTGGCGACGACCGCGACCCGGACGCCGAGGGCGCGGAGCCCCCGCTCGATCGCCTGGCCGAGGCGATAACAACGCTCGATCCGGGGCTGCGGGGGCACGTAGGCGTTGACGTAGAGCGGGATGATCGGTCCCTTCAGCCCCAAGAAGGTGAGCGGGATGCCGAAGGCGTAGTCGAGCGCCGCGTCGGAGGTGAAGGCCGGGTCGAAGCCCTCGTCCTGGAGATAGCGGATCAGCTCGGTCGCCGTCTCGTGCGCGACCTCGTAGCGGAACTCGCGGCCGGCGAAGGCGCCGACCGCCTCCGGACCCCGGTGCAGCGCGAAAGTCGGCACGCAACGGAGCAGGAACTGGTTGGCGTGGTCGTTGGCGATGACGACGGTGGCGTCCGGCATCAACGCCGCGAGCCGACGCCCGTTCTCCTCCGCCAGGCCGCGAACGCGATCCACGGTGGCCTTGTCCTCGGTCTCGGGCAGGGTGAAGAACTGCGGCGCATGCGCCATGCAGACGCCGCCGACGACACTCGATCTCATGGCCGCCACCTCCCCTTGTCCAGATGCCCGTCCCCATTGGCCGAGAACGGAGGGAGTCTAGCCATTCGCCTGCGCCCGCGCCATCGGCACCCGGCCTCAAGCCGGCTCGACGAAGCTGTCGATGACTTTCTTGGTGCCGGCCTTCTCGAAGTCGATCTCGAGCTTGTTGCCCTCGATCGCCTTGATGCGGCCGTAGCCGAACTTCTGGTGGAAGATGCGGGTGCCGCGCTCGAAGCGGGAGGAATCGGGGTCGCTGGTGACGACGCTCTCGGCGTGGCCCTCGATGTAGCCCG
>JASLMY010000292.1 GCA_030746295.1 Alphaproteobacteria bacterium | reverse complement strand
GACCCCGTGAAGCTGGTCGCCGACTTTCTGCTGCATCCCGGGATGCGGTTGTCGGAGCCACTGAAGCGGCGTTTCCGCAACGGCGCCGCCCGGATGTTCCACGACGAGTCTACGTTCGCGGCCCGTCTCGACCTGCTCTACCCGCTCTATGGGCTGCGTTGGTGCTTGATTTTGCTGAACGCCTTTCTGCCTGGGGCGTGGCGACGCCAGGCCTACGCCCGGGACGGGGGCATCCGTGAGCAGATTCAAAACCGCCAACTCGCAAAGGCGAAAGCGATGCTGGCCCACGTCATCGAGATCCAAGGAGCCCTCGACCATGATGCCTGAACCGGCCCGCCTGCGGCGCGAGATCGAGACGCATTTCACCGCCAAACGCCTAGATCGCCGCAGCCGCGATTTGCGACACCTGGCCGTGCGCGGCATGCGCGGCGGCGGCCGCGGTCACTTGGGCTCGGCCTTCTCGGCAATCGAGATCCTGCGCGTACTCTATGACGAGGTGATGACGGTTCGGCCCGAGCTGCCGGATTGGCCGGCCCGCGACCGTTGCCTGCTCTCCAAGGGGCACGGCTGCCTCGCCCTCTATGCGATTCTGGCCGACAAGGGCTTCTTCCCGGCCGCGGAGCTGGACCGCTTCTGTCTTCACGACGGCATTCTGGGCGGCCACCCCGACGCCAACAAGATACCGGGCGTCGAAGCCTCGACCGGGGCGCTGGGCCACGGCCCCTCGATTGGCCTGGGCATGGCCCTGGCCGGGCGCATGCGGGGCGCTGCCTGGCGCGTCTTCGTCGTCACCGGCGACGGCGAGATCAACGAGGGCTCGGTCTGGGAGGCGGCGATGACGGCGGCCAAACACGGCCTCGACAACTACTGCCTCATCGTCGATTACAACAAGCATCAGTCCTACGCCGCAACGGCCGAGGTCCTCGACTTGGAGCCGCTCTGGGACAAGCTGACGAGCTTCGGCTTCGTCACCCGCGAGGTCGACGGCCACGACGTCACGGCACTGGGCCGGACCTTTGCCGAGCTGCCCTTCGCCGCCGGCCGGCCCAACGCGGTCATCTGCCACACGGTCAAGGGCCGGGGCGTCGACTTCGCCGAGAACAATCTCGACTGGCACCACAAATCGAAGATCCCGGACGAGGAATACGACCGGATCGCCGCAGCGATAGAGGCCTGAGCGATGCGCAAGACCTGTCTCGACCAAGTCCATGAGCTCGCCAAGCGGGACGACCGCGTCGTCTTCGTCGGCTCCGACCTCGGCGTCGGCACGTTGGCCGCCTTCCGCGACGAGATGCCCGAGCGTTTCTTCATGGAAGGGGTCTCGGAGCAAAACATCATCGGCCTGGCGGCGGGCCTGGCGCTGGAGGGTTACGTCCCCTTCGTCAACACCATCGCCACTTTCATCACCCGGCGTTGCTACGAGCAGATCGCGGTCGACCTCTGCATGCACAACTTGCCGGTGCGCCTGATCGGCAACGGCGGCGGACTGGTCTACGCCCCGCTGGGGCCGACGCATCTGGCGACCGAGGACATCGCGATCATGCGGGCGCTGCCCCGCATGACCATCGTCGCGCCATCGGACGCCGAGGAGATGAAGCGTTTCATGGCCCGGACGCCGGAGCTCGATGGGCCCTGCTACATCCGCCTCGCCAAGGGGGGTGACGAAGTGATCTCGAAGGACGAACTCGGCTTCGATATCGGCAAGGCGATCCTGCTGCGCGAGCCTGGCGACTGCCTCTTCGTCACCACCGGCGTGGCGACGACGCGGGCGCTGCAGGCAGCCGAGCGCTTGGCGGCCCAGGGAATCGACTGCGGCGTCCTGCATGCGCATACGGTGAAGCCACTGGACGAGGTGGCGATCCGCGACTGGGCCGGCCAGGTGGCGGCGATCGTCACCGTCGAGGAGCACACGCTCGTCGGCGGCCTCGGCAGCGCCGTCGCCGAGTTACTGGTCGACGGTTGGCCCGGATCGGGACCGGCGTTGCTGCGCCTCGGCCTGCCCGACCGCTTCCCCGACAAGTACGGCAGTCAGGACGAGCTGTTGGCCCACTTCGGCCTCGACGGCCCCGGCATCGCCGACAGCGTCGCCGCCTTCTTCGCCGAGCGGGCCGCAGCATGAACCTGGCCGACGCACAAGCGGGTTTCCTCGACGCGGAGGAGGCGGCCTTGAGCCGCCGCTTCCTGGACGACGGCCACGTCGTCCTGCCCGTGGCCGATCGGCCGGCGCTGGACCGCTTGCGAGACGAGATCGCGCGTTTGGCGGCGGCACATCTCGGCGCGGCAGAGCCCGAAGACGGCGACGCCTTCCTGAACGGCATCCATCACCAGGTGACGGCGGAGGCGTTGAACGCGCTCAGGCTCGCCGTGATCAACGGCATCAATGCGCCGGCGTGGAGTCGGCAGGCCTATTTCAGCCTCGCCCGCCGGGCGCTCGAATGCCTGGTCGGCAACGAGCTAGCGATGCAGCGCCGCCTCAACCTGTCGATCCAGATGCCGTCCGATGCCAGCGCCCTGCTGGCCGTGCATGCCGACGTCTGGGACGGGGATTCGCCCTTCGAGGCCGTGGTCTGGCTGCCGCTGGTGGACAGCTATCGGACGAAGAGCATGTTCCTGCTGTCGCCCGAGGCCGAGCGCCGCCACGAGGCCGACTTCGCCCGCTTTCAGGATAAGAGCACCGACGATCTCTTTCGCGCCGTCGAGGACGACCTCGTTTGGCTCGACGTGCCCTATGGATCGGTGCTGCTTTTCAATCAGAATCTGATGCACGGCAACGTCGTCAACGCCGAGGCCGAGAGCCGTTGGTCGATGAATTGCCGCTTCAAGAGCCTCTTCTCGCCCTATGCCGGCAAGCGGCTGGGCGAGTTCTTCGAGCCGATCACTATCCGTGCGGCGAGCCGCGTCGGCATGAGCTACGAGATGCCGGGAGGGTTCGTTGAGTAACCGCTTCGGTCACCGCGGCTACATCGCCTCGCGCCCGGTCCGGGGGCAAACCTGGCCGCAGCACGTGCAGAACCTGGTGATCCGGGACTATGCGCAGCGCAACAGCCTCGACTACCTGTTGAGTGCCACCGAATACGCCATGGACGGCTGCTACATGAACCTGGAGACGGTGCTGGGGGAACTGGACGAGATTCAAGGCGTCATCGCCTTCTCGCTCTTCATGCTGCCGAGGCGGGCCGAGAAGCGCCAACGGCTTTACGAGCGGATCTTCGCTGCCGGCGCCGACCTGCACGGTGCGCTGGAGGGTATGGCGGTGAGGAACCTCGAAGACGTGGCCCGGCTCGAGGATATCTTCCTCGTCGACCACTTTGCAGCCACCTCGGCCACATTGGGGTAGGACGATGGCTTACGTCGATTTCGTCGGGCGGCTGCACACCGCCACCAAACGCGACTACGTTCAGCGCGTCGTGGATCACGAAAAGGCCGAGTGCGCCGAGGTCGCGATCCGCTATGGCCGGGACTATTGGGACGGCGAGCGGTGTTTCGGTTACCGCGGCTATCGCTACGACGGCCGCTGGCGGGTCGTCGCCGAGGCGATGATCGAGCACTATGGGCTGCGGCCGGGAGCACGGATCCTCGACGTCGGCTGCGGCAAGGCCTTCCTCCTCTACGAGTTCACCCAGGCGCCGGAAGGGGCCGAGGTCGCCGGCATCGACGTCTCCGAATACGCCATCGCCAACGCCAAGGAAGAGGTGAGGGACCGGCTTCGCGTCGGCAATGCCATAGAACTGCCCTGGCCCGACGACAGCTTCGACTTCGTCTACTCGATCACGACGCTGCACAATCTGAAGAACCACGAGCTACAGCGCGCGCTGGCCGAGATCGAGCGGGTCGGACGCGGCGCCAAGCACGTCACCATCGAGAGCTATCGCAACGAATCCGAGAAGGCGAACCTACTCTACTGGCAGCTTACCTGCCGTGCCTTCATGATGCCGGACGAGTGGGAGTTCGCCTTTGCCCAGGCCGGCTACGACGGTGACTATGGCTGCATCTACTTCGAGTGAGAGGGCGGGGAGCAAGCCCATGAGCGCCAGGACCAAGGAAGTTCAGTACGAGGACTGTCTCCGCCTCGCCGAGGAGGTCGGCATCGCCCGCTTCGGCGTGATGAGCAACCAGGTCTGGCACGACGACCCCAAGCGCCTGGCCTTCGTGCTGGCCCGCTACAAGTTCGTCGCCAAGATGCTGAGCGGCGCCGATGCCGTGCTGGAGATCGGCTGTGCCGACGCTTTCGCGACCCGGATCGTCCAGCAGGAGGTCGGCCGGATCCACGCCATCGACATCGACCCCGTCTTCATCGCCGACGTCCGCGAACGCATGAGTCCCGACTGGCCCCTCGAAGCGGCGGTGCACGACCTCTTGACCGCACCCTATGGCGACGGCTTCGATGCCGCCTACAGCCTGGACGTGCTGGAGCACATCCCCGCCACCGACGAGGACCGCTTCGTCGCCAACGCCGCCGCCTCGCTCGGACCGCACGGCGTCCTGATCGTCGGCATGCCCTCGCTTTCGAGCCAGGATCATGCCTCGCCGCAGAGCCGGGTCGGCCACATCAACTGCAAGCATGCGCCCGAGCTCGAGGCGCTGATGCGCCGCCACTTCCACAACGTCTTTATCTTTTCCATGAACGACGAGGTGGTGCACACCGGCTTCTGGCCGATGGCGCACTATTATCTGGCGCTCTGCTGCGCCAAGCGCGCGGCATAACGATGGCGGGTCCGGTCCTGGTCGTCGGCGGAGACAGCCGGATCGGCCGGGCCCTGGTCGCGCATCTAGAGGGGCTCGGCATCGAGGTCCGGGCGACGACGCGTCGGCGAGAGGCGCCGGACGAACGCCGGCCCTATCTCGATCTTGCCGATCCGACGGCATCGCTCGACGCGCTACCGGCCGCCGAGGCCGTCGTGCTGACGGCGGCGATAGCCAGGCTCGGGGCTTGCGAGGACGATCCCTTTGGGTCTGCTCGCGTCAATGTCGAGGGCACGATCCGAGTTGCCGAGGCCATGGCGGCACGCGGCGCCCAGGTCCTCTTACTCTCCACCGACAAGGTCTTCGACGGCAGTCGGCCGCTCAGGCATCGCGAGGACGGGGTCTCGCCGCTGACCGAGTACGGTCGGCAGAAGGCCTTGGCCGAGGCGGGTATCCGCGGCCTCGGGCCAAGGGGGGCGATCCTGCGCCTCTCCAAGGTGCTGGCGCCCGAGGACCCGCTGGTTGGCGAATGGGTGACGGCACTGGCGGCAGGACAACCGATCACGCCCTTCACCGACATGTACCTGGCGCCTGTGCCGCTCGACCTCGTCTGCCGGATGGTGGCCCGACTGCTGGCCGCCGGCGAGCCCGGCATCTTTCACTTGAGCGGCGGCGAGGATCGTTCCTATGCCGACTTCGCCGCCCGGTTGGGCGAACGTCTCGGCGCCCCATCCGGTCTCGTCCGGCCC
>JASLMY010000291.1 GCA_030746295.1 Alphaproteobacteria bacterium | reverse complement strand
GCCCGCGCATAGTCGATGCCGGGGTCCGCCTCCCAGGTGGCTCGAAAGGCCAAGACCGGGGCGAGCAGGCCCATCTGTCTCAAGCACGACAGCAAGTGCCAGCGCCGCATGCCCTCGCGGATGTAGTGACACCAGTCGCCGTCGGTGAAGAAGGGCGCGTCGTTGCGCTGGGCCAGGATCGCCGGCACGAAGCCGTACTCGACCAAGAGCTTGTTCAAGATCAGGATGTTGTTGCGCGTATTGCCGTCGTAGAAGGGCCGGCAGTACTCCAGCCACTTGACCAGGCGGGTGATCTCCATGAGCTGGTCGTCGACGATCCGCGTCAGGGCCGGGTCGGACTGGCCGGCCGAACGGCACCCCGCTTCCGGCAGCACACGCTTGGCATCGTCCAAGTCCCGCATGCGGCGGTAGAATTCGGCGAGCCGCGCGTCGAGCTTGGCCTTGATCATGCCCGCGTCATAGGGACGGTCGAAATAGCAGACCTCGAAGCGCAGAAACTCGGCATCGAGGAACGCCGGCGTGATTTCGGGCCAGCCGCCGTGCTTGCGTCAGATGATTGCGGCGATTTCGGGATTGTCCCGCTCGAAGGCCTGCCGGTCCCGGTTGACCAGATGATCGAAGGCGATGGCCTCGAAGCACCGGTGCTTGAACTGCCTGAGACAGCGTGGCGGCACCTCGTCGAGGGCGCCGGGCTCGGAGAGCTCGGCCAGGCGCCAGAGGTCGCGCGGGCTGGCATGGTAGGCGACGGCGATCGTGCGGCCGCGGCGCAGGTTGTGCTCCATGCCGACGCGTTGCAGGACCTCGATGGCATCCGCAGTCAGCCTGCGTCCGAGCATCCGGGCGGCGCGCTCGTGGCTGGCGAGCGCGCACTTCAGATAGCCGGAGTCGACCGCCTGGCGGCCGTGCTTCGCCAGGTCGTAGACTTCGGCACCGTGATCCTGGTCCTCCCAATCGATGTGGAGACGCCAGGTCTCCGAGCCGAGACCATCGAAGCGAGCCCGCATGGCGGCGCACTCCGCCGCGCTGTAGGGCCGAATCCAATCCAGCGCTGCGTCGTCGACCTCGGCCGGCTCGGTCTCGCCCTTGGGCCTTGGCAAGAGGCGCAGCAGCCAGCCCAAGGGGCGGCCGAAGGGCGGTGGCGTGTCGAACGGTATCGCCAGGCGGCTGGCGATGAAGGCGAGGCCGACCTGGAGGCGAAGGCGCCAAGGCAGCTCGGCGAGGTCGAAGCCGACGCTGGGCTTGACGTGGTAGTAGGCAGGCTCGACCCGGAGCAGCAACTCCAGGTGCCGGGCGAGCGCCTCGGGCGCGATCTCGATGCCGAGTTCGCCGACGACGTAGGCGAAGGCCGATTGTAGGGCGTCGACCGACCGAGCCCGGGCGATCCGGTCTCCGATTTCGGGGCGATCGGCGATCCGTTGCGCCAGCTCGTCCAGACGGCGGTCGAGGATGAGATCGTCAATCGGCGTTCGCTGCCCCAACTGTCCGGCCGCGCCGTTCTCCATCGCCTCTCACCACCCTCGAAAAACGTCGACACGCAGACTAGGCTGCGGGCTTGCAGACCGCCACCCGGCAGTCCTATCTACGAACAGGGAACGGGATCCAGGAACGCATGCACGAGCGGCTGCCCATAGACGTCGTCGGCGGAGGCCTCGCCGGCTCGGAGGCCGCTTGGCAGGCCGCCAGGCGGGGCGTGCCGGTGCGGCTCCACGAGATGCGCCCCGTCCGCGGCACCGAAGCGCATCAGGGCGCCGGCCTCGCCGAGCTGGTTTGCTCCAACTCCTTCCGCTCCGACGATGCCGAGACCAGCGCCGTCGGCCTGCTGCACGAGGAGATGCGCCGGGCCGGCTCTCTGATCTTGGCCGTCGCGGACGCCAACAAAGTGCCGGCGGGCGGCGCGCTGGCGGTCGACCGCGAGGGCTTCTCGGCCGGCGTGACGGCGGCCCTGGAGGCGGAGCCGTTGATCGATATCCAGCGCGAGGAAGTGCCGGGCCTGCCGCCCGAGGACTGGGACCAGGTCATCATCGCCACCGGCCCCCTCACCTCGCCGGCGCTCGCCGAGGCGATCCAGGGGCTGACCGGCGAGCAGTCGCTCGCCTTCTTCGACGCCATCGCGCCGATCGTCTACAAGGACTCGATCGACTTCTCCAAGGCCTGGTACCAATCGCGCTACGACAAGGCTGGGCCCGGCGGCGACGGCAAGGACTACATCAACTGCCCCCTGGACCAGACTCAGTACGAGGATTTCGTCCAGGCGCTACTCGACGGCGAGGCCACCGGGTTCAAGGATTGGGAGCGCGAGACCCCTTACTTCGAGGGCTGCCTGCCGATCGAGGTGATGGCGGCGCGCGGCCCTGAGACCTTGCGCCATGGGCCGATGAAGCCGGTCGGCCTGACCAACCCGCATGCACCCGAAGTCAAGGCGCATGCCGTGGTGCAGTTACGCCAGGACAATGCACTGGCGACGCTCTACAACATCGTCGGCTTTCAGACCAAACTACGGCACGGCGCACAGAGCCGAATTCTGCGTACCATCCCCGGCCTCGAGGACGCCCGTTTCGCGCGCCTCGGCGGCATCCACCGCAACACCTTCCTGAACAGCCCCGCGCTCCTGGACGCGAGCTGTCGGTTGCGGGACCAGCCCCGGCTTCGCTTCGCCGGCCAGATCACCGGCGTCGAGGGCTATGTGGAGAGCGCCGCCATCGGCCTCCTCACCGGCCGCTTCGCGGCCGCCGAGCGGCTTGGCGGGGCACCAGTGCCACCCCCGGAGACGACCGCGCTCGGTGCCCTGCTCGCCCACATCACCGGCGGCGCCGAGGCCAAGACCTTTCAGCCCATGAACGTCAATTTCGGCCTCTTCCCGCCGCTCGGCCGCAAGGTCCGGCGGAAAGAGCGGCGCGCCGCCCTCTCGGCGCGGGCCCTCGACGACCTCGAGTCATGGCTCCGCGGGGAGGCAGTGTCCCAGGGGTGAGTCCCGCTCAAAACCGGCCGCGCAGATGGCACCAGGCGATCAGAAGCGGTGGCCAGAACTCACCGAGCCCGACCTCGCCCCGGAAGGGATCATTCCCTTGCTTGGCCAGACGACGGGCGTAAGCTTCGGCCAGGGGGGCCTGCAGCAGCACCGGTAAGGCCCACCTGGGCGGCCTGGGGCAACGGAGCCGCGCCGCCTCGATCCGCTGCCTGGCGAGCGCCAGCACTTCGGCGACGACGCCGCCGAGCGCCAGCCCGACGTGCCGGCTGAAGACATCATCGGGCGAGAGGTCGTGTGCCTCCAGCCGGTCGATCGGCAGGTATAGTCGCCGCCGTTCGGCATGGTAGGGGACCGCCCGCATCAGGCCGACCAAGGCCCAGGCGGTTCCGACGTTCCAAGCCGCGTCGCGGGTGTCGGCGTTGGTTCGCCCAAGGGTCTCCAGCGCCAACATCGCCAGGCGGCCGGCGCTTTCCTCGGCGTGGTGGACCAGAGCACCCATGTCGGGGTAGCACTCGGCCTGCAGGTCGACGATGCGGGCCTCGATCAAAGCCTCGAGCTCGCTGCGGGGAAGCCGCTTCCGCGCCTGTGCGTCCGCCAGGGCCAGCAGCACCATGTGCTGGCGTGGCGTCCCCTCGAAGAGCTCGACTATGGCCTCGCGCCACCACTCTAGGCGAATCTCGCCCAGCATCGGCTCGGAGGTGACGTCGGTGGCCTTCGCCAGCTCCAGGTTGAAGGCGTAGAGGGCGAAGAGCGCGGCCCGCTTGTCGGCCGCCGCGGCGGTGGCGGTCAGATAGCGGCCGTGGTCGTGTCGGCGTAACTCGTCGACGCAGTAGGAGATTTCCGTTAGTGGCACCTTTTTCGTCACACCCGTACTCGTGCTGTTGTCGGAACCGATATGTTTGAGTATCACTCGGTTCCCTTCAACCCGACCTTTCCCCAGTAGAGGATCCTTTGGCATGGCGTTCGAACTTCCTGCCCTTCCCTATGAGCAGACGGCCCTGGAGCCGCACATTTCCAGCAACACCTTGAGCTATCATCACGGCAAGCATCACCAGACATACGTCACCAACCTGAACAATATGGTCGAGGGCACCGATCTGGCGGACAAGTCGTTGGAAGAAGTCGTGCGCGCCACTGCCGGGAATCCGGACAAGGCGGGCATCTTCAACAATGCGGCCCAGGTCTGGAACCACACCTTCTATTGGAACTCGATGAAACCGGGCGGCGGCGGTGCCCCCACCGGCGACCTGGCCTCCCGGATCGACGCCTCTTTCGGCAGCTACGAGGCCTTCGCGGAGGCGTTCTCGCAGGCCGCGGCGACCCAGTTCGGCAGCGGTTGGGCCTGGCTGGTGGCCGAGGGCGATGCGCTCAGCGTCGTCAAGACCGGCAATGCCGAGACCCCGATCACCGGCAGCGCGACCCCGCTCGTCACCATCGACGTCTGGGAGCATGCCTACTATCTCGACTACCAGAACCTGCGCCCGGCATACATCAAGACCTTCCTCGAAAGCTTGGTGAACTGGGACTTCGCCGCCGCCAACCTCGGCTGAGACGGCGAACGGATGCGGAAAGGCCGGGGCATGCCCCGGCCTTTTTCGTTTCAGCCGGGCAAGACAGACGGTGGCGAGAACCGCGAAACTAGGTGCGGGCGGCCGTTGGTGGTATCCTCCAAATGGGGTTACCTACCAGCCAAGGGAAGGGGAAATCAGTGGCTGCTTTACTCGCAAACCTAAAGCATACCGTCATCGCCGGCGTCGTCCTGGCCGTCGTGTTGTTCCTGCTTTATCTGGGGCAGCAAGGCTTCTCGAACGCGCACTTCTGGCCGTTCCTGTTCAGATGGCTGCACGTGCTTTCCGGCGTCATGTGGATCGGCCTGCTCTGGTACTTCAACTTCGTGCAGACGCCCAGCATGCCGAACATCCCCGACGAGCAGAAGCCTGCCGTCTCGGGCCATATCGCGCCCAAGGCACTGTTCTGGTTCCGCTGGGGGGCGATGGGCACGATCGTCACCGGCCTGATCCTGGCTTGGCTCAACGGCTACATCGTCGACGCCATCGCCCTCGGCATCACCGACGGCGTCGCCAAGCACTCCATGATCGGCATCGGCATGTGGCTCGGCGCCATCATGTGGTTCAACGTCTGGTTCGTGATCTGGCCGAACCAGAAACGGGCGCTGGGCATCGTCGAGGCCGATGCCGACAGCAAGGCGGCCTCGGCCAAGACGGCCGGACAGTTCAGCCGCATCAACACGCTGCTGTCGGTACCGATGCTCTTCGCCATGGTCTCGGCGCAGAACCTGTTCTGAGCCGAGCGACGACGACGGAACCGGGCCGGCGCCTCCGGGCGCCGGCCTTTCCGTTTGGCCTAGGCGCCATCAGTCGACCGGCAGCAAGGCGGCGGCGACGCGCCGGTCCTCCAGCAAAAGGACGTTATAGGTGCGGCAGGCGGCACCGGTGTCCATGAAGTCGGTGACGATGCCCCAGTCGCGGATCCCGGCGACGAGCTCGGGCGC
>JASLMY010000290.1 GCA_030746295.1 Alphaproteobacteria bacterium | reverse complement strand
CCGGACGACCGGGGCCGGGTCAGCTCGCGCCCCTGCGACGTCGGCTTCGCCCACATGGCCTTCGACGTCGACGATCTCGACGCGGCCTTGGCCGCGGCGGCCCGCCACCAGGTCAAGCCGATCGGCAGCCCCTATACCATCGACAAGGGGCCGAACGCCGGCAACCGGGTCGTCTACCTGCGCGATCCGGACGGCGTCACCATCGAGTTCATCGAAAAGCCAGGCGCCTGAGCCGCGCCACCAAGAACGAAGAGGGAGGCAGCGCCATGGAACTCTACGACGCCATGCGGACGACCTTCGCGGCCCGCGACTACACCGGCGAGGAGATCTCCGACGAAGTTCTTTACGAGATCCTCGAGAACGCGCGCTTCGCGCCGAGCGGCGGCAACCGCCAGGGCAACCACGTCGTCGTGGTTCGTGACCAGGCGACCCGCGATCGGCTGGCCGAGCTGGCCGCACCTGCGGCAAAGCGCTACGTCGCCCAGTCCAAGGCCGGCGAGAGCCCCTGGAACGCGGTGCTGCCGACCAAGGTGACGGCCGAGGCGATCGCGGCGACGAAGGCGCCCGGCCGGCTGACGGAGCCGGTGCGCGAGGCCTCGGTGGTGTTGGTCTTCGTCGTCGACTTGAAGCTCGTGGCCTCTATGGACCAGGACTTGGACCGGGTCGGCGTGATCAGCGGCGCCTCGATTTATCCCTTCGTCTGGAACGTGCTGCTGGGCGTTCGGCAGGCCGGCTTCGGCGGCACGATCACCACGCTCGCCATTGCCCAGGAGCCGGAGTTGAAGGCACTCTTGGGCATCCCGGACGACCACGCGGTCTCGGCCGTGGTTCCGGTCGGCCGCCCGGTGAAGCAGCTGACCAAGCTCCGCCGCCGCTCGGTCGAGGAGATCGCCCACCGCGAGCGCTTCGACGGCGAGGCCTTCACCGCTGGCTGAGCCCGACCGCGCGAGCTCGAGCGGCCCGACACCCATGTCTCTCGAGCGGCGGGTTCTCATCTGGATGTGCGTGCTGGTCGCCGTCAACCAGCTCGGCTTCGGTGGTGTCGTGCCCTCGCTGCCGCTCTACGCCAAATCGTTCGGCGTCTCGGCGTCGGCGATCGGCCTGGCGATCGCAGTCTATGGCCTGGCGCGTTTCGTCATCGCCGTGCCGTCAGGGCAGCTCTCCGACCGCCTCGGCCGGCGGCCGACGTTGGCGCTGGGCGGCCTGGTCTCGGCGCTCGGCAATTTCTGGTGCGCGGCGGCCGACGGCTATCCGGAGTTCATCATCGCCCGCTTCGTCGCCGGAGCCGGCGCCGGCCTGGTCCTGACCACGGGACAGGTGGTGCTGGCCGACATCACGCGTCCCGCCGAGCGGGGCCGGACGATGGCGATCTATCAGGGGGTATTCCTGTTCGCAGTCGGCGTCGGCCCCTTTCCCGGCGGACTGCTGGCCGACCATTTTGGCTTGGCGGCCCCGTTCTGGACCTACGGCGTCGCCAACCTGCTGGTCGCGACACTGGCCTGGTTCACGGTCGCCGAGAGCCGCGACCTGGCCCATGGCGGTGCGGCGCGCGGGCGGCGCGAGCGCCCCGCCTTCATCGACCAGCTACGCCTCCTCACCGAGCAGCTGGGCTTCGTCCTCGTCAGCATCATCTCTTTGATGAACGCGGTCGCGCGTACCGGTGCCCTCTTCAACATCGTTCCCGTCCTCGGCAGCGTGCGCCTCGCCCTCTCGGTCACCGAGATCGGCATCGGCCTGGCGCTCGGCAGCGTGCTGGGGCTGCTGGTTGCCTACCCCGCCGGCATGCTGGTGGACCACTTCGGCCGCAAGGCGGTTATCGTGCCGGCCACCGTGATCTCTGGCGCCTCGCTACTGCTGTTCTGCGTCGCCCCCTCCTACCTCTGGTTCACGGTCGCCTGCGTGCTGTGGGGCGTTGCTTCCTCGATCGGCGGCGCCGCCCCCGCCGCCTACGCCGCCGACTCGGCACCGGCGGGGATGAATGCCGCGGCCATGAGCAGCTTCCGCATGATCGGCGATTTCGGCTACGTCATTGGGCCGATCGCGCTGGGCCTGGTCGTCGACGTCGTCAGCCCCGAGAGCGCCTTGGTGGTCGCGGCGACGTTGCTGATCGTCGTCGGCCTGGCTTTCGCCAAGCTGGCGCCCGAGACCTACCGCGGCCGCAGATAGCGTCGGTCGACGCTCCCGTCCGAATGCGCCAAACTGAGCCAGCGTCAACCGAGCCGAAGGACGGGCGAGATGGCTACATTGATCACCGGCGGCGCCGGCTTCGTCGGCATCGAGGTCGCCCGCATGCTCCTCGACCAGGGCGAGAAGGACGTCGCCGTCTTCAGCCGCAACCCTTCCCCTGAGCGCCTCGGCGACCTCGCCGGCCGGGTGACGGCCCTTGCCGGCGATCTCGGCACCTACAGCCACGTCCTCGACGCGGTGAAGACGACCGGGCCTGAGCGCATCTACCACCTGGGCGCGATGCTGTCGGTGCCGTCCGATGCTGACCCGGCGAGTGCCATCCAGTCGAACGCCATGGGCACCTTCCACGTCCTCGAGGCGGCACGCCTCTTCGAGGTCCGCCAGGTGATCTTCTCCAGCTCCGTCGGGACCTACGGCCACGACATGCCAGACGGTGCCATCGACGATGCCACGATCCAGCGCCCGCACCTCTTCTACGGCGCCACCAAGGTCTTCGGCGAGCACATGGGTCTCTTCTACAAGCGGAAGTACGGCCTCGACTTCCGCGGCATCCGCTATCCCTCGGTGGTCGGCCCCGGCGTCAGCAACCCGGGCGTGGCGCAATACACCTCCTGGGTCATCGAGGAATGTGCCCGCGGCAAGCCGTTCACCATCTGGGTGGCGCCCGAGACCCGGATCCCGATCATGTACATCACCGAGGCGGCGGCGGCGACGGTGCAACTGGCCGCGGCGCCGCTGCAACAGATCCGGGCCGTCAACTACATCGTCGACGGCGCCAAGCCGACGCCCAGCGCCGGCGAGCTGGCCGCCGCGGTCAAGGCCAAAGTGCCTGGGGCCCGGATCGACTTCGAGCCGAACCCGGAAATCCAACCGCTGGTGGCCGACATCGTCCGCCCCTTGGACGACAGCCGGGCGCAGGAGGAATGGGGCTGGCGGCCGACCCACGATCTTGGCCGCATGATCGACGAAATCGTGGCCGCGGTTCAGGCCTCCTAACGCGCCTTGGCGGTGGTGAAGTCGAGGTGGCGGCCGCTGTCGCTCATAATCACCTCGCCGGTGACGTTGTGGCAGCTCAACAGGAACATCAGCGCCACCTCGGCCATGTCGTCGGGGCTGCCGGCGCGGCCCAAGGGCGTCGTCGCCTCCTCGCTCTTCAGCCGCTCGGCATAGCCGGCATCGCCCAGCCACTGCTGCTGCCAGCGGCCCTGCACGAAGCCCGGGCAGACCGTGTTGACCCGGATCTCCGGCCCGAGCGCGCGGGCGAGCGAAAGCGTCATGGTATTGAGCGCGCCCTTGGAGGCGGCATAGGCGACCGAGCTGCCGATGCCGGCGACGCCGGCGATCGAGGAGATGTTGACGATCGAGCCGGCGCCTTGCGCCTTCATTGTCGGCGTCACGGCGCGGGTCATCTGGAAGGGGCCGACGACGTTGACGGCGTAGATCCGCTGGAAATCCTCGGCCGAGAGCCCGTCCAAGTCGTCATGCGGCACGATCTTGGTGGTGCCGGCGTTGTTGACCAGGCCGTCGATCCGGCCCCAGTGCTCCAACGCCGTCTCCGCCAGGCGCCGGCAGTCGGCATCCTCGGCGACATTGGCCTGGCAGAGCACGGCCTCGCCGCCGGCCGCACGGCAAGCCTCGGCGGTCTCGTTCGCCTCGGCCTCGCTGCGGGTGTAGTTGACGACGACCCGGGCACCCCGCGCCGCCAGCATCCGTGCCGTGGCGGCACCGATACCGGTGGCCGAGCCCGTGACTACGCCGACCCACTCCTTGAGATCGCTCATCGTTCCTCCCTCGACTTGACGGTCCGCCGGACGGCGGGGATTGGCCCTATCCAAGCCGATCGCGAGCGGTGACGCAAATGCCCCCACGCCAGCCGAGATCGCACACCCCTTTGTCCATGCAGCGGCTTTCGCTAATATCGACGCAACGTTCGCACGGCGCGACGTCGCGCCGGCAACAGGGAGGACGTGCAAATGCAGAAAACACTCATCGGCCTCGCCGCTGCGATTGCCTTGACGGCGACGCCGGCGGCAAGCGCGGAGAAGGTGAAGATCGGTTTCGTCACCACGCTGACGACGCCAGCCGCCGTCATCGGCAACGACATGAAGGATGCCTTCGACCTGGCCTACGAGCACATCGGCGGCAAGATGGCCGGCCTGGACGTAGAGATCAGCTACGAGGACGACGGCTTCAAGCCCGATATCGGCAAGCAGAAGACCGATAAGCTGGTCAAGCAGACCGACGTGCATTTCGTCACCGGCTTCATCTGGTCGCATGTGCTTCTGGCTTCCAGGAAGTCGGCGCTCGACGGCGGCAAGTTCCTGATCAGCGCCAACGCCGGACCCTCGCAGCTCGCCGGCAAGCTCTGCCACAAGAACTTCTTCAACATCTCCTGGCAGAACGACCAGACGCCGATGGCGTTGGGCGAGGTCCTGAACCAGCGGGGCGTGAAGTCGATCTACATCATGGCGCCCAACTACGCCGCGGGTAAGAACATGGCTGCCGGCGTCGAGCGCACCTTCAAAGGCGAGATCAAGGGCAAGGACATGACGAAGTGGGGCAAGGACGCCCAGCTCGACTTCTCGGCCGAGCTCGCGAAAGCGAAGGCCTCGGGCGCGGAGGCGATCTTCGTCTTCTATCCGGGCAAGGCCGGCGGTGCCTTCATCAAGCAGTACACGCAGGCCGGGCTCGACAAATCGATGCCGCTCTATTCGGTCTACACGGTGGATGCGCTCAGCCTGCCGAAGTTCCAGAAGGCCGGCATGAAGGGCGTGCTGGGCTCGCTGATGACCCAGTTCTGGTCGCCCGACATGGGCACGCCGCAAAACAGGAAGTTCGTCTCCGCGTTCCTGAAGAAGTACGGCCGCTATCCGTCCTTCTACGCGGCCCAGAGCTATGACACCATGTTCTTCATCAAGAGCGCCGTCGAGGCCGTCGACGGCCACATCGGCGACATGGACGGCATGCGGGCGGCGATGGAGAAGGCTGATTTTCCGTCGGTCCGCGGCAAATTCAATATGGGTCCCAACCACTTCCCGATTCAAGACTTCTATCTGCGGATTGCGGCGATCGACGGCGCGGGCCGCTGGACGACCAAGATTGTCAGCAAGGTCTACGAGATGCACCAAGACGTCTACGCCAAGGACTGCAAGTTCTAGGCGGACCTGGTTATCGATCGGGTGGCGAGGGCATCTGACGCCCTCGCCGCTTTCTTGCCGGGCGTCGGATGGGAGTGTTCCGGGCGATGGATTGGGCTCTCCTCATCATCCAGGTCCTGAACGGCCTCCAGCTCGGGATATTGCTCTTCATGCTGGCG
>JASLMY010000028.1 GCA_030746295.1 Alphaproteobacteria bacterium | reverse complement strand
GGCCAACGACAATGGCCGGAGGCGAACGATGTCGGCGGATGTGACCCTATCGCTCGGCGTGGTTGTCGAGCGGCGCGAATTGAATTCTTCCTGGCAGGAACACGATTGGCGGCCGTTCGCAGTGGTGGCTGATCCGCCGCCAATGCCGGCCTGGCATGAGATCGGCCGGGGTGAGGGCTGGGTCCGCTATCACGCCGCCGACCTGCCCCTCGAACTCCACCGTGGCGAGACCGAGGGCTACAAAGTCAACCTCGGTCAGCCGACACCGAAAGTCTTCGTCGTCCTGCGTCCTGGCGACGCTGACGAGGCGGCGGAGGTCGAGCCCTTTCACCTGACCGCCTGCCCGCATGAAGCCATGGGCTATGCCGAGAGCGGCGACGAGATCGTCGAGGGCGTGCTGATGCCCGAGCCGGTGATCGCCTGGGTGCAAGCCTTCGTCGAAGCCCATCACGTCGATGTCCCCTTCAAAAAGCGCAAAAACAAGCGTGCCGCGCACGAGGCGGGCGGCACTCGCCCCCGGGGCGGTCGGGCCGGCGGACAATCATGGTGAAGGACGACGAAGGCGCCTTGTCGCGTTGGTCGCGGCGCAAGGCGGCGGCCAGGACGGGCCGCGACGAGAAGCGCCGCGGCCGAGGCGCGGCCCTGCCGGAACCGACCAAGACGCCCGCCGACACGGCACCGGAAACGGCTGCAGAAGCGGCGTCCTCCGCATCGACTCCCGCCGACGCAGGGAACGATACCGTGGTCGCGGAGGCCCCACCAAACCCCGCCGACTACGGCTTGCCAGCGATCGAATCGTTGGATCGAGACTCGGAATACAAGGGATTCCTCGCCGACGGCGTGCCGGAGGTCCTGACCCGGGCCGCGCTGCGCAAGCTCTGGGCGAGCGATCCCGTCTTCGCCAACCTCGACGGCCTGAACGACTACGACGAGGACTTCAACCTCGTCGACACCTTGCTTTCCACCGTAGAGTCGCCCAACGAGGCGGCGCGGAGCAAGTCGACCGACCACCGGAATGACGCAGATATTGCGGCCGAGGCCGAACCGACGACCGCCGCGACCGACAGCGACGTCGACGATGGCGAATCAGGTGAATCAGCATCGGCTGAGGTCGCCGACGAAGACGGCGAAGCGGACGAGCCCGAGGCGGATCGATCTTGAGCCCGGAGCCAGCGGTTGGCGCGGAGGCTGGTCTCGAATTCTTTACTGTCGGCGGGCGCAACTTGTCCTATAGTTGGGTCACCGATCAGGCCTAGGGGGGCCCGCGCTACGAGGTAGGCGGCAAAGGCTTTGAAGGACAGGGCGGAACCAAATCAGGCGCAAGCGCATTCGGAGCCGGATGCTGAGAATCTGCGCGCCGGTCTCTACGCCTTGCTCGCGAACTTGCTCGTCAGGCCCACCGACGGGGCGACGCTCGATCGGTTGCGGGGCCTTTCGTCGGACGACAGCCCGTTGGGGACCGCGCTCGGCCGGTTGGCCGAGGCCGCCCTGTCCGTCGATGCTGCCGCCGTCGAGGACGAATACACCGCCCTCTTCTACGGCCAAGGGCAGGGCGGTGAGATCCTACCCTACGCTTCTTATTACCTGACCGGAAACCTGAACGACAGGCCGCTGGCGCGGCTGCGCGGCGATATGGAGCGACTCGGCATCGCCCATGGCGAGCGCAACAAGGAACCCGAGGACCACATTGGCTTCCTGCTCGAAATGATGCACGGCCTCATCACCGGCAGGTTCGACGTCGGCGCCGTCGGCCTGCCCGAGCAGCGGCGGTTCTTCGACACCCATCTGGGCCCCTGGGGGGAAGGATTCTTCGAGGATCTGGAAGCGGCCGATTCGGCGCGGCTCTACGCGACGATCGCAACCGTCGGCCGGGTCTTCATGAGCATCGAGAAGCAGGCGTTTCAAATGGCGGCATGAGGCCGTCTGGGCCGCCGGCACTCTGCCCGCGGCCGCAACGACGATCCAGGGAGGGTCGAATGAAGGGCGACACGAAGCAAGGAAAACTCGATCGCCGGAGTTTCTTCAAGAAAGCCGGAGCCGCCGCCGGTGTGGCCGGCGCCGCCGCCGCGACCGTCGCGCGCGGGGCCAAGGCCGAGACCGCGACAGACCGTGCCAAAACGGGCGGCTATCGCGAGACCGAGCACGTTCGCACTTATTACGATCTGGCCAAGTTTTAGCGCCGACCGCCAACGTCCACCGGTTCCGGCCGCGGCTGGAGCCGACGGGACGGTGACGTTGCTATCTGGGAGAGACTCATGCTGACCAAGAAACGGAATGGCATCGCCAAGGGCCCGCGTCTGAAGCAGGTCCTGGCCGGCGTCCTGGGGCCGACGGTCGACCGCCGCACCTTCCTCGCCCGCTCGGGCCTGGCGGCCGGCGGCGCGGTCCTGGCTTCGACGGTTCCACTCGGCGTCGTCAAGAAGGCCGAGGCCCAAGTTCGGGCCGGCGCCGGCATCACCAAGGTGAAATCGGTCTGCACCCATTGCTCGGTCGGCTGCACGGTGATCGCCGAAGTCGACAAGGGTGTCTGGGTCGGCCAAGAGCCCGGCTTCGAGAGCCCGTTCAACCTCGGCGGCCATTGCGCCAAGGGCGCCGCGGTCCGCGAGCACGCCCACAACGAACGCCGCCTCAAGTACCCGATGAAGCTCGAGGGCGGCAAATGGAAGAAGGTTTCTTGGGACCAGGCGATCAACGAGATCGGCGACAAGATGCTCGAGATCCGCAAGGCCTCGGGTCCGGATTCGGTCTATTGGCTGGGCTCGGCCAAGTTCTCCAACGAGCAGTCCTACCTCTTCCGCAAGTTCTACGCCTTCTGGGGCTCCAACAACGGCGACCACCAGGCGCGGATCTGCCATTCGACGACCGTCGCCGGGGTGGCCAACACCTGGGGCTACGGCGCAATGACCAATTCCTACAATGACATGCACAACTCTCGCGCCATGATCCTGATCGGCTCCAACCCGGCCGAGGCGCATCCCGTGGCGGTGCAGCATATCCTGAAGGCGAAGGAGCAGAACAACGCCCAGCTGATCGTCTGCGACCCCCGTTTCACCCGTACCGCGGCGCATGCCAACGAATACGTTCGCTTCCGTCCCGGCACCGACGTGGCGCTGGTCTGGGGCATCCTCTGGCACATCTTCGAGAACAGTTGGGAGGACAAGGAGTTCATCCGCCAGCGGGTCTGGGGAATGGATCAGATCCGGGCCGAGGTCAAGAAGTGGACGCCCGAGGAGACCGAGCGGGTCACCGGCGTTCCGGGCTCGCAGTTGCGCCGGGTCGCGCGAACGCTCGCCAACAACCGGCCCGGCACCATCGTCTGGTGCATGGGCGGCACCCAGCATACCAACGGCAACAACAACACGCGGGCCTACTGCATCCTGCAGCTGGCGCTGGGCAACATGGGCGTCGCCGGCGGCGGGGCCAACATCTTCCGCGGCCACGACAACGTCCAGGGTGCTACCGACATGTGCATCCTCTCGCACAGCCTGCCGGGCTACTACGGCCTCTCGGCCGGATCCTGGAAGCATTGGTGCCGGGTCTGGGACGTCGACTACGAGTGGATGAAGGGACGTTTCGCTTCCAAGAAGCTGATGGAGTCGAAGGGCATCCCGGTCTCGCGTTGGATCGACGGCGTGCTGGAGCAGAAGGACAAGATCGACCAGCCGGACAACGTCCGGGCGATGGTGCTCTGGGGCCATGCGGTGAATTCGCAGACGCGCCTGCCGGAGATGAAGAAGGCGATGGAAAAGCTGGACATGATGGTGGTCATCGATCCGGTCCCGACCTTCGCCGCCGTGATCCCGGACCGCAAGGACGGCGTCTACGTCCTGCCGGCGGCGACCCAGTACGAGACCTACGGCTCGGTCACCGCCTCGAACCGCTCGCTACAATGGCGCGACAAGGTGATTGAGCCCCTACACGAGGCGAAGCCCGACCAGGACATCATGTACCTCTTCGCCAAGAAGCTCGGTTTCGAGAAGGAGATGTTCAAGCAGATCAAGGTCGAGGGCGAGGCGCCGCTTGTCGAGGACATCACCCGAGAGTTCAACGGCGGCATGTGGACGATCGGCTACACCGGCCAGTCGCCGGAACGGCTGCGGCTGCACATGGCCAACCAGGCGACCTTCGACAAGACCACGTTGCGGGCACTGGGCGGCCCCGCGGACGGCGAATACTACGGCCTGCCCTGGCCCTGCTGGGGCACAGCCGAGATGAGGCACCCGGGGACGCCGATCCTCTACGATCCCTCCAAGCCCGTGGCCGAGGGCGGCTTGACCTTCCGGGCCCGCTTCGGCGTCGAGCGCGAAGGCGACAACCTGCTCGCCGAGGGCTCTTACTCGGTCGGCTCGGAGCTGAAGGACGGCTATCCCGAGTTCACCATGGCGGCGCTGAAGAAGCTCGGTTGGGACAAGGACCTGAGCGAGGTCGAACGCAAGACGATCGAGGCGGTGGCTGGCGACAAGACCAACTGGAAGACCGACCTTTCGGGCGGCATCCAGCGGGTCGCCATCAAGCACGGCTGCGCGCCCTTCGGCAACGCCAAGGCACGCACCGTGGTCTGGACCTTCCCCGACCCGGTGCCGCTGCATCGCGAGCCGCTCTACACGCCGCGGCGCGATCTCTTGCCGCAGTACGAGACCTACGCCGATAAGCAAGCCTACCGGCTGCCGACAAAATCGCCTCGATCCAGAAGAACGACTTCTCGAAGGATTTCCCGATCATCCTGACCTCGGGACGGTTGGTAGAGTACGAGGGCGGCGGCGACGAATCGCGGTCCAACAAATGGCTGGCGGAGCTGCAGCAGCAAATGTTTTGCGAGATCAATCCGCGCGATGCCAACGACCTCAACATCCGCGACGGCGCCACGATCTGGGTCCACAGCCCCGAGGGCGGCAAGGTCAAGGTAAAGGCCCTGGTGACCCATAGGGTCGCCGCCGGCGTCGCCTTCATGCCGTTCCATTTCGGCGGCCATTGGCAGGGCAAGAGTCTGAGGGACAAGTATCCGGAGGGTGCGGATCCCTATGTCCTTGGCGAGGCTTCCAACATGTGCGGCACCTACGGCTACGACTCGGTGACGCAGATGCAAGAGAGCAAGACCACGCTCTGCCGGATCGAAGCGGCCTGAGGCGAGGGGAGGAAAAACCATGGCTCGTATGAAGTTTCTCTGTGACGCCGAGCGCTGCATCGAATGCAACGGCTGCGTGACCGCGTGCAAGAACGAGAACGAGGTTCCTTGGGGGATCAACCGTCGCCGGGTCGTCACCATCAACGACGGCAAGCCCGGCGAGCGCTCGATCTCGGTCGCCTGCATGCATTGCTCGGACGCGCCCTGCATCGCCGTCTGTCCGGTCGACTGCATCTATCAAACCGAGGAAGGCGTCGTCCTCCACTCCAAAGACCTCTGCATCGGCTGCGGATATTGCTTCTTCGCCTGCCCGTTCGGAGTGCCCCAATTCCCGATGTCCGGCAATTACGGCAATCGCGGCAAGATGGACAAATGCACCTTCTGCGCCGGCGGCCCGGAAGAGGACAACTCGGCCGACGAGTTCCGCAAGTATGGCCGCAACCGCCTGGCCGAGGGCAAGTTGCCGATCTGTGCCGAGATGTGCGCCACAAAGGCATTGCTGGGCGGCGACGGCGACGTGGTCTCGAACATCTATCGCGAACGCATCGTCGCGCGCGGCTTCGGTTCTGGCGCTTGGGGCTGGGGCACCGCCTACAAGCTGAAGTCGGGATCGTGAGGCCGATCGGCTGAGGCCATGCGACCGCTGCTCGCGGGTGCCGTTCTGCCGCCGACGACTGTGTCAGTGGACCGGGGAGCGCATATGCCACGCCGCCTCCTGCCGATTGCAATCTTGATCGTCCTCGCGCTCGTGGGCTGTCGCGAGGAAGAGCAGGAACGGTTTCGCCTTTACCAACCAGGCGTCTATCAGGGCCAGGCGGATCAGCGCCTCAACGTCGCCCAGCGCCAGGCCCTGTCGGCGCGTTTGAACCGTCAAGCCGACGACGGCGCCGGGGTCAGTCGCATCGACAAGATGGTGGGTGACGTCAGGCCGCCGAAGTGAGGGACCGGGCAGCGGTCACCGCGCCCCGCGGAGCAGCTTTCGAGGAAGGAACTCGGTCGATGATCCGAAACCCAGGCTGGCGGTGGTTGTGCCCGGTTGCCTTGCTGGCCTTGCTGCTTTGCCTTTCGGCACCGAATTCGCCCGCGTCGGCGCAGGCTGGCGGCTCGGAGACCGTACCGGGCGGCACGCTCGGCAGCGCCAGCGACGCCGAGATGTGGCGGGCGATCCGCCGCGGCGTCAAGGGCAACGTCTCGATCCCGGATCAGAAAGCGGCGACCCTGGTCCAGATCGAGGGCGACAGCTTCCGCGCCTTTCGCAACGGCCCCCTGGCCAGCGTCGGCGGCTGGGCGCTTCTGGCGACCGTGGTCGTGCTGGCCGCCTTCCTGACGCTACGCGGCCGCATTCGCGTCGATCCCGGTCTCTCCGGACGGACGGTGCTGCGCTTCAACGCCGTCGAGCGCTTCGCCCATTGGCTGACCGCGGGCTCGTTCATCGTCTTGAGCCTCACCGGCCTCAACATCCTCTACGGCAAATTCGTGCTGGTCCCGCTGATCGGTCAATCGGCCTTCGCAGCGCTGACCTACTACGGCAAATTGGCGCACGACTATCTAGGCTTCGCCTTCATCGCCGGCGTGCTGCTGATGCTGGTCATCTGGATCCGGCACAACCTGCCGAACCGGCACGACGTCGTCTGGCTCCTCAAGGGCGGCGGCTTGCTGGTCAAGGGCGTGCATCCGCCGGCCAAGAAGTTCAATGCCGGCCAGAAGCTGATCTTCTGGGTCGTGGTGATCGGTGGCCTGTCGCTCGGCGTCAGCGGTGTCAGTTTGATGTTTCCATTCGAGTTCGCGCTCTTTTCGGCCACCTTCGAGGTCTTGAACATGGTCGGCTTCAGCTTGCCGACCGACCTTTCGCCGTTGCAGGAGACGCAACTGGCGCTCCTTTGGCATGGCGTCCTGGCCTTGGGTATGATGGTCATCATCATCGCCCATATCTACATCGGCTCGATCGGTATGGAGGGGGCGATCGAGGCGGTGACGACGGGCCAGGTCGACGAGAACTGGGCCCGCGAGCACCACGCGCTCTGGCTCGACGAGGCGGCCGCGAGCGGCCCGGACACCGCCTCCGGCGACTAGAGCCGCGTATCCCCGGCGCTGAACCGCTCGGCGGAACTGTCGCCGTAGTAGTCGAGCGCGACGCCGGCGGCGGCGGCGATGAGAATTGCAGCCGCGAACCCGAGCCACATGGCCTTCATTCCCTCAGCCCTCCGGTTCTTCAGGCAACGGCAACTCTAGCACCGACGCCCGTCTCCCCCAACTCGGCAGGATACCGGCGGCTCGACTAGCCGCGCCCGGTGATCTGCTCCAAGTAGTCGATCAGGTTCTCCAACTCGGCCTTGTTCGGAATGCGCTGCAACGGCATCTTCGTCCCCGGCAGATACCGGTCCGGACCCAGCTCGAACAACCGGCTCAGGGTCTCTCGGCCCCAGACGAGCTCGGTTCCGACCAGCGCGCGAGAATAGCGATAGCCGTCGACGGAACCGGCTCTGCGGCCGAAGAGACCGGCGAAATGCGGGCCTGAGCGTTGCCGCTCGTCGGTGGTCAGGGCATGGCAGCCGGCACATTTTCGAAACAACCGGGCACCGGGATGGGCGCTCTGCAACCAGGGCCGCGGGCGCAGGGATTCGTCGTCGTGGGCGACGCCGATCGCATCGCCGGTCTCCAGGTGCCAGATCTTGACCCGCTCGTCGGCCCCGGCGGTGAGGGCAAAGCGCCCCGCGGCGGCAAAGGTCACGCCCCATACCGGGCCTTCCCCTGCCCTGATGACGCGCAGGATGTCGCCGCTGTCGGCGTCGATGTGAACGACGCTGCCGTCCAAATAGGCGAGCAAGAGCCGGTCGCCGGCGGAGGACAGGTCGGCGGCGATCGGGTTGCGCTCCGGCAGCGACCGATACTCCGAAATCAGAGACTGGCGCCCGAGATCCCAAAGTCGGGCCGTGTCGTCGCGCCCGATCGACAAGAGGCGTCTTCCATCGGCCCCTGCGACCACTCCGGTAACGCCGAGGGCATGGGCCTGGAAGCGGCCGACTACCGCGGAATCGGCCAGGCGCCAAAGCCGAATGCCGCCGTCGCGGTCACCGGCGGCGACAAGCGCGTCGCCGTCCACGAAGGCGACCGTGTTGACCGCGGCTCCAGCCCCGATCTCGAGCAGTTTCGACGCCGCCGCCAGGTCCCACAGAATGACGCGGCCGTCCCAGCCTCCCGAGACGATCCGACGGCCGTCGCCCGACGCTGCCAAGGCCATCACACGCCCATCATGGCCTTGCAGAACCCTCTTCGGCAGGCCGGTCTCGGTGTTCCAATGCACGATCTTGCCGTCGGCGCCGGCGGTCACGGCGCCCGCCCGCCCGGGCAGGAAGACCGCGTCGTTGACCGGGGCGTCATGCGCCTCCAGGACGGCGACTTCACGCTGGTCGTCGAAGCGCCAGATCCGGGCGGAATAGTCGAAACTGGCCGTGATCACCCGGGCACCATCGTCGGAAACCGCCACCGAGCGAATGGCGCCACCATGGCCCACCATGTCGGCCGAGACCGCACCCGCCAGGCCGACGGCCAGGATCGCCCCGGCTACCGCCATGCCGACCCAACGGACGAGAAGCTTCCCCAATCGACCGCGCATCCCAGATCCCCCGGCTGTGGGGCCATGATAGCGCAATTGGGTCCGCCGTCCCACGACTTGGCAGTCCTCCGAGAGGCACCGATACTAAGCGCTGCAGCGACAGCCGGACGCCCCACCATGATCGAGCTTTTTCCCTTCAATGGCTTCACCGTGGCGGTACTGGGCTTGGGGGAAGAAGGCTCGATGGCGGCGCGTTGCCTGCATATGAGCGGTGCCGAGGTCTGGGCATGGGACGACGACGCCGGGCGCCGCGCCACGGCGGCGGCCGAAGACGTGCCGCTGGTCGATCTCTCGGACTGCGATTGGCGAATCCCGGTAAGCCTGGTCCTGGAGCACCATTTGCCGCACGGCGAGCCGGCCCATCCCATCGTCGCCCGGGCCCGGGCGGCGGGGTGCGAGGTAATTTCCGATGCCGAGCTGTTGGCACGGGCACAGCGAGACGCCGCTTATCTCGGCCTCGCCTGCCGGCACGACGCCGCCCGGGCCCTCGACCTGATCGGCCACGTCGTGCGATTGAGCGTCGGCGAGAGCGAGATCGGTGGCGATGCGGAAAGGCCGATGCTGGGTCTGCATCCACTCGACGCCGGTGGCAATTATGTCCTGTCGATGCCCCCCGGCCGCGCCGACCTCACCCTCTCGATCACCTTCGACGTTGCCGTGCTGCTGGAGCTGGGCGACGACCCCTGGCCGCCGGCAGATTCGTTGGCGGCGACGGATGCGGCCGCGGCATGGCTGTTTCATCGACAGACCGGACCCAAGGCCGCGGTCGTCAACGCAGACGATTCGAGGTGCCGCCCGTTGTTGGACGAGCTCGCCCAGCGGGCGGAACAGATCCTGATTCCGGTATCGGGCCGCAGGGCCGCGCCCGGCGGGGTTTATGTCGAGGACGGCGTCCTTTATGACGACCTCGGCGGCAAGGCCGATCCAGTCACCGAGCTGGCGACGTCCGGCGACCCGGATCGGGCGAGAGACGGGTTATTCTCCGCCGCGGCTTATGCCACCGCAATCTCCCTCGGTGCCCAACCGCACGCCGTGATGGCCAGCATCAAGAGCTTCTTTCTCGACTGAAGACCCATCGGATAGGGGATCACTCGGCCAACCTCGGGTCCTTCAAGGTCAGGGCGAAGACGGCAATGGCCTCGACCTCGTCGTAGCTCAAGGCCAGCGGCTTGACGTTGAGCGGGTAGTCCGTCGGCGGCTTGGTGTCCGGCAGGGTCACGAAGGAAACATGCGGCCGCCGGGCAAAGAAGCTCCGGAACCGTTCCTCGCCGTCCTTCATGCTGGCGAGGAGCTGAAACGACGGCGTGCTGCCGATGCCGCCGAACCTGTTCAAATCGCCGACGACGTGACAGAGGGTGCAATGTTTCTTGGCCAAGAGCCGCCCCCTCGCCGTAATCGTCTCGGTCGCCATGGCGCTCGGCGTCGTGGCGATGATCAGCGCCGCCAAGATCAGTCGCCTGACGAGCGCCCTCACGCCGCCGCGCCGTGCCAACGACAAATTGGCGGCGTCCCCGGCAACAGGAGGTCTGCTAACGCGCTACCGCTACTGCAACAGATCCTCGAGCCAGTCCAAGAGTTCGCGATTTGGGCAACGGAAGTAGCGGACTTCGGAATTGAAGTCGCAGATTTCGGACTTGTCGCAGGCCAGGCACGCCTCGATGCCGTCCGCCATCGCCTCGGGCAGTAGTTTAAGGCCGCGCTCATGATCGATATCGAGATATTCGAACATGCGGATAAGCGGATAGGGCAAGACGGGTTGCGTGTTCATCGACCGTCATCCTCGGAAACCGAAAAACAACAGTACGCGGCCGACATGTCCCCGGCGCCCCGCAACGCCTTGGCAATCGTACAACTTCGGAGCCGCCGAAGGTATCGAATTCTTTCAATGGCGGCGCGGGCAAAGGGCGCGCGATGCCGGTCCGGACGGCGGCACGTCTTGCGCTGGCCTACCTGCTGGATTTATAGCTCTGAGCAACTATTCGATACTACACGTCAATGTCCCGCCTCGGTGCGAGATGGGGGAGCGTGATGAGCCGACTGGACGACGTCTTCGAGCGCAATCGGCTCTGGGCCGAGCGCATCAAGGAGGGCGATCCCGACTTCTTCGTCAACCTGGCGGAACAGCAGTCGCCGGAATACCTGTGGATCGGCTGTGCCGACAGCCGCGTGCCCGCGAACCAGATCATGGACCTGCCGCCGGGCGGCGTCTTCGTTCACCGCAACATCGCCAACGTGGTCGTCCCCACCGACCTCAATTGCCTCTCGGTGCTGCAATATGGCGTCTGGGTGCTGCAAGTGAAGCATATCATCGTCTGTGGGCACCACGGCTGCGGCGGCGTGAAGGCGGCGATGACGGACGAAGATCACGGCCTGATCGACAATTGGCTGCAGCACATCAGACAGGTACGTCGCTCACACGCGACGGCCTTCCGGGAAGACCTCGACGAAGATGACGCCGTCGATCTTCTCTGCGAGCTCAACGTCGTCGAGCAGACGCGCAACGTCTGTCGGACGACCATCGTCCGCGGCGCCTGGGCCAGGGGAAACGACCTCACCGTCCACGGCTGGGTCTACAGCATCAAGAACGGCGTCCTGAAGAGCTTGTGCCGGCACGAGCCAGGCGCCAGCGATCTCGAGATCGACCCGGACGCCTCGATCGCCCGGATCCTGGCCACGGAGACCTGACGGACGGCCTGATGTACGTTCGACGCACAATCAGCTTCCGACATCTTTTCAATGATTCCTGGCGTCATATCGTTCTCGTCGCCGCCTGGTCGCTGCTCGTGGTCTACCTCCACGAGATCCAGGGCCTGACGATGATCTCGGTTCCCATCGTCCCCGTCTCCACCATCGGCATCGCGGTCTCGCTCTATCTCGGCTTCAAGAGCACCTCGGCCTACGGCCGCTGGTGAGAGGCACGCAAGATTTGGGGCGCCATCGTCAACGACAGCCGCATATGGGCGAACGCGGTCTTCACCTTGATCTACGCCGACGGCAAGGAGCCGGAGTCGGGTACCCGAGAGGAGTTGATCCAACGGCACCTGGCCTGGATCAACGCGCTGGCGCACCAGCTCCGGCAGCGCTCTCGGCTCAAGGACTCCCACGTCACGCGAATCTTCGATCACCGGCTCTTGATGGAGGGGGTCGAGTACCATCACTCGCCCGACAGCTACAGACGCTTTCTGTCGCCGGCCGAGCAGGACGAAATGTCGGCCATGGAGAACCCGGCGGTCCATATTCTGCGCCGCCAGGGTGACCGGCTCAGCGAGCTGGCGGCGGCCGGCTTCCTCGACAGCTACCGCCTGGTGCGAATGATGCAGGCGCTCGACTCGTTCTACGACTCGCAAGGCAAGTGCGAGCGCATCAAGAACACGCCCTTTCCCCGCCAGGTGGCGAATTTCGGTCAGATTTTCACTTGGTTCTTTATCTTCCTGCCGCCCCTCGCCTTCGTCGAGGTCTTCGAGACCACGGCCGAGCACCATGAGTTGAGCACCCTGGTGCATCACGAGTACGTCTTCACCCTGGTGCCGTTCACCGTACTGATTGCCTGGGTCTTCTATGTCATGGAGAAGGTCAGCGACAGCACTGAGGATCCCTTCGAGGGCGGGGTCACCGACGTCCCGATTTCGAGCCTCTGCCGCCTCATCGAAGTCGATCTGAAGCAGATGCTGGGCGAGCCCAAGGTGCCGAAACGGCTCGAGGCGATCGACGGCGTGCTCTATTAATCGAATCGGGAGGGCGGGTCAAGCCGCCGGCGCGACGCCGTGGCTCTTTTCGATCTTCATGGCGATGTGCTCGCCGGCGGTGATCGTCGGATAGATCGGCGCCTCGCCGGCATCGAGGCAGGTCGGGATGCACTCGATCAAGGTGTCGTAGTTGGGGTGCATGAAATAGCCGATCGACTGGCGCCGGCTCATGGCGTCCTCCAGGTTCGGCGGATTGACGACCCGATGCAGAGTCGAGGTCCAGCGGTCGTTGGTCCAACGCGCCATCATGTCGCCGAGATTGACCGCGAGCTCGCCCGGCCGCGCCTGGACCGGAACCCAAGCACCCTCCGGCAGGCGCGCCTCCAGGCCGCCCGCCGCCTCGGTCATGGCGAGCAGGGTCATGGCACCGAAATCCGTGTGCTCGCCGGTCCTGAGCTGGCCCGGCAAGGGCGGCTCTTGGAGCGCCGGGTAGTGATGGCAGCTCAGGATCGAGAAGTGCCGGTCGATCTTGTCGGCAAAATGATCCTCGGGCATGTCCAAGGCGACCGCGAAGATCCGCAACATGTCGGCCGCGAGCCGCTCGAAGCCGCGATAGATCGCCACCAGCGCGGCATCCAGTCCGTCGGGCTCGGTCGGGATCGTATTGGGCCAATAGGCGGCCAGCGCGTCGGGCTGCCCGGCATAGACGGCTTGGTGATCGTCGACGGGGCCCAGGAAGAGGGTCTCCCGCAAGTCGGGTGGGATCTCTTGGTCCAGCGTGTAGGCCAGGCCCCGGGTGGCGAAGGCGTGATAGCCGCGCTGCTTGGCGGGACCGCTCGGATGCCAGCGGTCCTTTCTCTCCTGCGGCAGGTCCATGAAATCGCGGGTCAGCCCAAAGGCACGATCCAGATCCTCGGCGGGCAGCCCATGGCCCGAGATCACCAGAAACCCGCTCTCCCGGCAGGTGGCGGCGACCGCGTCGGCCACCCGGCGCTTGCCTACCGGATCACCGGCGAGGAACGGTGAGATGTCGATAGCGGGTATGCCCATCGTGACCGCCTCCGAGGCCGCCGCGCCGCCGGCGGCTCTTTAAACCTGCCTCGCATGGTAACCAAACGCAGGAACCAGAACCAGCCAAAGGCCGCCGGCCGCTTCTATCCGGGGCCACTTCGGCTAGAATAAGCCATGCTGCTCGACTACATGGCACCGTTCCTACCGGACGGTTGGGTCGCCCTCTTTCGAAAGAATCCCGATATCTTCGAGTTCGCGCTGGCGTTCGTCGCCGTCGCGATCCTGCTTGCCGCCGTCCTGGCTTCCGGCCGGTACGGATGGAGCAGCGGTGGCGACGGCGGCGGCGGCGGCGGCGGTGATGGCGGCAGCGATGGTGAGTAAGAAACATAATCGGAAACAGGGAGACCCAATCAATGCACCAATTCGTCAATCCCAAGGCTTCGCACCGGCCACTCGGTGCCTACAGCCACAGCGTCAAGGTGCCCGCCAATGCCGAATGGCTGGTCATCGCCGGCCAGGTCGGCCTCAACGCCAAGGGCCAGCTTCAGGACGGTATCCGCAAGCAGGCCGAGCAGGCCTTTCGCAATATCCTGGCCTGCCTGCGGGAGAACGGCATGCGCAAGCAGCACCTGGTCAAGTTCACCGTCTTCCTGACCGATCCGCGCCATATCGACGGCTATCGGGCGGCCAGGAAGAAGGTCATCGGCGATGATACCTTGCCGGCCTCGACCTTGCTTCTGATCGACGGGCTCGCCTCGCCGGACATGCTGATAGAGATCGAGGCCACCGCGGCCAAGGCTTGAGCCGGCAGCCGGGCCAGGGCCTCAGAAGACGCCGAGGTCCAGGCCGGCTGCCATCGCGGCGCCGAGCTCGCGGCACTGCTCGACGAAGCCCTCCTGCCAGTCGCCGCGGCAGATCAGCGGCTCTTGCACCGCACGCCAGCGGAGCCCGGTGACGATCGTCTCGACCCCGCGCCGGGTTCCGGTGCCGTCGTGGCCGGCGCGAATGTAGAGGCAATAGGGCAGCGCTTGCGTCTCTTCCAGACAGGGATAGTAGACCCGGTCGAAGAAGTCCTTCAGCGCCCCGCTCATGTAGCCCAGGTTCTCGGTCGTGCCGAGGATGATCGCGTCGGCGGCGAGAACCTCTTCCGGCCCGGTCTCGAAGGGACCGAGTGCCGTGATCTCGACGTTGCCCGAGCCGTCGGCGCGAGCACCGGCGACGACGGCATCGAAAAGCCGGCGTGTATTGACCGACGGCGCGTGCGCGACGACGAGGAGCCGTCGCCCAGTCGTGGTGCCGTGATCCGTGCTACCCACGCCGCCCTCGGAATCTCAGCCGCCGGGCGCACCTTGGGTATTGACGTAGAGGGCGTAGAGCGACTGGCTCGCGGCCATGAAGAGCCGATTGCGCTTGGTGCCACCGAAACAGACGTTGGCGCAGCGCTCCGGCAGGGCGATGCGGCCGATCGCAGTCCCGTCCGGCGCGAAGACGAGAACGCCGTCCAGCGCCTCCGTCCCCATCCCCCAGCCGCACCAGAGATTGCCGTCGACGTCGACGCGCATGCCGTCCGGCGTGCCGCCCGGCCCGGCGTCGATCAACACCCGCTTGTTAGCGATCTCGAGGCCATTCTGGGCGACGTCGTAGGCGAGGATCTTGCGGTGCGGCTCGCCGCGGGATTCGACGACGTAGAGCAGCGTCTCGTCGGGCGAGAAACAAAGG
Source organism: Alphaproteobacteria bacterium (assembly GCA_030746295.1). The sequence continues at coordinate 13,966 of JASLMY010000028.1, read as the reverse complement.
CCGTTCGGGCCCAGAACGTCGTCGGCCACGACCGTGACCCTGCCGCTCGTGCCGTCGATGCGGTAGACGGCCTGCGCAACCTCGGATTCGGCCTTGTTGCCCTCGTAATTGCCAAGGATGCCGAAAGGCGGATCGGTGAACCAGATCGAGCCGTCCGACTTCACGACCACGTCGTTGGGCGAGTTCAACGGCTTTCCCTGCCAGTTGTCGACGAGCACGGTAATGCTGCCGTCGTACTCGGTGCGGGTGACCCGGCGGCCGCCGTGCTCGCAGGTGACGAGGCGGCCCTGCCTGTCGCGGGTGTTGCCATTGGCGAAGTCGGTGGGCCGGCGATAGACGCTGACCCTGCCGGTCTCCTCCTCCCACTTCAGGATCCGGTTGTTTGGGATATCGCTCCAGAGCAGATACCGCCCGTCACCGAACCAGACCGGCCCCTCCGCCCAACGACAGCCGGTGTAGAGGCGTTCCACGGCGGCGGAGAAGATCGTATAGGGCTGGAAGCGCTCGTCCAGGACCTCGACCGCCGGGTCGGGATAGCGGGGATGCTCGCGCCAGCCGGCGCTCAACGGCGTCTTTCTCGTCATCGTTCAACTCTCATTGCTCACGCGTCGGTAGGGTCATCGATCGAGCCCTAAAGCCGAGACGCCATTCTATAGCGTTGCCCTTTCGCGCGAAAATGCCTGACCGCCGGCTACGCTCAGCATTGCAGCGGCGGGGCATTCGTCTTCAAGGCCGAAAGCGACCGCGAGAGATCGACCCACGATTTCGCTTCCGCGGGCCGGACGGCCGGCGGATTCCACAAGTTCGCGAGCAGCCATTCGACGTCACTTCGCGTGCCACCGCCGTCGCCGCGATAGCGCGGCGGGATCGGCCGGACACCATCACCCCCGCGCTCGGCGATGGCAAACTGGAAGGCGTAGCTCGGCGTCAGGCCCATGCGCAGATCCGAAAACACGATCTCCTTGCCTCGCTGGTCGAGCCGGAAGAAGCCCCGACTGAACCAGGCCAGCCGAGCAAGCGCACCATTCCCATTCAGGCAGGTCGCGATGTCACTACCCCGGGGGTGTTGATAGGCGCTGGCGCCGTCGACGGCGCCAAAGACGGGCACGTAGAGATTGAGATAGCGGTCTTCCGCAACGAGGATCACCCGCCAGAAGAGCGAGTTGAAGTGTGTTGGTAGGGTGAGAACTGGCGCGGGCATCAGGCCCGTATGGGCCAGCAGCGTACGCGCTCGGCCGTCCACGATGCGTTGCGCCACAAGCCCCCAGCCGAGATAGGCGGTCGAGAGCACGTGGCACGAGACCACGACCATGCCAAACCCGCGCGACCAGGATCGAAGACAGAGCGCCCAGATCGTCGCCACCAGTAGCGGCAGCGTGTAAAGCGGATCGATGATGAAGATCGAGCCGACGCCGACGGGATCGGGCATCAGCGGCCAGAAGAGCCTGGTGCCATAGATCGTCATGGCATCGAGCAAGGCATGGGTCGCGAACGCGAGGTAGACCGCGAGGTAGCTCAAGGCCCGGTGTTCGCGGAGCGCCTTTACGAGCCGCATCAAGGCCTCGCCGAAGACCGGCGTCACCGCCGCCTGGGCGATCAGGGAATGACTCCAGCCGCGGTGGCCGACGAAGGCCTCCACGGGATCGTCGGAGCGAAGCAGTATATCGAGGTCGGGCAGGACGCCGAGCACCCCGCCGGCGATCGCCGCCCGTCGCGGGCCCAAGCGACGGCCGAGAACGGCGATGCCGACGCCGGCGCCAAGAGCGATCTGCGTCACCGTGTCCATGCACCGACCGTCAGCGCTTCCTGCCCGCCGGCGAGCGCGATGAGAGCCGAATCGATAGCGCCGGCGTCACCCGGAGCCCAGCCGCCCCGTCAGATCCCGCAGCGAGACCAGCAACTGGCCAATCAGGTCACGCGCGGTCTCGTCGACGAGCCGGCCCTCGTCGTCGAAGGCTCGGGAGGCGGCGCCAATCATGACCTCGGGCTTGTTGACGATATAGCCGTTCAGGAAGACGAAAATCTGCCGCAGGTGATATTGCGCTCGCGCCGTGCCGAGCTTGCCGGCGCTGGCCCCCAAAATCGCGATCGCCTTGCCGTCGAAGGGCTGGTCCGGCGGCCTGGAGGCCCAATCGATGGCATTCTTGAGGACACCCGAGATCGAATAGTTATACTCCGGCGTCGAGATCAGCAGCGCATCGGCACCGACGATCCCTTGTCGCAGAGCGTCGACGGCGGCCGGAAAGCCGGCGCCGCGAGCGTCCTCGTTGTATGGCGGCACCTCGGAGATGTCCGCAATTTCGATCGTCATGCCGTCGGGCGCGAGTTCTTGCGCCGCCCGCAGTGCCGCCGTGTTGAACGACCCCTCCCTGAGGCTCCCCGATATTCCCAGCACCTTCATGGCCGTCTCCCCGTTCGGCTCCCCCGCCACCAGTTCGGTGACCGGCGAGACGACACCAGATCGCCGGGTCGAATTCAAGCCCCGGCCCAGGCGAAGCCGGAACTAGAGCCCTTGGGCAACCCTCGGCATGACCTCCTCGGCGAAGAGATGCAGGGTGTCGGCAACCTGGTTATGCGGCATGCCGACCCAGTGGACGGAGAGGACCATGCGGTTGACGCCGAGCCGCTTGCTGTAACCGATGATCTGCTCCGCCACCTCGTCGGGCGAGCCGAAGAGGAAGCGGTCGCGGGTGAGCTCGTCGAAGTCGAGCGACAGGTCGTCATCGTCCTTCGGCATCGCCTTGTCCTGTCCCCACTGGTGGTAAACCTTGTACTTCTCTTCGAGATAGGGCCGGGCCAACCGCGTCGCCTCCTGGCGCGAGGCGGCGACGAAGATCTCGCGCATCAGCGGCAGCTCTGCGGGCGCGGGCTTGCCGAACTCTTCCAAGGCCTGATGGTAGATCGAGAGCTGACGCTCGATGGTCTCCATGCGCTGGTGCGGGTTGATGAACCAAGTATCGGCCAGGCGGGCAGCGCGCCGCACCGCGCCGTCGGCGTTGGCCCCCAGCCAGATCGGCGGCATCGGCTTTTGTAGCGGCTTCAGCGAGACCGTCGCGTCGACCAGCTCGAAGTGTGAGCCCTTCATCGAGACCTCGTCCTCGGTCCAAAGCCGCTTGATCGCCTCCAGGTTCTCGACCAATCGGGGCACGCGCTCCGCCTCCGTGGTGCCGAAGCCCTTGAACTCGACTTCGCGATAGCCGAGGCCGGCACCGAAGACGAGCCGGCCGCCGGACATGACATCCAACGTCGCCAGTTGCTCGGCGATATCGAGCGGCTTGTGCAGCGACAGCAGCACGATACCGGTGATGATCCGCATCCGTTCGGTCTCGGCCATCAGCCGGGCCAACAACGGAACGAGCTGGTATTGCTGCAACGGCGCGCTGGCGTAGTGCATGCCGGTCAAGAGATCGGCGAAGCCCAGCTCGTCGGCGAGGCGCACTTGCGCCTTCACTTCCTCGAAGCGCGCGCCCATGTCGTCGCCAGCGTGGTATTGGCCGCGGACGAAAAGGCCGTACTGCATGTCCGTCATCGATTCACTCCTGCAACTGCTCGGCCGGCGGTGCCCGACCTAGTCTTCTTGCCGCGGGTCTTCAGCCATCGAGTGATCCGTCGGCTGCGGCGTCGCGGTCAGCACAGTGACGCCGTCAGGCGATTGGAAGCGATGCCAACAGCCCTTCGGGACCACGGTCAACATGCCCGCCTTCAGCTCCAGCACCTCAGGCCCCGCATCGGTCATGATCGTGAGTCTGGTCGCGCCAGCGAGGATGTGGACCAGCTCGTCGCCCTTCCGATGCCGCTCCCACGGGCTCTCGCCCCGAAAGCGGCCGGCGAAGAGGGCACCGTCGCGGAACGGCGCCAGGGTCGCGAAGGCGGCAGCCGCATCTTCTGCCGACGTATCCGGCCGGCGCCTGTCGAGTAACGGTCGCGTCGCCAATTCGGCCTCGATATCGACTGCTACAATCATCGTTTGGCCTCCCAGATCACTGGCCTCTTCAGGCCGCCATCTTACAGCGTTAGCCGAGCGCTCTGAACCGATCGCGCCAAGCCAGAAGAATGGACATCCGCCGCCGCCGCGCCTACCTATGTCACCATACGCGACTGCGCCTCGGAAACGATGACCGTCCTCAAACCTGACCGATCCGCCGAAATGCCACCCCTGTCGGCCTCGGATCCGGCTCGTGCGCGTTGGCACCAAGAGCGGGTCCGGATGGAGGCGGGCAAGGAAAAGCACACGCCGGATGGGAAGAAGCGACATCGCCGCTGGTCTCTCTTCAAGATCCTGGTCGCGATCTTCGGCATCGTGCTTCGCCTCTGCCGTCTCCACCAACGGGGTGTCCAGAACGCCCGTGACATCACGTTGACGCGGCTGGATCTCACCTTCGACGAGCTGCCGGCCGAGTTCGACGGCTTCAAGATCCTGCAACTGAGCGACCTTCACGTCGACTTCCTGCCCGGCACGACGGACGCAGCGGCACGCATGGTCAAGGGGGTCGAGGCCGACCTCTGCATCCTGAGCGGAGACTACCGTCGCCGGGTCTCGGGCCCGTTCAGGCAAATCATGCCGCCGCTGCAGGAGCTCGTCGCCGGCGTCTCCACCCGCCACGGCGTCCTCGCGGTGTTAGGCAATCACGATTGTGCCGAAATGGCACCGGCCCTCGAGGAACTCGGTGTCACGGTCCTCGTCAACGAGACGCGGAGTCTTGCCCGAGGCGATGCCCAGATCCACCTGACGGGCACCGACGACGTGCACTATTACTACACCGCCGCCGCCGATGCGGCCCTCGGGGCGACACCCGACGGTTTCAAGATCGCCCTCGTCCACTCCGCCGAGCTCGCCGACGTGGCGGCCGATGCCGGTTTCGACCTATACCTCGCCGGACATACCCATGGCGGCCAAGTCTGCCTGCCGGGCGGCATTCCGATCATCACCCACATGAACCGCCATCGCGGCTACGCGGCCGGCCTTTGGCAGCGTGGGCAAATGCTCGGTTATTCGAGCACGGGCGTCGGTGTCTCCGGCCTGCCCGTCCGATTCAACAGCCGGGGCGAAGTGGTGCTGATGACGCTCCGTCGGACGGCGCGGGAGTAGCCGGCCGACGAGCACGAGCGGACCGCGGTGCCGCGACGAGACGTGCCGCTCAATGAACCTGCTTCTCCTCCCCCTCCCAATGGGGCTTGCGCAGCTCGGTCTTGAGGATCTTGCCGGCGCCCGACAGCGGCAGCGGCTCGCTTCGAATTTCGACACTTCGGGGGCACTTGAAGCCGGCGATGTGCTGGTGGCAATGGGCAACGATCTCGTCGGCGCTGGCCTCGGCCTCGGCCTTCAAGCGCACCACGGCATGGACCCGCTCACCCCAGGTGTCGTCGGGCACGCCGATGACCGCGCATTCGGCGACCGCGGGATGCAGATGCACGGTGCTCTCGACCTCGGCCGAGTAGACGTTCTCGCCGCCGGTAATGATCATGTCCTTCACCCGGTCGACGATGTAGACGTAGCCGTCCTCGTCCATGTAGGCGCCGTCGCCGGAATGCATCCAACCCTCGCGTAGCGCCTCGGCGGTCTGTTCTGGCTTGTTCCAATAGCCCAGCATCACGTTCGGCCCCCGGGCGCAGAGCTCGCCGACGGCGCCGCGGCCGACCTCGGCACCGGCCTCGTCGACGATCTTCACCTCGACATCCATCACCGGCCGGCCGCAGGACTTGAACAAGCCCCTCTCCAAGCCCTCACCGCGATGGGCATCGGGCCCGTTCGAAGTCACGAGCGGGGCGCACTCGGTCTGGCCGTAAGCATGGGTGAACTCGACATGCGGCATGACCTCGACAGCGCGGCGGATCACGGCCTCGGGCATCGGTGAGGCGCCGTATACCAGGCGGCGCAGGCTCGAGAGGTCGTGCGCCTCGATCTCCGGGTGGTGGACGAGCATGTTCACCATCGTCGGCACCAAGAGACAATTGGTTATCCGATGCTCTTCGATCGCGCGTAGCACCACCCCTGGCTCGAAACCGGAGATGAAGATGTGGTGCCCGCCGACCATCGTGGCCCCGAAAATCGACAGGCCGTCGGCGATGTGGAACATCGGTGCCGCGTGCAGCCAGCGCATGCCCTCGTGGAAGTCGAAGATCGGCACGATATGCAGCGCGTTCGAGACCAGGTTGCGGTGGCTCAGCATCACGCCCTTGGAGGTGCCGGTGGTGCCGCCGGTGTAGTAGAGCGCCGCCAGGTCGTCGTATCCCTTGACCGCATCCTCGGCCGGCCCGGCGGCGGCAACCAGCTCCTCGTAGTTCGCCATCCCCGCCGGCGTCTCGCCATCGCCGATGTAGATCAGCTCGCGTAGCTCCGGCAGCTCCGCCTTGAGGTCCGAGGCGACGGCGGCGAAGGTGTCGTCGACGAACAACAGCTCCGAGCCCGAATCCTCCAACCAGTACCGGATCTCCGGTGGCGCCAGCCGGGTGTTGACCGGAACGAAGACGCCGCCGGCCCAGGGCATGGCATGGGAGAACTCGAAATAGCGGTCGTTGTTCAGCGACAAAATGGCGGCGCGGCCGCCATCGGCCAAGCGCAGTTCATCCTGAAGCGCGCCGGCCAAGCGGGCGACGCGCTCGCCGCACTCGGCCCAGGTGTGGACACGCTCGCCGTCGATGGTGGCGACCTTGTTGGCCGCGATGACCATGGCACGCTTGATCGACGCCGTCAGATGCATGGGCAGCATTCCTCCCTGGCAACGCGCGGCCTTTGGGCCTTGTCAGGCCGACCGCTAGTGCCGGGACTTTATACCAATGGCCGGGGATGTTGAGCCGAAATTCCAACCCCATTGGCCGCGGAGCCCGTATCGCGGCGAGGGCCTCACCAGTCGGGGTCGGGCAGACGTTGGAAAGACTCCTGCAATGCCGCCGACCAGCCCTGGCTGATCTCGATAAAATAGGGGTCGTTCTCCTCGATCCGCCGGGTAAGCTTGACGCGGCAGCTATCCTTCTCGTAGACGGCGACGTCGATCGGCAGGCCGACCGAGATGTTCGAGCGCATGGTCGAATCCATCGATACCAGCGCCAGCTTGACGCCGTCGACGAGGCCGGTCGCCGTGTTCAAGGCCCGGTCCAGGATCGGCTTGCCGTACTTGAACTCGCCGACCTGGAAGAAGGGGGTATCGTCGGTCGCCTCGATGAAATTGCCCACCGCATAGATCTGGAAGAGCCGCATGTGGCGGTCTCGGATCTGCCCGCCCAGAATAAACGACGGACTGAACTCGACGCCCTGCTCCTTCATCGCCTCGCCTTCCAATCGGTAGACCTCGCGCACCGCGTTGCCGACCAGGCGGGCAGCGCCGAACATGCTCGGCACGGTCAGAATGGTCTCCTCCGATTCGCCGTTGTCGAGGCCTTCGTTCAACAGGTTGACCACGGCCTGCGCGATGGCGAGGTTGCCGGCGGTCAGCAGGATCACGACCCGTTCGCCCGGCGTCTCCCAGATCGTCATCTTGCGAAACGTGCCGATGTGGTCGACGCCGGCATTCGTGCGCGAATCCAACACCATCACCAAGCCTTCGTCGAGCAACATGCCGACGCAGTACGTCATCCACGTCCCTTTCCCAGAACCAGCGCTGCGGAGAAGGAAAGATGGTATCTAGGGACAGGCGAACGCAAGGGGCAGGTGAGACAATGCAAGATGTCGAGGCAAGCACGGCGGAACTGGCTCGCGGGCTGATGAGGCGATCCGAGGTCGCCAGCCTGGCGACGCTGGCGCGCGAGGGCGGCGCGCCATACGCCTCGTTGGTGCTGGTCGCGACGGACCACGACGCCAGCCCGATCCTGCTGCTCTCGACGCTTGCCGAGCACACCCGCAACCTCGAGCGCGAGGCACGGATCTCCTTGCTTTTCGACGGCACCGGCGGCCTCGAGAGCCGGCTCATGGGCGCCCGCCTGACACTGCAGGGCCTGGCCGTGGCGACCTCCGAGCCCCGGCACCGAGAGCGCTTTCTCCGCCGTCATCCCGACGCCGAGGGCTATGCCGATTTCGGCGACTTCGATTTCTACCGGGTCCAGGCCACGCGGGCCCATCTGGTCGCCGGCTTTGGCCGCATCGAGTGGATCGAGGCCGACCAGATCATTTTGGCCGAGGCGAACGCCCTGCCGCTCGTCGCCGACGAGGCGGGGATCGTCCAGCACATGAATGACGACCATGCCGACGCTGTCGCCCTGTATGCGACGGCTCTGGCAGGCGCCGCAGGCGGCGACTGGGTCATGACCGGCTGCGATTCGGAAGGCATCGACCTCAGGTCCGCGGGCCAGGTCGCACGGGTCGCATTCGAGCGGCCGATTGGAGACGCCGCGGAGGCCCGCACGCAACTGGTCGCGCTGGCCGCCGAGGCACGCCGGATTCTGGCCGAATCCGAGAGCCGAGACTAGGGCGTCGGCGCGCTGAACGGCGTCGTCGGCGGAAAATCGGCGACGACCGGTTGCAAGGGCCTCGGCGCGTGACATATGAATCGGAGATGGGGCGGTCCGGTCCGCCAATGGTGCGTAGAGGGGCGACTCTTGAAAAACGTTGGAGCACAGGTCAGCCGTCACGGGCTGGACGACATCGGCGTTGCGGGCGCGGGCTCGGTCTGCTGGAACCTGGACGTTCCGGCCCTCTACGAGATGGCACTCGGCCGCGGCGAGGGAAGGTTGACCCGGGGTGGGGCACTGGTTGTCAACACCGGCGAGCACACCGGCCGTTCCGCCAACGACAAGTTCTTCGTGCGCGAAGCCGAGAGCGAGGCGACGATCGCCTGGGGCGGCCTCAACAAGGCCATCGAGGCGCAGGATTTCGAGGCCATCTTGAGCCGTCACTTGGCCCACTATCAAGGCCGCGACCTCTACGTCCAGGACTGTTGGACCGGAGCCGACCCGGCGCATCGTCTGGGCGTGCGCGTGGTCACCGAGACCGCTTGGCACAGCCTCTTCGCGCGGCACATGTTCCGCCAGCCCACGGCTAGCGAGCTGGTGGATTTCGAGCCTGGCTTCACGATCCTGCACGCCCCCTCGCTCAGCGCCGAGCCCAGTACGCCCGGCCTCGCGTCAGGCACCTACATCCTGGTCAGCTTCCAGCGGCGCCTGGTGCTGATCGCCGGCAGCTCCTATGCCGGCGAGATCAAGAAATCGGTCTTCACGGTGCTGAACTACCTGTTGCCGGACGCGGGCGTGCTGCCGATGCACTGCTCGGTCAACGTCGGCGAGGCGGACGACGCGGCGATCTTCTTCGGCCTTTCCGGCACCGGCAAGACGACGCTGTCGGCCGATCCCAAGCGGACGCTGATCGGCGATGACGAGCACGGCTGGGGCGACAACGGCCTCTTCAACTTCGAGGGCGGCTGCTACGCCAAGGTGATCAATCTCTCGGCCGAGGCGGAGCCCGAGATTTTCGCCACCACGCGCCGCTTCGGCACGATCCTGGAAAACGTGGTCATGGACGAGGCCGGCCGCGAGATCGACCTCGACGACGGCCGCTACACCGAGAATACCCGCGGCTCCTACCCGCTCGACTTCATCCCCAACGCTTCGCCCGTCGGCATGGCCGGCCAGCCCAAGAACGTCGTCATGCTAACCGCGGACGCCTTCGGCGTGCTGCCGCCGATTGCCCGCCTGACTCCGGAGCAGGCGATGTATCACTTCCTTTCCGGCTACACGGCCAAGGTGGCCGGCACCGAGAAGGGCCTCGGCAACGAGCCGCAAGCGACTTTCTCGACCTGTTTCGGCGCGCCCTTCATGCCGCGCCACCCCTCGGTCTACGGCACCATGCTGAGGGACCGGATCGCCCGCCACGGCGTCGACTGCTGGCTGGTCAACACCGGCTGGACGGGCGGTGCCTACGGCACCGGCTATCGGATGCCGATCCAGCATACCCGGGCGCTTCTCTCGGCGGCCCTCGACGGCAGCCTGGCGACGGTCGGTATGCGCCGCGACGAGCATTTCGATCTGATGGTGCCCGAGACCTGCCCCGGCGTGCCGGCGGAGATGCTGACGCCGCGCCAGACCTGGGCCGACAAGGCGGCTTTCGATGCCACCGCGCGCGATCTCGTTGGCCGTTTCCAGGCCAATTTCGAGCAGTATGCCGACCATGTCGACGCGACCGTGGCGGCGGCGGCACCAAAGGCGGCCTGAGCGACTAGGATTTGTCGGCCGCCAACTGGTAATTGGCGGCAACGAAGCATGGTGACGAAACGGCCCTACAGCCGAATTGCGACCTTCTACGACCTCCTGGACCTGCCTTTCGAATATGGCCGCTACCGACCGTTGAGGCGGATGCTGTTCGAAGGGGCCGAGGGAACGGTGCTCGATGCCGGCGTCGGCACGGGCCGCAACATGCCCTTCTATCCGCCGAAGGCAGAGGTCGTCGGCATCGATCTCAGCTCGCGGATGTTGGAGCAGGCGGAACGGCGCCGGTCTCGACACGACGCCAGGGTCGCGCTTCGCCAGATGGACGTCACCCGGACCGACTTCCCCGACCGCCACTTCGATCATGTCGTCGCGACATTTCTATTCTGCGTCCTCGACGACGACCTGCAGCTACCGGCGCTCGCCGAGCTCCGCCGCATCCTGAAGCCCGACGGCGAGATCAGGCTCTTGGAATACACTTACTCCGAGGACCCGCTGCGGCGCTTGGTGATGCGGTTTTGGGCGCCCTGGGTGCGTCTTCTCTATGGTGCTACCTTCGACCGCCGGACCGAGCGCTATGTCGATGACGCCGGCCTCGTGCTGGTCGAGGACCGCTTCGTCGTTTACGACATCATCAAGCTGCTGGTCCTGCGGCAACGACAGAAAGAGGATCCGACGGAGGAAACATGAAGCTCTTCATTACTGAGACCTCGCCATACGCTCGCAAGGTCCGCATCGCGATCCGCGAGCTCGGGCTGGACGGTGCGATCGAGGAGGTCCTGGCGCGGACCCGCCATCCCGACAACGAGATCCTGCGCCACGGACCGGTCGGCAAGGTGCCCGCACTGCTCACCGACGATGGCCGCTTGCTGACCGAATCCCAGATCATCTGCATCTATCTCGACGACCTGCACGACGGTCCGAAGCTGATCCCGGCGCCGGGCGAGGAGCGGACCCTGGTGCTGGAGATCGACGGCATCGCCACCGGGCTCTTGGACGGGATCGCCTTTCGCAGTCGCGAGCTTCGCTTTCGCGACGAGGGCGAGCGCTCGCCCTCGCTCTTCGACTACGAGAGCGAGCGCTGCCGGCGTTGCTTCGACGCCTTGGAGAACCTAGCCGGGCAGCTGACGGATCGCGTAAGACTGGCCGAGATCTCCCTCGCCACCGCCTTGTTGGCCAGCGACTCCTCGGAGGCGATCTTGAAGGACGACTGGCGCCAGGACCGACCCGCCCTCGCGGCCTGGTTCGACGCCTTCCGAAGCCGCCCCAGCATCAGGGCGACACTGCCGCCGGAAGCGTAGTCGGACCCTGCTTGGTTATCCTCGGAGCAGGCCCGCCAGTTCGTGCCACGGAGCCGCGTCCCAATGGCCCGAGGCGGCACCGGCCGTCGAGGGCAGGACGAAGAGGCGGCTTCGCGCGAGGCATTCCGCCTGAAGACCGTAGTCGATCCGTCGGCCGAGCACCGCTTGCGCCGCACGCTTGCCGTTGAAGCCGAGCCAGCGGGGGGTGTGGCGGGCGATCTTGGCCGTCAGGCCGTCGACGTCGTCATCGGCGCGGCGAATGCCGGCATCACCACCGGCATAGGCCTTGGCGAGGTCGGTCAGGCCGATGCCATGGTCGAGCAGAGCCCGGAACTCCTCCGGCGCCAAACGCCGGGGCGTCAGGCCTGATTCATGCAGGATGCGCCAGAACTTGTTGCCGGGCCCGGCGTAGTAGGCGCCAACCTCGGCCGACCGCCGGCCCGCCGCCGAGCCGCAGATCACCAGCTTCAGGCCGGGGCGCAGCAGGTCCGGCAAGCGCTCGTCGGAGTGGTCGGCCTGGCCGCTCAGTGGGCCTCGTCCCAGTTCTCGCCGGCGCCGGTGTCGACCACCAGCGGTACGTCCAGATGCGCCGCCCCTTCCATCACCCGGCGGACTACCGCCGCCGTCTCTTCGAGCTCGGCCTCGGGCACGTCGAAGACCAGCTCGTCATGCACCTGCAGCAGCATCTTCGCACCCAGGCCGGCCTCGGCCAGCACCGGCCCGATCCGGACCATGGCGCGGCGGATGATGTCGGCGGCGGAACCCTGGATCGGCGCGTTGATGGCGGCCCGTTCCTGGAAGTTACGCCGGGCCGGGTTCTTGTCGTTGATGCCGCGCATATGGACCCGGCGGCCGAAGATGGTGCTGACATAGCCGGTCTGCCGGCACTGCGCCTTGGTCTCCTCCATGTAGTCCCGGATCCCGGGATAGCGCTCGAAATAGGCGGTGATGTAGCTCTGCGCTTCGCCCTGGGGGATACCCAGGTTCTGCGCCAGGCCGTAGGCGCTCATGCCGTAGATGATGCCGAAGTTGATCGCCTTGGCCGAGCGTCGAGTGCCCGGGTCCATCTTCTCCAGCGGCACATCGAAGACTTGGCTGGCCGTCAGCGCATGGATGTCGATACCGTCGCGAAAGGCCTCCTTCAGCGCCCGGATGTCGGCGATGTGGGCCAACACGCGCAGCTCGATCTGCGAATAGTCGGCGCTCATCAGCTTGGCGCCCTCGGCGGCGACGAAGGCGCGGCGGATCTTGCGGCCCTCCTCGGTGCGGACCGGGATGTTCTGCAGGTTCGGATCGGTCGAGGCCAAGCGGCCGGTCGAGGTCGCGGCCATGGCGTAGGAGGTGTGGACACGGCCTGTATCGACATTGATCTGGCCCTGTAGGGAATCCGTATAGGTGCTCTTCAGCTTGGAGAGCTGGCGCCAGTCGAGAACCCGGGCCGGCACGTCGTGGCCCTGTGCCGCCAGCCCTTCGAGGACGTCGTGACCGGTGCCCCAGGCACCGGTCTTGCCCTTCTTTCCGCCCGGCAGCGACATCTTGTCGAACAGGATCTCGCCGAGTTGTTTCGGCGAGCCGATATTGAAGCTCTCGCCGGCAAGCTCGTGGATCTCGTCCTCCAGCCCCCCCATGCGCTGGGCGAAGTCGCCCGAGAGGCGGCTGAGCTCGGCCGCGTCGACGCGGATGCCAGCCCGCTCCATCTCCACCAGAACCGGGATCAATGGCCGTTCCAGCGTCTCGTAGACCGTGACCACACGGTCGGCCAGCAGACGGGGCTTCAGGGTCTGGTAAAGCTGCAGCGTCAGGTCGGCGTCCTCAGCGGCGTATTCGCAGGCCGTGTCGAGCGGCACTTCGGCAAAGCCGATGGCGTTCTTGCCGCTGCCCGCGACCTCCTTGAAGCTGATCGGCTTGACGCCCAGATGCAGCACCGACAGCTCGTCCATGCCGTGGCCGTGCAAGCCGCCCTCGGTGACGTAAGACAGAAGCATGGTGTCGTCGACAGGCCCGATCTCGACGCCATAGCGGCTGAGCACCAGGGCGTCGTATTTGATGTTCTGGCCGATCTTCAGCACCGACGGCGCTTCCAGAAGCGGCTTCAGTCGCGCCAGCACCGCGTCGAGCGCCAGTTGCGGCGGTGCTTCGCCGTTGCCGCCGCCATCACCGAGATCGAGCGTGCCTTGGGCCCGAGCACCGACATGACCGACGGGCACGTAACAGGCCTCACCCGGCCGCACCGACATCGAGACGCCGACCAGTTCCGCCACCATGGCGTCGAGCGAGGTGGTCTCGGTATCGAAGGCGACGTAGCCGGCCTTGAAGGCCCGTTCGATCCAGCGCTCCAGCGCCGCCATCTCCTGCACCAGCTCGTAGGCCCGCTCTTCCGGTGCCGGCGGCGGGGCCGCCTCGGGCGCCGCCGCGTCGCCGCCGAGCTTGGCCCGGAGCCGCCCCAAGAGGCGGGTCAGCTCCATCTCCTCCAGGAAGGGCAGCAAGACCTCGGGCTCGGGCGGTGCCAGCGCCATCTCGTCGAACTCGTA
>JASLMY010000289.1 GCA_030746295.1 Alphaproteobacteria bacterium | reverse complement strand
ACCCGCAAGGAAGAGCTGCTGGTCGAGAAGGGCGAGCTCTCCAAGATGTGGGTGCTGCGCCGGATCCTGAACCCGATGGGCACCATCGACGCGATGGAGTTCCTGCTCGACAAGCTCAAGGGCACCAAGACCAACGCTGACTTCTTCGACTCCATGAACACTTGACGCCAGATTTGACGTCAGTCTTAACGGTTCCTATTCACCGAAAAAAGGCGCCGGGCTTGCTGCCGGCGCCTCCTTCCGATCGCTATCGGGCACCGCAAGGGCGCCGGGCGTCAGCTTACGGAATCAAAATCGTCGAGCCCGTGGTGCGGCGCTTTTCGAGGTCGCGGTGTGCTTGGACCGCGTCTTTGAGCGGGTAGGTCTGGTTGATCTCGATCTTGACCTTGCCGCTCTTGACCATGCGGAAAAGGCGCCCGGCCGATAGATCGAGATCGGCCCGTGTCGCCGTGTAGGCGAAGAGCGACGGGCGGGTCAGATAGAGCGAGCCCTTGGCCGCGAGCGCGCCGGGGGCAAACGATGTCACCGGGCCCGAGGCGTTGCCGAACGAGACCATCATGCCGCGCGGTGCCAGGCAGTCGAGAGAGCCCTCCCAAGTCGATTTGCCGACCGAATCGTAGACCACGGGCACGCCCTGGCCCTTGGTCAGGCGGCGAACCCGGGTGACGAAATCCTGCTTGGTGTAGTCGATGACGTGGTCGTAGCCGTGCGCCTTGGCGAGCCGGCACTTGGCGGCGCCGCCGGCGGTGCCGATCACGGTGGCGCCGATCGCCTTGGCCCATTACCCGGCGATCAGGCCGACGCCGCCTGCTGCGGCGTGGAAGAGGATGGTCTCGCCCTTCTTCACCGGATAGGTCCGGCAGAGGAGGTACTCGGTGGTCATGCCCTTCAGCATCATCGCCGCGGCCTCTTCGTCGCTGATGCCGCGCGGAATCTTGACGAGCTCGTCGACAGCCATGACCCGGGCGTCGGAATAGGCGCCCGGCGCGCCGCCCTTGTAGGCGACCCGGTCGCCGGGCTTGAGGTGTTTGACGCCGCGCCCCACGGCCTCGACCACGCCGGCGGCCTCGAGGCCGATGCCGCTGCGCTGGTAGGTATCGATATAGTTGAGGCCGACCGCGGTGTGACGGACCAGGGCCTCGCCGGCCTTGGGCTTGCCGAGCTCGACGGTCCGCCATTTCATGACCGAAGCGGGGCCGGGTTTGTCGAAACGAAAGGCTTTGACCTGCATAGCGTTGTCTCTCCGGATGTTGGGTGGGTGAAACGGGTTGGCTGTAGGGTGGCTTTGGCTCTGCCTGATCGCGAGCGCTGGCGTCACGACGCGAGTGGTCGTTGTTGCCGGTCCTGCATGCGTCCCCCTGCCGGCGCGATTTCGTTCGACTGTAGACCGGCAAGCCGTCGGTTGTCACCACCGGTTGGGCGGCGCCGCGGCCGGAGGTCAGAGGAGCACGCCCTCGAGGCGCAAGAGCGCGATCTTGGTATCGAGGCCGCCGTCGCCCGAATAGCCGCCGAGCCCGCTTGCCGCCACCACGCGGTGGCAGGGGATCAGGATCGGGATCGGGTTGGCACCGCAGGCGACGCCGACCGCACGGGCACTGCCGCCGCTTTCTGTGGCGAGGCCGCCATAAGTCAGCGTGGCACCATAGGGAATGGCCGACATGGCCCGCCAGACGCGTTGTTGGAAGTCGGTACCGGCGGGGGCCAAGGGAAGTAATATCTCGGGCGCTTTGCCGTCGAAATAAGCGTTCAGATGGGCGAGAGCGCGCTCCAAGAGCGGGGTTGCGTTCTGGTCGCGGCCCCAGCCCCAGTCGAGGGCGACGATGGCGCCATCCTCTTGGGTGACGGTCAAGGGGCCGACCGGGCTGTGGAGCGAGAGTTGTGGCATCTCAATCGGCGCCGGGCATCGTGGGAAGGAGCGCGGCGAGCCCATCGGCATCCGTGACCGGCAAGGAGCAGGTCTCGCCGATACAGACATAGGCGGTGGCGCGGCCGTCGACTTGGCCCTTGCCATATGCCGGATGCGCGGCCGGCAGCGCCAATTTCGGGCTCACCAGACTCAGCACCCGGGTCGGCAGCGAGGCGGCGTACGCGGCCCGGCGCAGGGCTTCCAGGGTGGCGTCGCCGGCCGTCCCGACGAGCACGATCTGCACCGGCCGGATAAAGAGCTCGAAGGCGTTGAGGTAGGTGGTGAGCGAGAAATAGTTCTGCCGCAGCTGGCCCGAGAAGGCCTCGAAGATGCGCTCGGCCCGCTGGCGATGGCGCGGCTCGGCGGTCAGGTGCCAAAGCCGGGCCGAGACCGCCGCCAGGACGGCGTTGCCGGCAGGCACCGCCTGATCGGCACAGTGGCGCTGGCGGGTGATCAGGTCCTGCGCATCATCGGCACTGACGTAGTAGCCGCCTTCGGTCAGATCGGCGAAGTGGCCGTCGACGACCTCGAGCCAGGCCTCGGCCTGGGCGCGGTAGGCCGGCTCGGCGGTGGCCTCGTCGAGCGCCAGGGCGGCGCGGCACATGTTGGCATAATCGTCCAGCATGCCGGCGTGCTTGGCTTGGCCGGCGCGGTAGCTGTGGCGCAGGCGGTCACCGTCGGCCATCAGCGTGGAGATGGCCGCAAAGGCACGGCCCGCCGCGGCGACCCAGTCGGGCTCGTCGAAGACCGTGCCGGCGGTCGCCAGCGCGGCGATCATGAGGCCGTTCCAGTCGGCCAGCACCTTGTCGTCCCAACCCGGCCGGATGCGGCCGGCCCGGACGTCGAGAAGGCGCTGGCGGGCTTCGGTCAGGCGGGCCTCGTTGTCCGAATCTTGAAGCGCCGGCGCATCGGAACGGTTGAGGATCGTCATGCCTTCCCAATTGCCGCCGGGCCGAACGTCGTAGGCGGCCTTGAAGGCTGCGGCTTGGGCGCCGAGGGCCGTGTCGATCTCGGCCTCGCTCCAGACGTAGAACTTGCCTTCCTCGCCTTCGGAATCGGCATCGAGCGAGCTTGCGAAGCCGCCGCCCTCGCCGACCATCTCAGCCAGCGTCCAAGCCACCGTCTCGTAGACCCGGTGGCGGTAGAGAGGTTTCTTGGTGTGTTGCCAGACGAGTGTTAGCAGGTCCAAGAGCTGGGCGTTGTCGTAGAGCATTTTCTCGAAATGCGGCACCAGCCAGCGTTCGTCGGTGGCGTAGCGGGCGAAGCCGCCGCCGAGGTGGTCGTAGATCCCGCCCTGGCACATCTGCTCGAGGGTGGTCTCGACGGCGTTTCGGTAAACCTCGTTACCGCTGCGGAGATAGGCCCGCCAGAGGAGCTCGAAGGCGGTCGTCTGGGGGAACTTGGGCGCCCCGCCGATGCCGCCGAAAGTCATGTCGACGTTCTTTTGAAGACCGGCGGCGACCTCGTCGAGAATGCCGAGGTGCAGCGGCACCGCCTCGCCTTCGACCTGGCTCGAGCGGCCGAGCGCCTCGACCAGGGCATCCTTGTTCTTGGCGATGGCCTCGGGCTGGCTGCGGTAGACTTCGGCGACCCGGCGCAGGATTTGGGGAAAGCCGGGACGGCCATAGCGGTCGGTGTCGGGGAAGTAGGTACCGCCCCAGAACGGCTCGGCGCCGGGCGTCAGGAACATGGTCAGCGGCCAGCCGCCATGCTCGCCGAGAAGCGCCAGGGCCTGCTGGTAGACGGCATCGAGGTCGGGGCGTTCCTCGCGGTCGACCTTGATGTTGACGAAGAGCTCGTTCATCAGGGCGGCGATGGTCGGGTTCTCGAAGCTTTCGTGGGCCATGACATGGCACCAGTGGCAGGCGGCATAGCCGACGGACAGCAAGATCGGCTTGTCCTCGGCCGCCGCCGTGGCCAGGGCTTCCGGGCCCCAGGGCTGCCAATGGACCGGGTTGTCGCGGTGTTGCAGCAGGTAGGGGCTGGTCTCGCGGTCGAGATTGTTTCGCATGGCGGATCGTCCCGTGTGCTTCGGCGCCAAGGCGTCGCGGTCGGCCGTTGCACCGTTTCGGGCTCTGCCATAGGGTGGACCGGGCGCTCGGGAGCAACCTAGCACGCGAAGGTGGGCGCATGAAGATTATGATCGAAATCGAATGTACGCCGCAGGAGGCGCGGAGCTTTTTTGGCCTGCCCGAGGTCGAGGGCATGCAGGCCGAGCTGATGGGGACGGTGGCCGAGCGGATGCGCGAGGCGCTGTCGGCGAGCGACCCGGAGGCCTTGATGCGGACCTGGATGCCGGCCGGCCTGCAGGGCTGGGAGCAGATGCAGAAGATGTTCTGGGCTGCGGCCAGGGGCGGAGACGACGGGGAGAAGGCATGACGGCAAGCGGTGAGGACAGGCTCTATTACCGAAGTCACATCTTCTGTTGCACCAACGAGCGCCCCGAAGGGCACCCGCGCGGCTGCTGCATGGCCAAGGACGCGGTTCGGCTGCGCAACTACCTGAAGGCTCGGGCCAAGGAGCTGGGGCTCGATGATGTCAGGGTCAACGCCGCGGGGTGCCTCGACCGCTGCGAGCTCGGCGCGACCATGGTGATCTACCCGGAAGGTGTCTGGTACACCTATGCCAGCATGGCCGACCTCGACGAGATCCTGCAGACGCACGTGATCGGCGGTGGCCGGGTGGCGCGTTTGCAGTTGACGCCTGACCAGGAGCTGTTGCGCGCCGAGCAAATGCCGAGCGCCGCCGATTGAGGGCGCGACCGATTCGGATCAGAAACGATTTATCTCTCGATCCCGACCGGACCGCGAGGCTGACTTAACGCAGGGGCGCGGAGATGGGCGCCGGCGATTCCATATTCGCACTTGCCAGCGGCGCCGGCCGGGCCGGCCTGGCGGTGCTGCGGATCTCGGGACCGGCAGCGGTGGCGGCGTTCGAGCGGCTGAGCGGCCGGTCCGAGATGCCCAAGCCGCGCCAGGCCACGTTGGCGACGCTCCGGTGTCCCGAGAGCGGCGAGATCTTGGATCGCGGCTTGGTGATCTGGTTTCCCGCACCGACGAGCTTCACCGGCGAGCCGGTGCTGGAGCTGCATCTCCACGGCGGCCGGGCGGTTCTGGCTGGGGTGGCCGAGGCCTTGGGCGCGATGGCGGGCGTGCGGCCGGCGGAGGCCGGTGAGTTCAGCCGCCGCGCCTTTCTGAACGGCAAGATGGACCTGACCGAGGCGGAGGGTTTGGCGGACTTGGTCGCGGCCGAGACCCGGGCGCAGCGCCGCCAGGCCTTGCGGCAGCTCGACGGCGGATTGTCACGTCTCTACGACGACTGGCGCCAGGCCCTGATCGAGATCTCGGCCGAGGTCGAGGCGGCAATCGATTTTTCCGACGAAGCGGACGTGCCAGCGGCTTTGGAAGCGCGGGCGCGAACGCGAATTGCGAGCCTGATCGACTCGCTACGCGGGCATCTCGACGATAGCCAGCGTGGCGAACGCCTGCGCGAGGGTTGCTACGTCGCCATTTTGGGACCGCCGAACGTCGGCAAGTCGAGCTTGCTGAACGCGCTCGCCCGGCGCGACGCGGCGATCGTGGCGGCGACCGCAGGCACCACGCGCGATGTCATCGAGGTGCATCTGGAT
>JASLMY010000288.1 GCA_030746295.1 Alphaproteobacteria bacterium | reverse complement strand
TGGCGCTTCCATGGCAGCCACCGCACCCTCGATCGCTTCCGCCAGATCGGGGGAGTAGACCACGGCGGCAGCACCGGAATCGGCGATCAGGTACTGATAGTCCTCGGCCCTGAGCAAGGTGTTGACCGCCACCGGCACGACGCCCGCCTTGACCGCGCCCCAGAAGAGATAGAAGAACTCCGGCCTATCCTTGACCGCCATCAGCAACCGCTCGCCGGGCGCGATGCCGAGCCCGCAAAGCGCGTTGGCGGCGCGGTTGACCCGCCGGGCGAGCTGGCCGTAGGTGACCTCACCGGCGTCCGAACGGATTGCCGGCTTGTCGCTCCGGCTCTCGTCGAGATGGCGGTCGATGAAGGCGACCGTGGCGTTGAAGACGGCTGCGAAGCCGAGTTCGGGCCCCGCCTCCGATTCCGAGATCGTTACCGCGTGGTCCCGCATCGTCAGCACCCCCCAAGACTGACGCCGCCCCGGCGCCTCAGTCGCCCATGGCGGCCAGGCGGTCGGCGACGCTCTGGTCCGCCGGCCACTCTGCCATCTCGTGCTTCTTCACCATCGTCGGCGACTTGGTCTTGGCGTAGGTCTGCTTCTCGACCAGGCGGCCGTCCCGGAAGTGCAGGATGTCGAGGCCGCGCCAGCCGCCGGCGCGCTCGGGCGTCTCGAGCGTGCAGAGCCAGCTGATCAGCGCCTTGCCGGTATCGGCGTCGAGGAACATGTCCTCGGCACGAAAGCGGATTTTGCCGAAGTCGCCGCGGAACTGTGGCACGAAGGCCGCGCGGATGGCCTCCTTGCCGACGTGGCGGGCGCCGTCGAACTCGTCATAGACGGCGTCGTCGGCGAAATAGGACATGACGCCGTCCAAATCGTCGGCGTTGAAGGCCTCGGTGAAATCGATGACCAGCTTTTCCAGCTCCGCGCGTGCTTCACTCGCCATTGTCGGCTTCCTCTATCGTGTGCTCTCGACCCGGGCTCAGGCCTTGCGCTTCGACCCCATGGTGATGACGCTGCCGACCTGCGGTGGGATCGGCAGCACCGAATGGGCTTCCTGCATCTGGCTGAGCAGGGCTTGGCATTCCTCGGGCATCGGCACCACCTTGCGCTTGGAAAGATCCGCGTGCAGCGCCAACTGCTCCAGCGTCGCCATTTGGTAGCCTTTCTCGGCATGCGACATGACGTGAAAGTAGTGCAGCCGCTTCTCGTCATAGCCCAAGAGCTGGGTCGTCACCTTGACCACGTCGCCCTCGCTGGCCTCGCGGCCATAGGTGATGTGCGATTCGACCGCGAAGGTGGAATGTCCGGTCCGCTCACGGTAGGGCAGCCCCAGGCCGACCAAGGGATAGAAGACGTCCGTGGCGTTGTTGAAGATGAGGACGAAGTAGGCGACCATCATGTGGCCGTTGTAGTCGACCCATTCCTCCAGGACCGGTTCCTGCCAACGCGAGATCGGGGCTTCGAACGTCATCGCGACCGTACTCCGTGCGCCATCGCCAAAAGACCCTTGAGCTTATGAAGTTCCCCTGATCTGTCACAAGAGCCGTTCGCCGTTTTCTTGCTCGAGCGGCCGGACGAGGACTGGCCGTAGACCTGGTGGCGCATCGTCGACCTGGCCCACCACCGCCTCGCCAGCTCACTCGGAGCACACCCCAAGACCGGCGTCCGGCCTTGTTAGGGCCTGAGCTTCATGTGGCGGTTGACGTCCTTGTAAAGGAGATAGCGGAACCGACCCGGGCCGCCGGCATAGCAGGCCTGCGGGCAGAAGGCGCGCAGCCACATGTAGTCGCCGGCCTCGACCTCGACCCAGTCTCGGTTGAGCTTGTAGACGGCCTTACCCTCCAGCACGTAGAGGCCGTGCTCCATGACGTGGGTCTCCTCGAAGGGGATGAGGCCGCCGGGCTCGAAGTTGACGATGGTGACGTGCATGTCGTAGCGCAGGTCGGTCGGATCGACGAAACGCGTCGTCGCCCAGGCACCGTTGGTGTCGGGCATCGCCGTCGGCTGGATGTCCTGCTCGTTGATGACGAAGGCCTGGGGCGCAGGGATGCCGTCGACCGCCTCGTAGGCCTTGCGGATCCAGTGGAACCGCACCGGTGTGCTGCCCGCGTTTCGCGCCTGCCAGTCGGCGCCCGCCGGCAGGAAGGCATAGCCGCCCGGTGCCATCGCGTGGCGGTTGCCGCCGACCGTCAGTGTCAGCTCGCCCTCGACGACGAACAGCACCGCCTCCGCCCGCTCGTCGGTCTCGGGCCGCTCGCTGCCGCCGCCCGGGCGGAGCTCGGCGATGTATTGCGAGAAGGTCTCGGCGAAGCCCGACAACGGCCGCGAGAGGACCCAGAACCGCGCCTCTTCCCAAAAGGGCAGGTTGCTGGTGACGATGTCGCGCATCACGCCCTTGGGGATTACCGCATAGGCCTCGGTGAAGACGGCCCGGCCGGTCATCAGCTCGGTCTGCGGCGGCAGGCCGCCCATTGGCGTGGCGTAGCTTTGCGTGGTCATGGGCTCGGTTCACTCCGGTAGGATGTCTTGGAGGCGCAAGAGCGCGATGCGCTCGACCTCGGCCGAGGCGGTGGCGAATTCGTCGTCGGCGCCGTTCTGGAGCCGTTCTTCGAAGGCGGCAAGGATCTGATCCTTGCCCAGCCCCTTGACGGCGATGATGAAGGGGAAGCCGAACCTCGCCCGATAGGCCGCATTCAACTCGGTGAAGCGGGCCCGCTCGGCGTCGCTCAGCGCGTCGAGGCCGGCGGACGCCTGCTCGGCGGTCGATTCCTCGGTCAACCGCTTGGCCGCGGCCAGCTTGCCGGCGAGGTCGGGGTGGGCCTTCAGAACGCCCAGCCGCTCCGCCACGCTCGCCGAGCGAAATGCGCCAGCCATCGCCTTGTGTAGGCCGCCGGCGCTGTCGTGGGCGGGCCCGAGCGGAAGCGCGAAGGCACGCTCGGCGACCCAGGGCGAGTGCTCGAACACCGCACCGAAGCGCACGACGAACTCGGCCCGCCGCATCGACGAGGGACGCCGAGCCGAGAGATCCTCCGCCGGATGTACCTCCGCCTTCTGGCGTTTCATCAGTCTTCTCCGATTGGCGCGCGGCGCGTCCGACCGATCCTCGGACCGGCCTCCGATGAATATATGAGAGCCGCCGCGTTGGAAACGGCAAGCTGCATACCAGCCGAAGCCGGCCGGGTGCTTGCGATGAAACGGAACCTATCGATCGAGGTCGGCGGCGCGGAGCGGCATACCCAAATCTTCGAGGGCCGCTTGCAGACGGTCGATGTCGACCATCCGGACCGGCCGGTTGGAATCGACGGCGATGGCGGCCGCTATGCCGGCGGCCTGGCCCGTGGCCATGCAGGCCGGCATGTTGCGGCTCCGGGAATGCGCCGCGTGATCGGCGGAGATGCAGCGCCCGGCGACCAGCAGCTGCTCGACGTCGCGTGGCACCAGACAGCGATAGGGGATCTCGTAGGGCGGATAGTCGATGAACTCGACGTCGGCGCCACTCACCTGGTGCAAATCGAGGGCCGAAGCGTCGGCGGCGATGCTGTCCTCGAAGGCGGCACCGCGGGTCACGTCGTCGAGGGTCAGGACGTAGCCGCCCTGGATGTGGCGGGTCTCGCGGGCGCCGAGATAGGGGGCGATGCGGTCGATCTTGGCGTTCTCGAAGCCGCCGACCCGCTCAATCAAAAAGCCGCTCACCGCCTCGATCTGGCGATAGCACTCGACGGTCGCAGCACTTGCCTCCAGCGGCGACAGGGCATCGACGCCGATGACCCGGGTGGCGTTCACGTACATGACGCCGTTCGTCGTCTTGAGCGTAATGTTCTCGCGCTGCAAGCGGATGCCGCTCTCCGCCTGGAACTCCCGGAGCATCCGATTGAAACCGGTGAGCCAGAGCCCGTAATCGTAGTCGGCCGCGTTTTCGGGGATGGCGCGGTCGGGCACCTCTTCCGGATGGGCTTCGGCCCAGTGCACCACGGCGGGGATGTCGACGTCGCGCATGCTGAAGTAGACCGAGACCGGCTGCATCTTGGGCGCATCGCCGCCGTCGCCCATGACGAAAGGCGCGCCGGCCGCGGCGGCGACGTCGCCATCGGCCGAGCAATCGATCGTCACCTTGGCGCGGACGGCCTGGCGCCCGGCCTTGCTCTCGACGATGACGCCGGCCACCGTCCCGCCGTCGAGGAACGGCCGGGAGACGAAGCATTCGAACAGGATCTGCACCCCCGCTTCGACGCAGAGGCGGGTCAGCAATAGTTTCATCAGCTCCGGGTCGCCTGGCGAGGCGATCCCGACCGAGCCGTGCTTCAGGCGGGCGACGTAGTCCTTGCCCGCGGCACCCATGTCACGGGCCAGGTCCCAGATCTCGCGCGGCAGGCCGCCCAGCAGGGCACCCGACGGCTTGGTGTTGAGGCCGAGCGTCAGGTTGCCGCCGAGCGCGCCGTAGCGCTCGATCAATGCGACCCTCTTGCCTTGCCGGGCCGCCGCGATCGCCGCGATCGGCCCCGTCGTGCCACCGCCACAGACGACGATGTCGGTCTCCAGCAGCGTCGGCACTTCCTCCTCGGGCAGGGTCACGGTCGCCGTCATGCGGCGGACCCCAGGCGCTCACGCCAATCCTTGGGCAGTACGATCTCTTTCGTCGTCGGCTGGACGTAGACGCTGTGCAGGCCCATCAGGCGGTTGCGCCCCGGCTCGCCGCAGACGATCGGATGGACGACGTCCGGGCTCGGCAACAGCCGCACCGTCTCGTCCGGCCCGACCAGGTAGTCCTCGGGGAAGAGGCCGCGCTCGACCTTCTCCTCGATGCTCATCGGCTGCGCGAAGCTGAACCGGGTGTGCCATTCGAGCTCTCGTCGTGTCACCCGGGCGTGCTCGAAGAGATGCTCGCGGACGTCCTGCTTCGAATAGCCAGCGTCGGCGAGTGACTGGGCGATCGGCGGCGTCAGCAGCAGCGTCACCATGTGCCGGAAGGCGTCCGGCCCGCGCTCGGGCAGGCAGTGAAGGATCGTCTTCTTGTAGATCTCGCGACACAACAACTCCAGCGCCACCTCGGCACCACTCTTCTCCGGCCGGCTGTGTGGTGCCGGCGGATAGCCCCAGCTCATGGCGGCACCAGCGGTCACGGTGCTGCTCTCCGCCCGGAAGCCACGCTCGACGTGGAACGGCTGCCACGGGCTCTCGGCCTCGTTCTCGGCCAGGACGAAGGGCGGCTGATAGCCGAAGGTGCCGAGGTAATTCCGGCCCGGCCGGTAGCCGGCGATGTTGCGGACGATCAGGCTCAAGGCGCGGCCCAGCGCCGGGTTGGGCCCGCGCGAGATCAGCTGGCCGCGGCTCTCGATACCGAGCGCCGCCACGATCGGCCCGTTGATCAGCAGGAAGGGCACGAGGGCGCCGGTCGTGCCGATGTTGGCGAGGTTGTAGTGCTCGTCGCCGATCGCCTCGACGGCGGCGATCAAGATCGGCATGTGCTCGGGCCGGCAGCCCGCCATCACCGCGTTGGCGGCGATGTTGCGCGGCGTCGCGGCCAGGTTGGCCTGCGGCAGAACCGCGATCGCCTCGTCG
>JASLMY010000287.1 GCA_030746295.1 Alphaproteobacteria bacterium | reverse complement strand
CGACCAGGGCCTCGATGCGGTTGTTGTGGAGGTGCACGTCGCGGACCAGCTCGACGAGCTCGCCGCGAAGCTTCTGATAGCGCTTCTCCTGCTGCGGCTTCAGTTCTTGGTGCTTCAGCGCCGCCTCGACGCGCAAGTCCTGCACCTTCTTGAAGCGCTTGAAGGTCTTGGCGATCTGCTCGAAGGTCTCCAGCACGATCGGCTTCAAGGCCATTTCCATGGCGGCGAGGGAGATGTTGGCCTCCTCTTCGTCGTCGTTGTCGGCCTCGCTGTCCCCGTCCTTGCTATCCCCGTCCTTGCTGGCCTCGGCCGTCTCGTCCGTGTCCGCGTTCTCGTCCTTTTCCTTGTCGGTCTCGTTGTCGTTGTCGGACTTGACGGCGGCAGCCTCCTCGCTGCCGCCATAGGTGGCGTCGAGATCGATGATGTCGCGCAGCAGGGCCTCGCCGTTCAAGAGCATGTCGTGCCAATCGATGATGGCGCGGATCGTCAGCGGGCTTTCGCAAATGCCGCTGATCATGGTCTCGCGGCCGGCCTCGATGCGCTTGGCGATGGCGATCTCGCCCTCGCGCGACAACAGCTCGACGCTGCCCATCTCGCGCAGGTACATGCGCACGGGATCGTCGGTGCGCTCGAATTCCTCGGTCGCCTCCTTCTCGACGACCGCTTTTTCCTCCTTGGCACCCGACGCCGACGCAGCCTCGGGGCTGTCCTCGGTCTCCTCGCCGTCGATCAGGTTGATGCCCATCTCGGAGAACATGGTCATCACGTCTTCGATCTGCTCGGAGGAGACCTGGTCCTGCGGTAGAACGGCGTTCAGTTCGTCATAGGTGACGTAACCGCGCTCCTTGCCACGGGCGATGACCTTCTTCAGGGCCGCGTTGTGCTTGTCGAGAAGCGGCCTATCCTGGGCCTCGGTTCGTTGCCGCGGCTCGGCCACGGTTGCACTCTTCGCCATGGACGTCCTACTCCGCTAAATCATTGACGAGGATCGATCGGCGCCGCACGGTCCCCCAAGATCCACCGATCACTGCCAGCCGCCGTCTTCCCCAATCCCGGTCGCTTCGCGCTTCGCTCGGTGCAACTCAACCTGCAACGCAAGCAGCCGCGCACCGTTCTCATCCGTTGACGCTTCGTTCCAGGTCTCTTGCGCTGCCTGTATTGCTGCTTCTAGGCCAGACAATTGGTGAATTCTGCAGATTCTGCGCCATCCTCTACGGGCCTCGTCGAGCGATGCTTCAGCGCGTGCAGAAGGTGCCAACTTGGCCGCCTCAACTCCGGTCAATTGGTCGATGACGTTATACAAGGCACTTTCGGTGAGATTGGCTTTCAAGGCGGCGACGTCAAGGGCACGGTGCGCGCCGAAGTGTTCTAGGATTTGCCGCCGCAGGCTGTCAAGCGTCGGTGTATTGAAGTCGAGCAGGCCGAGTTCCTCGCTGATCTCGTCCAAGAGCTCCGGATGGTTCAGCACGATGGCCAGAATCAGGCGCTCGCGCTGGCCGGTCAGGGCATCCTCGCCGCCCAGTCCGCGATGCCGGGCGAGGGGGCGCAGGAAGGCGGCCGGGCCGGCCGCATGCCACCGGCCGGCCGGCGCGCGCCCGGCGCGGGCTTCGGGCCGCCGCTGGCCGAAGGAGCGATCGAGCAGCTGACGGAAGTGCTGGCGGTAGTATTCACGCACCGTCTCATCGCCGATCTGACCGGCAAGGCGGCCGAGGTCGCGGCGCAGTCCGGCGCGGCGTTCCGGCGTGTCCAAGGCGCGCCCTTCCACCTGGCCCCGCCACAGCACCTCGACCAACGGCGTCGGCTCGGCCAACAGACCCCGCAGCGCTTCCGCGCCGGCGCCGGCCAAGAGGCTGTCGGGGTCCTCGCCCGGAGGCAGCTCGACGAAGCCGAGCGAGCGTCCTGGCGCCAGCACGGGCAGGGCTCGTTCCGCCACCCTGTGTGCTGCCCGCTTGCCCGCTTGGTCGCCGTCGAAGCAGAGCACCGGCTCTGGCGCCAGCCGCCAGAGCAGTGCCAGCTGCTCTTCCGTGACGGCGGTGCCGAGCGGCGCCACGGCATGGGAGACGCCGGCCCGGTGGAGGGCGATCACGTCCATGTAGCCCTCGGCGACGATCACGGTGCCGGCCTCGTGCGCGGCCTGGCGCGCGCGCGCCAGGTTGTAGAGTGTGCGGCCCTTTTGGAAGATCGGGCTCTCGGGCGAGTTCAAATACTTGGCTCGGGCCTCACCCAGGGCGCGGCCGCCGAAAGCGACCGGCCGCGCCTGCCGGTCGGCGATCGGAAAGATGATGCGGTCGCGAAAGAAATCGTAGGGCTCGCCGCCGTCGTCGGGCCGCCGGATCAGGCCCGTCTCCAGCAGTAGCGCTTCCTGGAAGCCGCGGGCTTGCATCGCCTGCAGCAGGCCCTCGCGCCGGTTCGGTGCGTAGCCGAGGCGGAAGGCGGCGATGGTGGCTTCGTCCAGGCCGCGGTCCGCCAAATAGCGGCGCGCCTCGGTTCCCGCCATGCCTACGAGGTGCGACTCGAACCATTCCGTCACCGCGACCATGAGCTCGCGCAGGCCCTTGCGCTGCTCGTCTTCCCGGGCCGCCTCGGGGTTCGGCGCCGGCAGGTCGAGGCCCACCTCGCGGGCCAGCTTCTCGACCGTCTCGGGAAAGCTCAGGCCCTCGGTGGTCATGACGAAATCGATGGCGCTGCCATGCGCGCCGCAACCGAAACAGTGGTAGAAGCCCTTGGCCTCGTTGACCGTGAAGGAGGGCGTCTTCTCCTTGTGGAAGGGGCAGAGGCCGGTCCATTCCTGGCCGCGGCGCTTGAGGGGGACGCGACGCCCGATCAGCTCGCCGAGGCCGACGCGGGCCCGCAGCTCGTCGAGGAATCCGGAATCGAACGCCATACCTACTCCGCCGCCAGAGCGCCTGCCGGCGGCAGGGCGCGCATGCCTCAGTCTACCCGATTCGGCCCTGGTGAGAACGCCGTCAGCCGAGCAACCGCTTGACCGTGGCGCTCGCCTTGGCGAAGTCCATGCGGCCGGTGTAGCGCTCCTTCAGTGCCGCCATCGTCCGGCCCATGTCCTTGAGGCCGGTAGCACCCAGCTCGGCCACGACCTCTTCTGCCGCCGCCGCGATCTCGGCCTCACCGAGCTGCTGGGGCAGGAACTCGTGGATGATCTCGATTTCCTCGGCTTCCTGGGCCGCCAGCTCGACGCGGCCGCCGGCCTCGTAGAGGCCGATCGATTCGTGTCGCTGCTTGACCATCTTCTGCAGAATGGCGTGGATTTCCGCCTCGTCGACGCCATCCCGATTGCCCTCGGGCCGGGCCGCGATGTCGCGATCCTTGATCGCCGCCAGAATCAGCCGCAAGGTCGAGACCCGTCGCGGCTCCTTGGCCTTGATCGCCGCTTTCAGCGCCTCGTCGAGCCGGGCACGCAGCATCCCTTGTCCCTCCGCCGCCGCAGCCGAGCGCCGATGCTAGCGCAAAGGGAATTCGGGTGCAATAAGTAGTTTTTCCTTAACATATTGATTCTTATAGATAATTTGTATTTCTCTCGTGCTTGACGTCGGCATGGGTTTTGCTTACCTTCCGGCCGAATTTCAAGCCCTGATGCTTCACCCCAAGGGGCGCCGCCCCGCCGGGAGCCTCCGCCGATGTCCTCGAGCGATGCCGAAAGCGCCAACCCGCCAAGCTGGGCGACGGCGCGTTTGGTCCTCGCCGGCGGCGTTTTCTGGGGCCGGGGCATCGGCGCCGCCGGCCGGGCCATCGGCGAGGTCTGCTTCAACACCTCGATCACCGGCTATCAGGAGATCCTGACCGATCCTTCCTATGCCGGTCAGATCATCACCTTCACCTTCCCCCATATCGGCAACGTCGGCACCAACGACGAGGACCTGGAGACGACGACCCCGGCGGCGCGCGGCCTGGTGCTGCGCTCCGACATCACCGAGCCCTCGAATTGGCGCGCCGCGCGCCATCTCGGCGCCTGGCTGGAGAGCCATGGCCTGGTCGGCATCGCCGGCGTCGACACACGCCGCCTGACGCGGCGGATACGAGATGGCGGGGCGCCGGCGGGCATCATCGAGCACGACCCCGAGCGCGGCTTCGATCTCGCCGCGCTCGAAGCCGAGGCCCGGGCCTGGCCGGGGCTGGAGGGTATGGACCTGGCGGTCGAGGTCACCTGCCGGCAGAGCTATGGCTGGGACGAGGCCCTCTGGCGGCTGGGCCGGGGCTTCGAGCGGGCCGAGGCGCCGCGCTTTCACGTCGTTGCCGTCGACTATGGCGTCAAACGCAACATCCTGCGCAGTCTGGCGGCGCTCGGCTGCCGGTTGACGGTGGTGCCGGCGACGGCGACGGCGGAAGAGATCCTGAGCCACGCGCCGGACGGGGTCTTCCTCTCCAACGGCCCGGGCGACCCGGCGGCGACGGGGGAGTACGCGGTGGCGACGCTGCAGGGCTTGTTGGCGACCGAGCTGCCGATCTTCGGCATCTGCCTCGGCCACCAGATTCTGGCGCTGGCGCTCGGCGCCAAGACGCGGAAGATGCACATGGGCCACCGCGGCGGCAATCAGCCAGTCAAGGACTTGGCGACCGGCAAGGTCGAGATCACCAGCCAGAACCACGGCTTCGTCGTCGACGAGACGACCCTGCCGGCGGGCGTGCGGCAGACCCACGTCTCCCTCTTCGACGGCACGCTCGAGGGCCTGGCGGTCGAGGGCCGCCCCGTCTTCTCGGTCCAATACCACCCCGAGGCCTCGCCCGGCCCGCAGGACAGCCACTACCTCTTCGAGCGCTTCGTCGCGCTGATGGAGGCGCGCCTTGCCTAAGCGGACCGACATCCAATCGATCATGATCGTCGGCGCCGGGCCGATCGTGATCGGGCAGGCTTGCGAGTTCGACTATTCCGGCACCCAAGCCTGCAAGGCGCTGGCCGAGGAGGGCTACCGGGTGGTGCTGGTGAACTCCAACCCGGCGACGATCATGACCGACCCTGAGGTCGCCGATGCGACCTATATCGAGCCGATCACGCCCGAGGTCGTGGCCCGGATCCTGGAGCGCGAGCGCCCCGATGCGCTGTTGCCGACCATGGGCGGACAGACCGCCCTCAACACGGCGATGGCGCTGCATCGCGACGGCACGCTGGAGCGGCTCGGCATCGAGCTGATCGGCGCCTCGCCCCAGGCCATCGCCAAGGCCGAGGACCGCCAGCTCTTCGCCGAGGCGATGCACCGCATCGGCCTGGAGACGCCCCGCTCCGAGCTCGTCCACGACCTGGCCGAGGCGATGGCGGCGGTGGAAATGGTCGGCCTGCCGGCGATCATCCGGCCCTCCTTCACGCTCGGCGGCACCGGCGGCGGCATCGCTTACAACCGGGACGAATTTCAGCGCATCGTCTCCGGCGGCCTGGACGCCTCGCCCGTCACCGAAGTCCTGATCGAGGAATCGGTGCTGGGCTGGAAAGAGTTCGAGATGGAGGTGGTGCGCGACCGGAACGACAACTGCATCATCGTCTGCTCGATCGAGAACGTCGATCCGATGGGCGTGCACACCGGCGATTCGATCACCGTGGCGCCGG
>JASLMY010000286.1 GCA_030746295.1 Alphaproteobacteria bacterium | reverse complement strand
AGCCAAACCGGTTCGCTGAGAAACTTCCGACCGGTATCGTCTTCCGCCGGTATTCTCCCTTCCTGCCTGATCCGTATACGTAGTTGCCATCGTAATTCGCCTGCGCCGTCGAGATCGTGGAGCCGAAATGAAACGGCGTCGTCGTGCCCGCACGCGCCATGTATTCCCATTCCGCCTCGCTCAGCAGCCGATATGTCTTGCCCGTCTCCCGGCTCAGCCAGTCGACGTACGCCCTCGCGTCCTTCCAACTTACGTAGATGGCCGGACGGCGACCACGGCCCCAACCTCGATCCTTCGGGCGGTAGCCGCCACAGCCAGCGTCCAAGACGCAGGCATCCCACTCAGCGAACGTCACCTCGAACTTGCCCACCGCGAACGGCTTCGCGATTGTCACATGATGTTGCGGGCCTTCGTCCTTGGAGCGACCCTCTTCGGATGGCGGCGAGCCCATCTGGAACGAGCCGGCTGGTATCACGACCATCTCGGGACAATCGTGACAGTCCTTGAAGACCTCACCCGGCCTCCGTCCCGTCCGGTAGGTTCCGACAGCCGGCCTTGCCGTGGTACCCCCCGACGGCCTCGGCGGTGTCGCGGCCGCCAGGCGTTGTCGCTTAGCCTCTGCCTCCGCTTGCCGACGTGCCGCCTTTTCGACCTCCCGCTTCGCCGTCTCCCAGGCCTCCTTCTCCTGCAGCAGCGGCGCATAAATGTAACCGAGACCCTTGCCGTCACGTTCGACTTTCAGCCATTTGCCGTCGGATGTCCGGCCCGGGACATAGACCTCCGTTCCCGCCGGCAATTTCATAGCCTTCGCCGAGCCGACATCCGGCGCCGCGCGGACGTTGGCGTTCTTGATCGTGATGTAGGCTCCCTCCACCGGTTCTAGCTTCACCTCGGGCTTTGCTGGCTTCGGTACGGCGGCAACTTGCGTGCCCGCACGGCGCCGTTCTGGCCGGGCACCCTTCCCGAAGCGGGCCAACACCCGGTTCTTCCGTCCCTGGATCGTCGGCGTCTGCTCGCGGTTATGGCGGCGGCGCGCCTGATAGGCCATCTCGTCCTTGAGATATGCGCCGACCTCGGCCAGCGTGACGGCGCCGTCACCGTTACCCCAGTCGCCACCGTCGGCCTCGCCGTAAAGCGCCTTGATCAGGTGCTCGGTGAATAGGCCATGCTTCGCTTGCTCGTCCCAACTCGCGACTTGGTCGCCCCGTGCCGCCGTCAGCACCGTCAGGCCCATGATCGCGGCCGGCTTCGCCACCACCGCGATGCCAGAAAGCGCGCGCACCAACATGCCCTTAGGCGTATCGCCCGAGAAACAGGCGTCGATGAAGACCGTGACCGATTTGGCCGGGATCTTGGTGAGGTTGGTGTAGAGCGTCTCCAGCGGATAGCCAGTGAACTCCGCCAGGTTGGCATCACCGTCGACGGGTAGGAGGTAGCCGCGCTTGTCCTTCAGGCCGGGCACGCCGTGGCCGGAATAGAACACCACGACATCGGATTTCTCGGCCCGGACCCAGTTGAAGAGCCGCCCCTTGTGGTTCCTTTCATCACCGAAGGTAGCTTTCACTTCCGCCAGCGTGGCGTCGCGGAGGTCGATGACGTTGCCCTCGCGAAAGCCCATGACATCCAGGACATAGCCGCGCATTGCATCGGCGTCGTTATGGGCGAAGTCCACCGCCGGGATCTTCAGCCCGTAGTCCTTGTTGCCGATGATGACGGCGATGCCGTGGCGGTTCTGAGGCGCTGCCTCGGCGGTCGCGGGAAGCGCCAACTGCAGGAGACAGATGGCCGCTATCGAGAGCGCCCGAATACCAAGCCCGGCATCTCGTCTCCGAAGCGACATTACCAGTCTCCCCGTCGGAACCACGTCGCGAAGATTAGCACACGGGTATGGCGAATCCATCCGATTGCGGCGCGCGACATCGACACATCGCTAACGCTGACCTGGGCTCGCCGCCGTCGAGACACCGGTCGCTGCCCTGACTTCGGCCAGGGTCGTCACGCGTGTCGTCATCGTCCGACCCCTCCTGCGATCCCGCTCAGTTGCTGAGGAAGAACCTGACCGCGCCGGCGAGCCCGGATCTCTTGGACTGCCCGAGCTGCGGCATCCGTTCCCTGCTGGCGGTCTTGATCAGCCTCGGATCCCGCCCATTGAGTTTGCTGTCTCTACTGGCCACACGCTGGTAGCCGGCCTCTTGCTCATAGCGGCGCCACCATCGCTTCACTGCGGCGACGTACTTCCGCGTATAGCCGTGGGGCTTGAACTTGCCATCGGCGCCCCGCTTCAGGCTACCGCCGTTGTAGTGCGAAAGCGCCAAGTCCCAATCTCCATATTGTCTACGCAGTTGATCCAGGAAGCTGATGCCGAGCTGGACGTTGCGCCGAGGCTTCCAGAGTTCGCTCGCCTCGACCTTGAAGACGCCGCGGCCGGTGGCGGGCATGATCTGCATGACGCCGCGCGCGCCAGCGGACGAGAGGGCGCGATCGTTGAAGTTCGATTCCACCTTGGCGACGGCCATGGCGAGGGCGGGCGGGACGCGGCTCTTCCGCGCTTCCTCGACCACGATGCGTTTGACTTCCGTGCGCGCCAGGGCCGCGGCACCGGTGGCGGTCGTCAAGACGCCCCCGGCAAGCGATATTCCGACGATCGCGGCCTGGAAGGATCGCAGCTTCATGGCTCGCATAGTCCGATCGTCGCCGACGCCACGGTGCCTGCACGAAGCGGCGGTCGGTTTCTACCGCCGCCCCGTGGTGGCCGCCATCAGGGCGTCGGTCGTAACCCCGACTTGGCTGAGCCAAGTGTCGATGATGGTCTGCCGCTTCTCGGCCGACGCATGGGCCAGGAAGGTGAGTTCGTAGTTGGCGAAGGCACGGCGCACGTCGCGGGTGTTGCGGCCCTTGAGGCTGTCGTCGCGGAGCACCATGCGCTCAAGGTCGACGAGGCGCGACCTGGCCTCCGCCACGCGGGCTTGACGCTCGGCGGCGGAGAGGGCCGGGTTGAGGATCGCTTGGACTACCAGTGCCCGCTCGCGCTCCAGGTTCTGTACCGTGCCGGCCTCGGCCGGAGCCGCAAGGCCAGCCGCCAGCAGGGCCGTCGTCGTCGCCGCGATCACCATCATTCGGATCTTCATCGTCTCTACTCCCCTCGAGTTCTCGAATTCTG
This sequence comes from Alphaproteobacteria bacterium, assembly GCA_030746295.1. Next base: position 2,461 of record JASLMY010000286.1, on the reverse strand, counting down.
TCTCGTCAGTTGCGGAGGAAGAAGCCGACCGCCTGCGACGGGCCGCTCGTGCCCGGCAAGTCGCTGTCGGCGAGCTCCGCGTCGAGCGCCTCCTCCGACAAGGCCATGGCGTCGAAGGCGACGAGCTTCGCCATATAGCCGAGGATCTGATCTTCCTGGTCCAGGAGCGCCAGCTCTGCCTGGGCCTCGGTCAGCATCTGCCGGAAGTATTGCTCCTTGGTCAGCTCTTGGCCGTCCGCATCCGCCGCCGTGTTCATCGGGTGGCGGCGGATACGCGCCATCAGTTTCTCGACCGCGGCCATGTTGTCGGCATGGCGGACGGCGTACTTGCTCTCGGGCGCGGCGGTGGAGCGGAAGAGCCTCGTGTCGACTTGAGCGAAGGTGGAGCGAAAGCGGTTCCGGGCCGTGTCCTGCATCTTGATGAGCTCGGCCCGGGCCGGGGTCGCGGCACCATCGTCCGCCTTCAGCTTGCCGATCATCTCCTCGTAGAGGCGAAGGCGTGTCTGGCCGTGCTTCTTCGCGAGGTCGATGCGCCGGCCCATGAGCTCGATATAGGCCCGCTTCTCGGCCAGGAACTGGTGGCGGAGCTCCATCCGGACCTCATCGTCATCAGCTTCCGGTATCGCGGCCTGCAGGTCGGCCAGCGTCTGTCCCTTGGCACCGATCTTGCCCTCGGCCTCAGTGATCGCCTTGCCAAGGGCGGACTCGGCGAAGTCGCGGTCGAGCGTCTTCTTGAGGTAGCTCGCCGGCAGCTTCACCAGCCGGTCGCTCGCCTGCGGACGCCAGGTGGGCTCCTGGCCCGTGTTGGCGCCGGCCGTCGGGGTCGCCAGCAGGAGGACAGCAAACGCCGCCGTCGCCAGTAGGCCAGTTATCCTTCGTTTCGTGCTCATCGCTATTACCTCTCCTCCTCCGGCCTTCAGTGACTCGTCCAGTAGCGCATGCGACGGAGCTCAGCCTTGAGCTCGTCGTTGACGTTGGTCATCGCCATGGCGCCGACTGCGGTCCGATCCTTCAGCCCAAGCAGCACCTCCATCGTCTCGACAAAGGAGGCACCGTCCGGGTAGTAGAGGTCCTGTCCGACGAAGTGCTCCTTGAAGGTCGCGAGCGTGCGCCGTGCTGCCTCAACGTCGCCGCCCTTAAAGTGGTTCTGGATGCCGAGTGCGTAGGCCCGCATCCGCTCTTCTTTGGCGACATTCGAGCGGCCGGCGACCTCCGACCCCAGGTCGCTTTCGCAGCTCTCGATCAGGCGGGCGCTGGCGAGGTAGCGGGCGGACGCCGCCTCGACCCGCGCCTTGGCATCCAGCTCTAGCGCCTGGTCGCGGCAGGCCCGCCAGTCCCGCATCGCCTGGATCTCCTGATGCCGCGCCTGGCGAAAGCCGATCCCCTCCGCCGGCGCTTGGTCGTTGGAGGTGACACAGGCGGAGAGCGCGGCCATCGCCGCTGCCGCCAACAAGACACGGCGCAAACTGCCCCTTGAGACCTGCATTCGGATCATGGACATCGCCAACCTCTCCTGCTTCGAGTTCACTCGCAGGGGGTATGGCGGATGCAGAGATAGATTTGGCGCTCAGGCGAATGCAGCCACGCCCGCGCCCGCCACCCGTTCGGGTCAAGGCGGGCGGGACGCGGGAGCCAACCAGCCGTGGATGGCTCGTTCTCACAATGGCCGACCCTGGACACCCCCTTGGCGCGCCCGTCGCGTCCTTGAACACGGCGGCTCCGGCGGGAGGGCGTGCTGGCAACACGAAAACCTATGTTGTTGTTGCGGTTGTCGGTTTCGTTCCTGTTGCGGTTCGCCGAGCGCAGATTCCTCGGGTTGTTGTTCCAGGAGCCGCCGCGCAGAACACGGCGGCCTTCGGGGGTCGGCCAGACTTCCGCTTGGGGCTCTTTTGGCCATCACGGAAGCTCGGGCTCCGGGCCGGATCGAAGATGCCGCCCCGGAAGATGGCGTGGCGCAGGCGCCAGGTATCGGCATGCTCGGCATGGGCGATCCAGGCGCCGACGCGCCGTTCGACCTCGTTCAAGTCCACCGTGCCGGCGCTATAGGCGTCTCTGAGGCCGCGAAGCCGGCCGCGGAACCGGCAAACGTTGTCCTCAGGCAGTCGCCTGCGGCCATCGGGTAGGAGCTCGAAGCCGAGAAAACTGGTCGGCTCGGCGGTGGGCCGGATCATCGTCTTCACGGGATGGAGTTTGAGCCGGCGTCCGGTAAGGAAGGCATCCAGCCGTCGCCGCCACTCCTCCAGCACACCGGCATCGTCGTGAAAGAGCGCGAAGTCGTCCACGTATCGCAGATACCCCTTGGCCCGCAGCACCTCCTTGACGAAGTGGTCGAGGGGATCGAGGTAGACGTTGGCGAAAAGCTGGCTGGTAAGGTTGCCGATGGGCAGACCGCGCCGCCTCAGGTATGGCGTGAAAAGGTCGTCGCCCCGGAAATAGAGCGAGACCGGTTCCTGCGGGTTCG
>JASLMY010000285.1 GCA_030746295.1 Alphaproteobacteria bacterium | reverse complement strand
CTATTTCGTCGTCGACGGCCTCTTCGGCTTCTTTGCCGCCTACGGCTTCCTCACCTGTGTCGCGATGGTGCTGTTCGCCAAGCTCCTCGCCGTCTTCCTGAAGCGCGCCGACACCTACTACGACGACCCGGAAGACGACGAGACGAGGGGAGCCTGAGCCCATGCCGATCCCCCCTGCCCTGATCATGCTGCTGGGCGCCGGCGTCGTCGCCGCGCTGGACGGACGGGCACGGCAAGTCGTGGCGCTGTTGGTGCCGCTCTTGACGCTCTGGGCGATTTGGCTCGTGCCGGACGGCCCGGCGCTGAGCCTGCCCTTCCTCGACTACCGGCTGACGCCGCTCGAGGGCAGCGCGCTGTCGCGCCTCTTTGCCACTATCTTCGCGATCATGGCCTTCACCGGGACGCTCTTCGCCCTCAACCAGCCGAGCCGGGTGGAGCTGCCCGCCGCCATGGTCTACGCCGGCGGCGCCATCGGCGTCAGCCTGGCCGGCGACCTGGTGACCGTCTTCGTCTTCTGGGAGGTCATGGCGGTGGCCTCGACCTTCGTGATCTGGGCGGCGGCGAGCAAGACCGCCTATCGGGCCAGCATGCGCTATGTGCTGATGCACCTCTTCGGCGGCATGCTGTTCATGGCCGGCCTCGTCGGCTACGTCGCCGAGACCGGCTCGGTCGCCTTCACCGCCATGCAGCCCGACAGCCTGGCGACCTGGCTCTTGCTGGCGGGCTTCCTGGTCAACGCCGGGGCACCGCCGTTCTCGTCTTGGCTGCCGGACGCCTATCCCGAGGCCTCGTTCTCCGGCATGGTCTTCCTCTCCGCCTTCACCACCAAGACCGCGGTCTACGTCCTGCTGCGAGGCTTTCCGGGCGCCGAGATCCTGATCCCGATCGGCATCTACATGATCTTCTACGGCATCATCTACGCGTTGCTGGAGAACGACATGCGCCGCATCCTGGCCTATTCCATCATCAACCAGGTCGGCTTCATGGTCTGCGGCATCGGCATCGGCTCGGAGATGGCGCTGAACGGCGCCGCGGCGCACGCCTTTACCCACATTATCTACAAGGCGCTGTTGTTGATGTCGGCTGGCTCGGTGCTGATGATGACCGGCGGCCGGCGCAAGTGCACCGATCTCGGCGGGCTCTTCAAGACCATGCCCTACACGGCGGCAATGGGCATCATCGGCGCCCTGGCGATTTCCTCCTTCCCGCTGACTTCCGGCTTCATCTCGAAATCGATGATCAGCCAAGGTGCCACGGACGACCACATGGCGGTGGTCTGGTTCTTTTTAGCGGCGGCCTCGGCGGGCGTCTTCCTGCACGCCGGCATCAAGTTCCCTTGGTTCGTCTTCTTCCAGAAAGATTCCGGCCTACGCCCGGCGGAGCCGCCGCTCAACATGAAGCTGGCGATGGGTCTTTTCGCCTTCCTCTGCATCGGGCTCGGCGTCTGGCCGGAGCCGCTCTACGCAATCTTGCCCTTCGCCGTGGACTACGTGCCTTACACCTTCGGCCATGTCGTCGAGATGCTGCAGCTCCTGTTGTTCTCGGGCCTCGCCTTCTTCCTGCTGCTGCCGTTGATGAAGCGGACGCTGACGATCACGCTCGACGTCGACTGGTTCTACCGCCGGGTCTTCATGGCCGTGGCCAGGGACGCCATCGCCAAGGCGCAGGCCGCCTATGACGAGGCCTGGGCCGCCGCCGAAGAGCGGCTGGAGCGGCTGCTCGCCGGCGTCTTCCGCCACCACGGCCCGCACGGCATCTTGGCGCGCGCTTGGCCGACGGGGAGCATGGTGCTCTGGGCCGTAGCCCTGCTGGCGGCCTGCCTGATCGTCTACTACCGTTGAGCGCCGGGTCCGTCGCGCCGGAGGCGGCCATGATCGAATACCTGAACTTTCACACCGCTGCCGCCTTCCTCACCGCCCTAGTCGTCGGCGGCATGGCCTTCTTCAGCTTCGCCGTCGCCCCGATCGTCTTCCGCAGCCTCGACCGCGCCGCCGCCGGGGCGCTCATGGCCAGGATCTTCCCGGTCTACTACCGGGTCATGGCCGCGGCGAGCCTCGTCGCCGCCTTTCTCGTCTTCTATCGCGCCGAGGCACTCTGGCTCGGTCTTCTGGGATTCAGCTTCATCCTGATCGACCTCCTTCTCAGGCCGACGATCGACCGCCTGCGCCCGGCGCGCCTGGCCGGTGACGAGGCCGCGAGCCGTGCTTTCGGCCGCCTGCACGGGTTCAGTGCGGTCCTCAACCTGGCCCAGTGGCTCGGCGCCATTGTCCTATTCTTCCATCTGGCTGCATAAACTAAAACAATTAGTTATAGTGCTTATTTAATCTGACAAATGAAAATTTGGGCTGGTTGCTCAGCCCCTTCGGCTCGGCTATGTTGCGGACTAGAAAGCGGCCAGGCGGGAGGATCGAGAGATGGAGCTGACCGGTGAGTATCGGATCCCGGCAAGCCGCGAACGGGTCTGGGAAGCGCTGAACGATCCGGACGTGCTGAAGGCCAGCATCCCCGGCTGCGAGACCTTGGAGAGGACCGGCGAGGACGGCTACGCGGCGACGGTCACGGCCAAGGTCGGCCCGGTCAAGGCCAAGTTCAAGGGTGCGGTGACGCTCTCCGACCTCGATCCGCCCAACAGCTACACCATCAGCGGCGAAGGCAAGGGCGGGGCCGCCGGCTTCGCCCGCGGCTCGGCCCGGGTGACGCTCGCCGAGGATGGTGGCGAGACGGTGCTGGCCTATGTCGTCGACGCCAACGTCGGTGGCAAGCTGGCCCAGATCGGCTCGCGCCTGATCGACGGCGCCGCCAAGAAGCTGGCGGACGAGTTCTTCACCAAGTTCTCTGAGGCGGCGGCGACCGCCGCGCCGGCGGAGGCCGGGGTCGAGGCCGAAGTCGAGGCGGCGCTCGAAGCTGTGCCCGAGGCCGTCGCGGCGGAGGAAGCCGCCCCGCCGCCGGCAGCGGAAGAAGAGGCGCTGCCGCCGGAACCCGCCGCCGGGCGCGGTGTGCCGACTTGGCTCTGGGTCGGCGGGTTGGCCTTACTGGTGCTGCTGTTGCTCTTCGCCTTCACCGACTGAGGCGACGGCCGCCGCCCGTATCCGTGCTTGACCTCGGCGGGACAAACCGGAACACTCGTGGGCAAGAGGGGGAGGCGCGCCGCCTGGACAGGGTGGTGCCCGGCAACTCCTCATCGTTGAAGCAAAACGTTTGAAGCAAGGGAGGACCGGATGGTTACGGTTTCCATGACCGTGAATGGAGATGCTGTCACTCGCGAGGTCGAGGACCGCACCCTGCTCGTCGAGCTCCTGCGGGAGCATCTCTCACTCACCGGCACGCATGTCGGCTGCGACACCAGCCAGTGCGGCGCCTGCGTCGTCCATCTCGACGGCCGCTCCGTCAAAGCCTGCACCCTGCTGGCGGCGCAAGCCGACGGCGGCGACATCACCACCATCGAGGGCTTGGCCAAGGACGGCGAGCTGCACCCCATGCAGCAAGCCTTCATGGACAATCACGGCCTGCAATGTGGCTTCTGCACCCCCGGCATGGTGATGAGTGCGATCGACCTGCTGCAACGCCACCCCAACCCGGACGAGGCGACGATCCGCAGCGAGCTCGAGGGCAACATCTGCCGCTGTACCGGCTACCACAACATCGTCAAGGCGATACAGCAGGCCGCCGGCTGACGCCGGCTGAGACGAATAAGCCCGAGGTCGGCCCTCGAGGCCGGGCCCATTCAGGGAGGCAGGACCATGACAGCGGAGACCGGTATCGGTGCATCCGTCAAGCGGAAGGAAGACAACCGATTTCTGACCGGCACGGGTCGTTACGTCGACGACATCAATCAGCCGGGCCAGACTTATGCGTATTTTCTGCGCTCGCCGCACGCGCACGCCAAGATCAACGGCATCGACGCGAGCGCCGCCAAGGCGGCGCCCGGCGTCGTTGCGGTGTTGACCGGCGCTGAAGTCACAGCCGAGCAGGTCGGCATGCTGATTTGCGGCTGGGTCGTCAACGGCAAGGACGGCGAGCCGCACAAGGCGCCGCCGCACCCGGTGCTGGCGACCGGCAAGGCACGCTACGTCGGCGACCCGGTGGCCGTGGTGATCGCGGAGAGCCATGCCGAAGCCAAGGACGCGGCCGAGCAGATCAGCGTCGACTACGAGGAGCTGCCGGCCAGCGCCGATCTCGCTACCACTCTCGATAGCGGTGCGGCCCAAATCCACGAGGAAGCGCCCGGCAACCTGATTTACGACTGGGCGCTCGGCGACGCGGCTGCGGTCGACGAAGCCTTCTCGAAGGCGGCGCACGTCACCAAGCTCGACATCGTCAACAACCGCCTGATCCCGAACGCGATCGAGCCCCGGGCGGCGATCGGCGTCTACGATCCCGGCACCGAGGGCCACACCCTCTATGTCACCAGCCAGAACCCGCATGTCGCCCGTCTGGTGCTCTCGGCTTTTCATGGCCTGGCGCCGGAGCACAAGCTTCGTGTCGTCGCGCCCGACGTCGGCGGCGGCTTCGGCTCCAAGATTTTCATCTACAACGAAGAAGTGGTGCTGGTCTGGGCCTCGAAGCAGATCGGCCGAGCGATCAAGTGGACGGCGGAGCGTTCGGAGAGCTTTATCACCGACGCGCATGGCCGCGACCACGTGACCCACGCCGAGCTGGCGCTGGATGCCGATGGCAACTTCATCGGCCTCAAGGTCGACACCATCGCCAACATGGGCGCCTATCTCTCGACCTTCTCCACCGCGGTGCCGACCTATCTCTACGGCACCCTGCTGGCGGGCCAGTACAAGACCCCGGCGATCCTGTGCAACGTCCGGGCGGCGCTGACCAACACCGTGCCCGTCGACGCCTATCGCGGCGCCGGCCGGCCGGAGGCTACCTTCGTGCTGGAGCGGCTCGTGGAGGCGGCGGCGCGCGAGACCGGGGTCGACCCGGCCGAGCTTCGTCGCCGCAACTTCGTGCAGCCGGACGAGTTCCCCTATCAGACGCCGGTGGCGCTGATGTACGACTCCGGCAATTACGAGGCCGCACTCGACAAGGCGCTGGAGATGTCGAACTACGCCGGCTTCGCTGGCCGCAAATCGGAAGCGGCGGGCCGCGGCAAGCTGCGCGGCATCGGCTTCTCGAACTACATCGAGGCCTGCGGCTTGGCGCCGAGCCAGGTTGTCGGCTCGCTGGGCGCGGGCGTCGGCCAGTGGGAGAGCGCGCATGTGCGCTTCAACCCCACCGGCAACGTGTTCGTCTACACCGGCAGTCACGCCCACGGCCAAGGCCACGAGACCACCTTCGCGCAGGTCGTCTCGGACCGGCTCGGCGTGCCGCTGGAGAATGTCGAGGTGATCCACGGCGACACTCAGATCGTGCCCTTCGGCATGGGCACCTACGGCTCGCGCTCGATCGCGGTCGGCGGCTCGGCGATCAGCAAGGCCTGCGACAAGATCGTCGAGAAGGGCAAGAAGATCGCCGCGCACCTCTTGGAGGCCTCGGTCGAGGACATCGAGTATGACGGCGGCAACTTCACCGTTGCCGGCACCGACCGCGCGATGACCACGGCGGAGATCGCCTTCGCGGCCTACGTCCCGCACAACTATCCCCTGGAGGAGCTGGAGCCGGGCCTGGAGGAAGGCGCCTTCTACGACCCCGGCAACT
>JASLMY010000284.1 GCA_030746295.1 Alphaproteobacteria bacterium | reverse complement strand
AATCAAGAGAAGGCGGCCGAGGCCGAAAAGCCGATCGGTTGCGCGCATGATGGCCGCTTCGACTATCGCAATGCCTGGGAGAGCGACCCTGAAAGCCTCGACCGGGCGAAACGCAAGCTGGCCCGCATAAAGGACGACGCCGCCAGCCGACGGCTCCGGGATCGACCGAAGCGCGGATGAGCAGCATCACCCACGACGGCGAGAGCCGCCGGGTGCGGCCGGGCCGCACTATCTTCGACTACGCCGACGAGCTGGCCTTGGAAGTGCCGACCAGCTGCAAGCGTAACGGCGAGTGCCACGAGTGTATCGTCGAGATCAGCGCCGGCATGGCCGCGCTGGGGCCACGCAGCGAGGCGGAATCGTTCCTGCGCGGCGACTATCGCCTGGCCTGTCAGGCGGTGATCGAGCGGGCCGACGCCGACATCGCCTTCGCGCCGCTACGCCGACGGCCCAAGATCCTGGCCTCGACGCCGCGCCCGGCCGGCAGCGTCGTGAAGCCGGTGGTCAGGCACCATGACGGCGAGGTCCTCTACGACGGCGAGGTGATCGACCACTACCGCGGCCGGCTCTTGGGGCTCGCTATCGACCTCGGCACCACGACCGTGGTGATGGAACTCGTCGACCTGGAGACGGGCGACAGCCTCTCTACCAGCGGCTTCGGGAACCCGCAGCGCTTCGGCGGCAGCGACGTCATGCACCGGATCTCCTACGACCGCGAGAACGGCGAAGCTGAGCTGCAAAAGGCGATCGTGGCTGCGATCAACGCGGAGATCTTGGCGCTGGTCCGCAGGCTCCGCCTGGCACGGCGCGACATCTTCGAGATCGTCGTCGCCGGCAACGCCACCATGCGCGACCTGCTCTTCGGCCTGGACGTGCAGCCCATCGGGCAGAAGCCTTACAAGTCGGAAATCGAGCTCGACTACCTGGCCGGCCGGCGGCCGCACACGGCCTTGCTTGCGGAGGCCCGCGAGCTGGGCCTTCGCGCCAGCCGCGGGGCCAAGGTCTATGGCCTGCCGCTCGTCGCCTCACATGTCGGCGGCGACGCGGCGGCGGACCTGATCGCGGTCGGCATGCTGGACGGCTCAGTCGAGACCCGGATGCTGGTCGACATCGGCACCAACACCGAGGTCGTGCTGAGCCACGGCGGGCGCATGCTGGCGGCCTCCTGCCCCGCCGGGCCCGCCTTCGAGGGTGGCCTTATCACCTACGGCATGCCTGCCTATGAGGGCGCGATCGAGCGCCTGTCGCTGTCGGCCGACGCCCAGACCTGGCATTACCGGACGATCGGCGACGGCGCCGCGGAAGGGCTATGCGGCTCGGCGTTGGTCGATGCCCTGGCGGAGCTCCGCCGCGCGCGACTGCTGACCGAGAAGGGCGTCTTCACCCACGACCGCAAGCAGTTCGAGACCACGCTGGTACCGGAACGGGGCATCACCATCTCCAAACGAGACATCGGCAACCTCGGCCAGGCCAAGGCGGCCAACTATTGCGGCCAGCTGATCTTGATGCGGATGCTGGGGATCGGGCCGGCGGACGTCTCCCGCCTCTATCTCGCCGGCGGTTTCGCCAACTACGTCGACGTCACCAACGCGGTCGCGATCGGCTTGCTGGCGCCGGTGCCGGCGGACCGCGTCGTCAAGGCCGGCAACGCCTCCATCCGGGGCGCGCGCGAGGTCCTGCTCTGCCGGGAGACGCGCCGGGAGGTCGAGGCGAAGGTCGCCGGGATCGAGCATGTCGAGTTGGAGACGACCCAGGATTTCTTCGATCTCTTTGTTGACGGTTGTCAATTCCGGCCGATGCCGGCGAGACTATCGTCGGAAACCGCCGTCCAAACCACATAGGCGGCCGGAATAACGCGACATGAGATTGAGGGAGCCAAGGGTATGAAGCTGGGTGGCACGAACGGCGGCGAGTTCGCCATCATCGGCGAGAACATTCACACGACCCGCGTGCTGCTGCGCAAAGGTAAGCGGATCGACGGCGAGGGCGCGGAGGAGGCCATTCTATTCGGTTCCGAGCCGGGCGCGGCGAAACGCTTTCCGATCCCCGAGGACTACAAGGAGGCCCAGGAGTTCCAGGAAGGCCGGGTCAAGCACGTCAAGGTCGCGCTCGAGGCGGCGATGTCGGGCGATGCGGGTCGGGCGGCGCTGGGCATGGATTACCTCCGTTATCTCGTCGAGCGGCAGGAGAGCGCGGGCGCTGATTTCCTGGACCTCAACGTCGACGAGATCTCGGTTCGGCCGGAAGAGCAGGTGGCGGCGATGACCTGGCTGGTCGACGCGGTGCAGGGCATGACCCGGTTGCCGGTCTCGGTCGACTCCTCGAACCCGGACGTGATCCGGGTCGGCCTGGAGGCCGCCGACCGCGAGCGGGCGCGACCGTTGCTGAACTCGGCCTCGTTGGAGCGGATCGAGGCCCTGGACATGGCCGTCGCCCACAACGCCCAAGTCGTCGTTACCGCCGCCGGCGAGAAGGGCATGCCCGAGGGGGCCGAGGATCGGATGGCGAACGCCACGGCCATGATCGAGGCGGCCGAGGCGAAGGGCCTGGCCCGGTCGGACCTGCATGTCGACCCCCTGGTCTTTCCGGTCTCGGTCGACCACAGCTATGGTCTTGACGTCCTGGAGACGGTGCGTCGGTTGCGCCACGACTACGGGCCGGAGATCCACATTACCGGCGGCTTCTCAAACGTCTCCTTCGGCATCCCGGGCCGCAAGCTGATCAACGACGTCTTCTTGATCCTAGCCATCGAGGCGGGTGCGGACAGCGGCATCATCGATCCCGTCATGACCGACATGAGCCAGCTCGACGCCATGGACCGCGACAGCGAGACCTACGGACTGGCCGAGGACTTGCTCATGGGCCGGGACGAGTATTGCGCCAAATACCTGCGCGCCTGGCGCAAGGGCAGCTTGGTCGGGGTGCCGCCGCCACCCGCCCGAAAGAGCGGTTGAGGCCCGCGGCGGCAAGGATCTCGCTAGATCAAGAGGTCGAACGACTGACCGGCGCTCGCGGCGACCTGTGACAGGCGGTCGAGCGCGAAGCGCATGCTGTTCAGCTTTGCGCTCTGCTCGGGCGTCAACTGCTGTGCCGCCAGGAGGGCCAGGTTGTCGACCTCTTCCTCGCCGATCAGGCGCTTGTAGACGTCGCGGATCTCGCGCATCGCGTTGTCGATGACGAGGCTGGAGTCGGCGGCGCTCTGCTTGTCGGAGACGGAGAGGCTGTCGAACAGTCCGAGGGCGAAGACGTCCTGGTTCGCCTCCTTGCCCTCGACGCTGTCGCTGTCGATGAGCATGGCTTCACGCAGACCCAGAGGCGCCAGCAAGTCCTCGCCATCCGCGCCGGCGCGAATCTCGATGCGGCCGCCCCTCTGCGCGCCGATCTCGAAACTCAAGCCGTCGACCCCGCTTTCGTTATGGGCGCTGCCGTACTGGTCCAGGATCTGGCTCATCTTGAAAGTCAGGTTGGCGTAAGTGTCGTCGTCCTCCAGCGTCACCCGTTCGAACAGATTGCCGTTGACCGAGACCTCGAACCACTGGCCGGCCCGGGCGCTGGTCAGGCTGGTGATCAGTTCCGCCGGCTCGGCCGGCACCGGTGTCGTCGAGAGGCCGAGGCGGGTGATCACCGAGGTGCCGGTGGCATCGAAGGCGATGGCGTTGCCGCTGTGCCGATAGGCACCGCCCATATGCTGCACCCATTGCGTCGCCCCCGTCGCGTCCAATTTGGCGGCGAAGGCATCGGTGGTGCCGACCAGCGCTTCGCCGCCGAGCGTGCCTTCGGTGCTGCCGGCGAGGTAGATCTCGTCGCTGCCGGCGTTGTCGTAGACGGTGAGGCCGCCGACGCTGTCGGCCGCGGCCGTGCCCAGATAGCTGGTGATGTCGACCGCACCGCTGGCACCGGAATCGGTGATGCGACTGACGAAGCCGTCGCTGTCGCCCGCATGTGCCTGCACGATCGTGCCTGAGAGGCTGGCGTTGTCGGTGTAACCGGCGACATAGACGTCGCCGCTGCCGCCGAGCGCCAAGCCGGTAACGGCGCCCGAGCCGAGGCTGCCCAGGTCGACCTCCCAGATCGGCGTCTGGCTGGCATCGCTGTCAGCATATTTTCGGACCACCACGTTGCCGCCGCTTTCGGCCGCGACGAAGACGTTGCCGGCGTTGTCGACCGTGACGGCGGTGGCGCGATCGCCGGTGGTCGAGCCGAACTGCTTGTTGTAGACGAGGCTGCCGCTGCTATCGAGCTTGGTGAGATAGGCGTCGCTGCCGCCGGCGCTCGTCAGGTCCGTGCTGATGGCGCCGTTCGTATAGCCGGCGATGAAGACGTTGTCCGAAGCATCGACGGTGAGCGCCAGGGCGCCGTCGCTGGCGTAGGGTGCGGCCTGGCGGGTCCAGACCTCGTTGCCGTCAGTGTCGAACTGGGTGACGAAGCTGTCGAAGTTGCCGCCGTAGGCGGTATCGGTCAGCCGATCCTGGGTCTCGCCGGCGACGATGACGTTGTCGCTGCCGTCGACGGCGACGGCGAAGCCGGCGGCACTGGTCGCGGAGCCTAAGAGGCGGCTCCAGACCAGCTCGCCCGAGGCGTCGTACTTGCGGAGATAGAGGTCCTGGGTCTCCTGGTTGACGAGGCCGTCGAGGTCGCCCGAGGTCGCGCCGACGACGAAGACGTTGCCGAGACTGTCGACGGCGACGCCACGTGCATCGTCGGCGGCCGTGGTGTCGGTCTCCGAACGAAAGACGTCGCTGGGCGCCGCCGCGCTCAAATCGTCGAGCTTGGCGAGGAAGCCCAGGCCGCCGTCGGTGCTGGCGGCCGACCCGGCCACGTAGACGGCCGGCGACTGGGTCGCCGCGCCGGCGGTGAAGGATATCGTCTCGCTCGAGTTGAGCTCGATGCGAAGGCCATAGGCGAATTCGTTGGTCCGCTGGACGCCGAAGCGCGTCGTGACGCCGGCCGCTTCCATTTTGGTGTTGAGGTGGTCGGTGACATTGTCGACGTCGAGCGTGCCGGCGATGTCGGCGAGGTCGATGGCGACGTTGGTGGTGCGGGTGGATGTGGTGACGTCGATGGTGAAGGTCTCGGTGCCGGTGAGGCCGGGGATGGCGTCGCCGCGATTGCTGGTCAGGATGGCGCCGATGTGCTGGGGCAAGGTCTTCTCGATCGCCTTCGGCGTCACCTGGCTGCTGGCGATCGTGGCTTCGGTATTGCCGGACAGCAGGGTCACGTCGACGAAGCTCAACTCGTCGGCATAGCCGATGATCTCGCTCAGATAGCCATCGAAGCGGCTCTCCAGGGACGCGCGGTGGAAGTCCGCAAGCCTGCCGGTCTCGGCGTAATCGGCGACCTCGCTCAGGCGCGACAACCCGCGCCACAGCGTGAACAACTCGGTCAGCTCTTCGTTGTCGCCGCCTTGAACCAGTGGGTCGGCGGTATCGATGATCGGGTCGGCGGCGAAGACCCGCTGCAGCAGCTCGTCCTCAGGCGCCTCGCTGGGGATCTCCCAGGGCGGGATGACAGCCGGGTCGAGCTTGGACTCGGCGCCGATGCCCGCCGACCTCAGGGCGCCGACCAGGACGCTTCGGTCGAGCGAGACGCCGCTCGTGTAATAGGCGGTGAGCGTCGACGTGTTGAGCGTCGACAGCACGAAGCTGCTCTTGCCGCCAATCGG
>JASLMY010000283.1 GCA_030746295.1 Alphaproteobacteria bacterium | reverse complement strand
CATGTCTGGACAGGAGTGGACGCGACTACAATTTTCTATAACACCTTGATTCGACAGGGCTTTGGACGAGCTGGACGCTTTGGACGGGAGAGCGCTTATATGTTCTTCTTACGCATTGCCGCAACGCACTCGGCTTCGCTACCCGAAGGGGACCACCTCACCCTCATACCCGTCCATCGCCGCGGAAATTCGGCTGGCCACGGCGTTGGCCAGAGCGCGTGATGGGTCCGCGTCCCACTCGACGTAGCGACCAGTCATGGCGAGGGTCTTGTGGCCCAACAAGTCCCGCACGAGGAAAGCATTGGCGCCGGCCTGACTGGCGTAGGTGCCGACCGTATGGCGGAGGTCATGCATGCGGGCATCCTGCAGACCCACGGGTAGCGTGACCCCGGCCTCGAGAGCCGCCGCCATCACCGCCTTCACAGTCGGCAAACGTTCCTGATCATCCGTCAAACGGACAACCAAGGTCTCGACCGCCAGGTCGCCACCGTCACGCCAAGCGATAATGGCGGCGCGGTCCCGCACCTTGAGCCACGCCCGCTCCATCAGGCCAATGCCGAATGGCATCCCCTGTGCATCATAAAACACAGGCCCCCGCCGCTCGGCCGACAGTGTTGATAGCAGTGCAAGTGCCGGCGCGCTCAGGGCCAGGCCACGGTTGCCGGTCTTGGCGTCCATAATTCTGGCGATGCCGGTGCCGAGATCCACATGCTGCCACTCGAGCGCTAGGGCCTCGCCGACGCGACAACCGGTCAAGGCCAAGAATCGGATGAGAGCAAGCGCCCCCGGCGGCGCCAGGGTGTCACGATCGGCTTGTGCCAGGGCCTCCCCCAAACAGCACAGCTCGCGCACGCTCAGGAACCGCTCTCGCGCCCGCTCACGATAGCGTTGGACAAGCCGGCATGGATTGCTGCCATCGGGGCGGTAGCCCCAAGCTTCCGCCAGGTTGAACATCTTGGAGAGCATCCCCAGAACCCGATTTGCCTCGTAGGGGGTCCGCTTCATGGACTTGTGCAACCGGCTAATGTCGGTGCGCGAGATCTCACTGACTTTGAGCTTGCCGAATTCAGACCGAACGTGCCTATCGATCATCCTACGCGCCTCCCGCGCCGTGCTTGGCTTATTGTGGAGGGCTACGTGATCGGAGAGATAAAGATCACCTAGGTCTGTGACGGTCAGCGCCTTTCGCAGTGCCTGGCGCCGAGCACTCGGATCACCACCGTTGCGGACTTCCGCCTTCCAGCCCCGTGCGATCTCTCGTGCTTGGTCAACGGTCAGATCGCCATAGACGCCAATTGTCGGCTTCCGGATAGTGCCGCTGCGACCACCACCGACCCGGTATTTCAGGACAAAGACCTTGCGCCCCTTGGCGGTGACCTTGCAGCCGAATCCCTTCGTCAGCGTATCCCACATGACGACATCGCGCTCTTGTGGCTGTGCCGTTTCAACCACACGCTTCGTCAGCTTTATTACCGGCATCGCCCAACCTCCAGGTCAATCGACGCATTCTAGGTACCACCTAGGTACCACGCGAAATCGATTCATAGCGGTTCACGTTGTAGCAAGTCGTACACTCATCTGCAATTAACTTGTTGATTTTGTTATGTTTCTCGCGCTATGTAGTATCATGGCGAAGACAATCGTATTAGGACATTACCCATGGATATCCTGTTCTACGTCTTCGCCGGCGCCGGCCTGGTCGCGCTGGCCTTGGCCTCGATCGCGATCTGGGCGCCCAGGCCGACCCGGGTGCGAATCCTGGCGATCCTGATCACGGTGCTGTTTCTGCCCATCGTCCATGCCCAATTCGTCGAGATGCTGAGCAAGCCGAAGCCCGTCAGCTTCGAATGGTACGAGCAGAACACGGACAAGGCGGTGCTGCTCTCGGTCAGCCTCGACGAGGGCCGGGCGATCTATCTCTGGCTCCGCCTCGATTCGTCGTTGGAGCCGCGCGCCTACGTCGTGCCCTGGAACCTGCGCCTGGCCGAGAAGCTGGAGGACGCGGTCGACGAGGCGGTGCGTCGCCAAGCGACCGTGGTCCTGAAGCAGCCCTTCTTTCGGCGCAGCTTCGAGGAGTGGGGCGACCTCAACGTCGAGATCCTGCCACCGCCCCTGCCACCGCAAAAGAAGCCGCCCCTGCCGCCCCGGGTCTTCAATCCCCGGGAGAAGAGCATCTGACGGCGGCCCGTCTCAATCCGCCAGCAGGGCCAGGCGGGTCAGGCTCGGCGGGCGTTGCTCGGCGAGGAAGAGGTTGCCCGAGGGGTCGCCGTAGAGCCCGTGGCCGCCGTTAAGTGCGCCGCGGGCCCGGCCGACGATGCGGCCGGCGGCATCGTAGGCGACGATCGCGGGCACTTGGTCGCTGACGTAGATCATGCCGTCGGCGCCGCCCCAGATGCTCATCGGGTGGTAGAGGCCCCGAAGCTCGGCCTTGTAGCCGCCGTCGCGGTTGAAGATCTGCACCCGGTCGTTCTCGCGGTCGCCGGCCAGGACCTCGTCCGCCGGCGTGACCCAGATCCCGTGCGGTGTCGAGAAGGCGCCGGGCTCGGTGCCCGCACCACCCCAGGAGCTTAGATGGCGACCCTCGGCGTCGAAGCGGTGGATGCAGCTGTTGCCGTAGCCGTCGGCGACGTAGATCTCGCCGTCGGCCGCCACGGCGACGTCGGTCGGATGGTTGAAGGGGGCGCCGAAGGCGGGCCGGTTGCGTTCGCCGATCCGCATCAGCTCGGCGCCGTCGGTGTCGGTGACGACGATCTGGTGGGCATCGCGGTCCACCAGGAAGACCCGGTCCGCGGAATCGATGAAGATGCCGTGCGCGTCGGCGATCAGGCCGTCACCCCAAGTCGCCTCCAATTCGCCGTCGGCCGAGAAGACCAGCACCGGCGGATCCTGGCGGCAGAAGAGATAGACGCGGCCGGCGGAATCGCAGGCGACCTTGCTCGGGTGGTCGAGGCGCATCCCCTCCGGCAGGCGGCTCCAATCGCGCTCGACCCGATAGCGGCGCCTGCCCAGCAGCTGAATCCGGCCGTCATCTTTCGCGGTCATGCTTTCTCCTCTCCCGGCTCGGGCAGTAGCTCCAAGTGGCGCAACAGGGCGACGAAGTCACCCATCTTGCGGCGTCGGTAGGCGGCGACGTCGATCTTCTCGAAGTCATAAAAACCACTACCGGTCTTGAGGCCGAGCTCGCCGCGATCCATGCGTTCGGCGACGGTCTTCGGCGGCTGGAAGCGCTCGTCGCCCAGCGCTTCCTTCAGATAGTTCGAGGCGTGGTAGAGGATGTCGACGCCGCCCCAGTCGACGAACTCCACCAAGCCCATGGTGGCGTAGCGGATGCCGAAGCGGGCGCGAATGGCGCGGTCGATGTCCTCGGGCGTCGCCACCCCTTCCTCTACCATGCGGCAGGCCTCGTTCATCGCCACCGCCTGGATCCTGGGCACGATGTAGCCGGGCGAGGCGGTGCACTTGACCGGCACCTTGCCGATGCCTTCCAAGAGCGCCATCACCCGCTCGGTGGTTTCACCTGAGGTGCCGGCGGCGGGACTGACCTCGACCAGGGGGATGAGGTAGGCCGGGTTCAGCCAGTGGGCGTTCAGGAACCGCTGCGGCCGGGAGACGAAGGCCGCTAGCTCGTCGGAGAGCATGCTCGAAGTGGTGGAGGCGACGATGGCTTCCGCCGGCGCCAGCCGGCCGATCCGCTGCAAAGCCTCGCGCTTCGCCTCGATGGTCTCGGGCACGCATTCGAAGATGATCTCGGCGGCCGTAAGTGCCGCCTCGGCCTCGCCTGCCGCAACGCCCTCGATTCGGCCCAAAATGGCCGGTTTCAAGGCGCCATCGAAAAGATTTAGAGAGGCCATGAAGTCGAGGTTCTCTGTCACCTCGTCGCGCGCCTCCCGCAACAGCCGAGCCGCCGCCTCGGCCGGCCGGGGCTTCAAGTCCAGGAGCGTGATGGCATAGCCGGCGAAGGCAAAGACCTGGGCGATGCCGCGGCCCATCCGGCCGGCGCCGACGGCGACGATCCGGGTCATCTCGCCACTCCCTCCTTAAGGACGTTGGCGAGACCGTCGGCAGAGAGCTCGGCCAGCCCGAGATCTTGAAGTGTGCGGGTCTCCGGCGCGCCGCTGGCCACGGCCCGGCCGATGGCGTGGAGGCCATGTGTGATCGGCATCTGGAGGTCGACCCGGTCGCCGAGCGAGGCCAGGAACGAGAGCCCCAGGATGGTGTCCTCCAGCATGTAGCGGTGGTGGCGCAAGTCGATCTTCTCGCGCCAGTCGCCGCTGTCGGTGAGCCGGCGATGCGAGGCGTTGCCGTACATCCATTCGTCGCGTTCATCATCATAGTGGTCGGCGAGCGGGAAATGCGGCGGGCCGTAGCCGAGCGCCTCGCGCAGTGCCACCCGCTCGGCATCGAGCGCGTCCGTCACCCGGCGGATCGAGGGCTGCGTGCCTTCGTTGTGGATGTCCCAGGCCTCGAAATGCTCCAGCGGGCCGGCGTTCATCAGGATCAGCGGCGGGTGGATGATGGGGCCGGCGTTCATCAGCGCGCCATCGAGGGCGTCGGTGAGCGGCTCGACTGCCGGATAGGCCTCGCCGATGATCGCCAAGGCGCGGGCCGACTCCACCGCCGGAAAGACTCCCGTCGGCAGCCGGGTGGCGTAGACCGAGATCCGGACATGGTCTTCGGCCTGCTTGCGCGCCAGGTAAGGCAAGGTGCCGGTCTCGGCGAAGGCGACGGTGGCGCTGTTGCCGGCCTCGCGCAGCGCGACGGCGAAGAGGTAGCTGGCGAAGGTGCCCGGCGGCAGGAAGACGACCTGACCGGCCTCGAGGTGCGGCGCCATCTCTGCCGCGAGGGCGCGATGCGTCGTGGCAGGCAGCGGGACGACCACGAGTTCCGCGCCCCCGAGTGCCGCCGCCAGGTCGCCCGTCGCAATGTCGAGCGCCACCTCGCGTGTGCCCCGCCAGTCGGTGAGCGCCAGCGTCGCCGCATCGCCGAGCGCCGCTAGGGCCGCGGCGTCGCGTCGCCAAAGCCGGACCTCATGGCCCTCGTCGCTTAGATGCGCGGCGGCGGCATAGGCGCCGTTGCCGCCACCGATGACGGCTATCCTCACGTCCTATCCGCCCCTGCCTGCGCCACCCGGACAGTGTCGGCGCCCCGGCCGAGAAATGTCAAATTCGCTTGCTCCCGGCGCCGGTGGTTCCCCGCGGTGGGCTTCTGTGCCACCCTTTGCACTGCAGGCCGTTCGCCTGACCGTCCAAACGATTTTTCATGCAGCGTTGAGGGAGGATCGCCATGTTGTTCGACGTTCGCACCTATACCTGCCGCCCCGGCACCATCAAGAAGCACCTGGAGCTCTACGAACAGCACGGCCTGGAGCCGCAGTCGCGCAATCTGGGCCCGCCCTTCGCCTATCTCGCAACCGAGACCGGCGACCCCAACCAATACGTCCACATCTGGCTCTACGAGGATGCCGGCGACCGCGAGCGCAAGCGGGCTGCCCTCTGGGCCGACCCGGACTGGATCGCCTACACCCAGAAGAGCGCCGAGCTGGGCGCGCTGGTCAGCCAAGAGAACAAGCTGATGCGGCCGGTCGACTTCTTCCAGGTCGAACGTTGATGGCTGAGCGCAGGAGGAGCATGCCATGACCAAGCGCGTGATGATCCAGATGCCGA
>JASLMY010000282.1 GCA_030746295.1 Alphaproteobacteria bacterium | reverse complement strand
AGCCTCGGGTGACCAGGGCCTCGATGTCGCCCCGGGCCTCGACATCCAGGACCATGTCCCAGATGCGCTTCTCGATCTCGTCGGTCAACGCCTCCACGTAGTAGGAGCCGCCGAGCGGATCGGCCACCTTGGTAACGCCGCTTTCCAGGTCGATCACCTGCTGGGTGCGCAGGCTCACCAGATGGGATTCCCGGCTCGGCGTGCGCAGCGCCTCGTCGAAGGCGGAGATCTCGATGGCCTGCACGCCGGCCAGAACCAGGGACAGCGATTGGAGCGTGCCGCGGACGATCTTGTTGACGGGCTGCTGCGCCGTCATGGCGAGCCCCGAGGTGTGGCTGGTGATCACCACGGATTGCGAGCGCGGGTCCTCGGCGCCGAATTCGTCGCGCACCATGCGGGCGAAGAGCCGCCGGGTGGCGCGGATCTTGGCGATCTCCTCGAAGAAGTCCATCGAGCAGCTGACGAGGATGGCGATGCGCGGCGCGATTCTGTCGACATCGATGCCCCGGCCGGTCAGCAGGCGCAACAGATGGCGGATTTCGACGAAGCCCAGAGCCATTTCCTCGACGCCGTTGAGGCCGGACTCGCTGAAGTAATAGGTGTCTTCCAGGAAGGCGTGAAAGCGCGGCAGCCTGTCGGCACAGTATTCGACGCAGTCGGCGGAAAGGCGGCTGCGGAAGCCGACGGGGAGGTGGATGCGATAGCTGCAGTCTTCCTGATAGAGCGGCACCTGGATCGCCGAGCCGCGCAGCTTTTCCGGCGCCGCGTTCGTGTGCTTGGCGGCATGGATGAGGCCGGCGATGGAAAACACCGCCGGAATGGACGAGGACACCGAGGTCTCCGCGATGGGGATGTCGGCGAGCAGCTCGAGATAGTCCTGCCGGCAACAGGCCGAGACACCTTGCGTGCCGGCCGTCGGGATGGAGAGCGGATGGTCCGGGTCCATCATGCTCATGGTCGGGGCGTCGCCGACGATATCGATGTCGGTCTGCCCCACGTCCAGCAGATAGCGAATGAGCTTGTTGGAATCCGTCGGACTGCCTTCGCCGCAGAGCTCGCGCTGGATCCAACTGCCCCCCGATCGGGTTCGGGCATGGCGGCCGCGGGTGTAGGGGAAGGCGCCCGGCGCCCCGAGGTCGCCGTCGTCTCCGCCGTCTTTCTCGTAAAAGGGCTCGAGCGGAATGCCGGATCGGCTCTTGGCATCCTTCCTCATGGCGGGGACTCCATGTGAGATACCGTCGAGAAGGCGCTTGCGACGCCGGCCACCGCAGGCCTCGACGCCGCGCATGATCTCAACAAGATAGCACGAAGGCCTTGACGGACGTCATCCGGCGAGACGACACGCGCGGCCGCGGTGTCCGGTCGCGAATGCTCGGCGGGCAGCGCCCCGATCTCCGGTTGTCAGACCATGCCCTGGCAACCACATATACCAAGACGGCGATACGCACAGGCGTAGCGCCAAAGTGCCGAAGTTGGTTTATGAAGTTCTGGTAAGAGGTTGGTTATATTGGGGCGATGAGCCGATTTAGGCAGGCCTAGTCGGGTACTTGTCGAGATGCGGGATATCATTGATTGCTTGCAAGGCAGGCTGCTGCCGAAACCGGAACCTGCCTGTGCGGGGTGCGCCCTCTGGGGCGACTTGAACGGGACTTATGGGTTCTGCCGTTTGCGGGCTCAAGTGATCAGCGCCGGTGCGCTCTGTGCGGCCTACGAGGAGCGACAGGCGAAACCTCCCAAGAAGGACGTGGTCTCCGTCTGACGAGGTGAAAGGGCGCATCCATCCGGGACGCTGCGCCATCGGGTTGCTGTCGTAAGTGATGGCATCGTCGTCCTCGCCGCGGCTCGATCGAGACTCGGTACCGAGCATAGGATTCCCTTAACCCCTCCGCGGATCTGTCGTACGCTTCGCCGGGGTGCCGTCGGCTTCGTCAAGGAGGCCCCGATGGCACGTTTCTCCGACCAGGAATGGAACCAAATCACCGCCGAGCTGGGCCAGCACCCGGCCGCCAGCCAGGCTTTCGGGCTGCCCGAGCGGCGGGACGGCTCGGTCGTTCTCTCGTCCTTCAACATCCGCGCTCTCGGCAGCGCCGATACCCGCACGCCAGCCCATAGGAAGGGGCGCACGCAAGGTGCCTGGGACCTGTTGGCACGCTATGTCGAGCGCTGCGATTTCGTCGCCATCCAGGAGGTACGGGACGACCTCTCGGGCCTCAGGCGCCTGAAGGACAGCCTGGCCGAGGCCGACAAGTTCGCGCTCGTGGTCTCCGACGTCACCGGCGCCAGGCCCGGCCGGGACACGACGCAAGAGCGGCTCGCCTTCCTCTACCGCTGGGACCGGATCGAGCGCACCGAGCTCGCCTCCGACATCACCTTCGACCGGCGCGCCGTGCTGGCGACGGTCCACGAGAAGTGGGACGCCTTCATGGCCGACTTCCGGGCCCACGACGCCCTGATGGATGTCTACAAGATCAAGCGCGCCGAGTTCGAGGCCGGGCTCCGCTCCCGAAGGCCGACGCCGCCGGCCTTCGTCCTCTCCAACTTCCTGACCTTCATCCGTACGCCGCACGTGGCCTCGTTCCGCATCCAAGGTGCCAATGGTGCGGCGGCGTTGCCGTTCCACGCCGTCAATGCGCATCTCCTCTACGGCGACCGGGACCGCTCGGCGGAGGAGCGGAAGATGGAGTTCGATGCCCTGGTTGACTGGCTGCGATGGCGCACCAAGGCGAAGAACCGGCTCTACCACAAGAACATCGTCCTCTTCGGCGACATGAACCTGGAGTTCGACGAGCGTTTCACCTCGCTCGACGATGCGGACCAGGCGATCAAGGACATGAACCAGGACATTGGCGCCGGCTTCAAGGTCAACTTCCCGTTCCTTGACGTGCCCAAGAAACGCCAGCCGCCGCCGCACGGCGACGGCAAGGGGCGCTTCATGTCGACGGCCCGCATGACCCAGACCTACGATCAGATCGGCCTCTTCGGCCACGGTGGTGCCTTGCCGGCGCACGAGGCCAACGACGAGGCCGGGCGGAACGGCGCCGATGGCTACGACTACGGCGTCTTCGTCTTCGCCGACCTCTTCGCCAAGGCCCTGCACGACGCCAACTCCTTCAAGCAGGTCCAGAATTCCGCCGCCTTCGTCCGCCGCTTCGAGCACGACGTCAGCGACCACCACCCGATCTGGGTGCGGTTGCCGGTGCCGGGAGCGTGACGGGGCGTCGGGTTCAGCGTGCCTCTATTCGCCAGCGCCAGGCGTCGTCGTCTGAGACGGCCTTCAGTGTCAGGTGCCGGTTGTGGACGGCGAGGGCGCCTTCGAAGAGGCCGTTCCAGGCTTGGAAACGGGTCTGGGCCGAGCCGGGGCCGTCGGCTTCGAGGATGCGCAGGCACGGGGCTTCGACGATGACGTCGGTGCCGCGGGTGGACACTTCGGCCTCGTCGCCGCCGCCGTCGAGCATGGCTTGGAGGTAGGTGGCGAAGGCGGGGGCGTCTCGGGCCTCGATGCACAGCAAGCCCGCCGTCTCGTCGTAGGCCTGCATGCCGACGAGGCGGGCGGCGTGGCGGCCGAGTTCGGCGCCCTCAGCCTCGCCGAAGATATCGGCGAGCGCCGGCAGGGCCATGCGGATGTACTGGATGGCGTAGTTGCGCCGCGCCTTGATGAGGCGGCTCTCGTCCCAGTCGAGCTTCGGCGCCAACGCGGGGTCGAAATCGGGGCCCGTCTCGTCGGGGCGGAAGCGGAGCCGCTCGTCCTCGGCCAGGTCACGGTCTTCCTCGACGAAATAGCCTTCGAGGCCGGGGTCGCCGTCCGTCGTGATGGCGGTGCAGACGAAGCCGAGGCGAGGATTGCCGAGCGTGACGCCGCAGCGCGAATGGAAGGCGCGCATGAAGGCGACCGAGGTCTCGCGCGGCACGGCGCAGATCGATGGCCCCATATAGGCCCAGCGGGGCGGCGGGTAGCGGACCCAGGCCTTGTGCTCGCTCTCGGGCATGACCTCGACTTTGACGCCGCCGACCAGATTGGCGAGGTAGATGAACTGGGCGCAAGCGACGGCGGGTGGCAGCGAGTCGAGGCCCAACGTCTTCAGGCCGGCCAGGAACTTCTCCTCGTGCTGGCGACGGAAGATCCGGAAGATCAACTCGGATCCCGCTGCTTCGCCCCGCGTCTGCAACAGGTAGAGCAATAGGCCGGTGAAGTAGTCGTGGTGGAGCCGGGTCGCGGCGCGCCATCGGCTGAGCGTCGGGTCTCCGGTCATCGGACCCGCCTCGCCAGGAAGCGGCCGCCGCCGAGCTCGCCGGTCTCGTAAAGGCCGACGAAGAAGCCGTAGGCATCTTCCCATTTGCGGAAATGCGCGGCGCCGAAGCGTTCGGTGGTCTGCGCCTCCAGGCTCCGGTACATGGCCAGCCGCTCCCGCAGGATCTCGGTCCAGGGGCCGCTCATGTCCTCGGCTTCGATCACGGTGCAGCCGTTCGCTTCCAGAAGCCGGCGGTAGCCGTCGAGTGTCTCCAGCTCGGCGAAGGCCATCTCACGGCCGAGGCGATCCCGGATCGCGTCCGTCATGCCGGCCCCTTCGAGGATATCGGTAAAGGTGATACGACCGCCGATCTTGGCGACCCGCACGCACTCGGTCACCAGCGTCGGCTTGTTGGGGATGTGGCCGAAGGCCTCCTGGCTGACCACCGCGTCGAAGCTCTGGTCGGGGAAGGGGTTCCGGAGTGCGTTGGCAGAGCGGAAGTCGACCCGGTCGTCCAGGCCGACGAGCCGGGTCAGGCGCGTCGCGCCGGCGACCCGGCTCTCCGTCAGGTCGATGCCGGTGACCCGGCAGCCGTAGTTCTGCGCCAAATAGCGGGCCGGGCCGCCCATGCCGCTGCAGACGTCGAGGACGTGGCATGTCGCGTCGATCTCGGCCAGCCGGGCCAGCACGTCCACCATCTCGACACCGCCATAGTGGTCCTGGTCGTAGTTCTGGAGGACGTCCTCGCTCAAGCCCTCGAGGGCGATGCCGTCGGCCGCCAGCTTCTCCAGGATCTGCCGCTCGTTGATCGGATGGGTGTCGTAGAAGTCGACGACCAGGTCGCGATGACCGCCGGCCGCCGCGTCGTCGCCGCTCACATCACCTCGCCGCCGGCGACGGCGATCGACTGCCCGGTGACCGCCGTGGTCGCGGGTAGGGCGAGCCAGCCGACGGTCTGCGCGACCTCTTCCGGCTTCACCAGACGGGCTTGCGGGTTGCGCCGGGTCAAGATCGCCAGCGCCTCTTCCTCGCTGCGCCCGCCCTTCATCAGGTTGGCGATGGCGCCCGCCGACATGTCGGTCTCGGTGTAGCTGGGGCAGACCGCGTTGACGGTGATCCCGGTCCGCGCCAGCTCCAGCGCCAGCGAGCGGGTCATGCCCACGAGCGCGTGCTTGGAGGCCGAATAGGCGGCGATCTGCGGATAGCCGATCAGGCCCGAGGTCGAGGCGACGTTGACGATCCGGCCCCAATCCGCCTCCCGCATCGCCGGCAGCACCGCCTGGATGCAGGCGACGGCGCCGATGACGTTGACCTCCATGTGGCGGTGCCAGTGGTCGAGGTCGGCCTTCTCGAAGGCCGCGCTCTCGGCGATGCCGGCGTTGTTGACCAGGATCAGCGCCGGCCCCAGCGCCTCCTCGGCCTCGGTGAAGACGGTGGCGAC
>JASLMY010000281.1 GCA_030746295.1 Alphaproteobacteria bacterium | reverse complement strand
AACGTCGAAATTGCCGTCAAGGGCCGAAATCGCTACTCTGATGGCCGAAACCGACGGTCATCTGGGCAATGTCGGTTAAAGGCTCAGAGCCGGCCGCCGTCCCAGCGGCGGCGGAGCAGCAGGGCCGCACCCAGCCCGAGTGCCGCCACGGCCGCCATCGGCAAGAACGCGGCCCCCGCATAGGCACCGAAGAGCCAGCCGGCCAACAGCATGCCGAGGCCGGAGGCAATGCCGCCCCCGACCGCCGCGTTCAGGCTCTGTGCCGTCGCCGTGGTCTCCGCCTCGACGGCGCGGGCGATGAAATGCATCGCCGCCAGATGCGCCGCGCCGAAGGTCGCCCCGTGCAGCGCCTGCGCCGGTATCAAGACCGCAAGGTCGGTGCTGAAGCCCAGCATCAGCCAGCGCAGGACGGCGCCGGCGGCGGCGATCGCCAGCAGGTTGGCGACGCCGAGGCGCGCGATCACGCGGTTGGAGACGGCGAAGAGCAGGACCTCGGCCACCACCCCCTCGGCCCAGAGCCAGCCGATCACCGCTTCGCCGATGCCCGCCGCCCGCCAGTGCAGCGTCGCGAAACCGTAGAAGACGGCGTGGCTGGCGTGGATCATGCTGGTCGTGGCCAGGAAGACGAGGAAGACCGGTTGGCCGAGCAGCGCCCGGATAGCGCCCGCGGCCGGGGCCGTCGCGGCCGGCCTCGAGGCCGGCAGGCCGAGGACGGCGACAAGCGTCAGGACCAGCAGTGCCAAAATGCTCCAGAGCACCAGGTCTTCCGGCCGGCCGCCAAGCAGGTGGCCGAGGCCGACCGAGGCGGCGATGAAGGTGAGCGAGCCCCAGAGCCGGATCCGGCCGTAGTCGAGGCTGCGTTCGTAGACGGCGGCGAGCCCGATGGCTTCGCCGAGCGGCAGGGAAGCTGAAAAGGCGATGCCGGCGACAAGGCTTAGCACCAAGAACCAGGCGAAGCCGTCGACCAGTGCGAAGCCGCCATAGGCCAGGATCGCCAGCACCGCCAGCACGGCCATGAAACCGCGCCGCGCCTGGCGCCGGTCGGCGGCCTGGGCGATCAGCGGATTGGAGATCACCTTCACCCAGAGCACGGCCGACAACAGGACGCCGATCTCGCCCGCGTCCAGGCCCTTGGACTGCAGCCACAAGGGCCAGTACGGCACCACCACGCCCACGACCGCGAAATAGGCGGCATAGAAGAAGGCGAGGCGAAAGCTCACCGACATTGCGGTCGGCGGCTCAGGCCGAGCGGCGGCTGGGAACGGGGTCGCGGACGAGCGCCAAGGCCTGGCGGACGACGTCCGTGCCGGCGCCGGGCCGGTGGGCGTTCTCGCTCAAATACCGGCGCCAGGCCCGCGCACCGGGCACGCCCTGGAAGAGGCCCAAGATGTGCCGGGTCATGGCGTTGAGGCGCACGCCCTCGGCCAGCCGGTCCTCGACGTAGCCGAGGTAGCGCTCGATCACCCGGTGGCGGCCGGGCGGCAGGGCGCCCTCGCCCCAGACGCGGCGGTCGGCCTCGGCCAGGAAGTAGGGGTTCTGATAGGCCTCGCGTCCGACCATGACGCCGTCGACGTGGGCCAGGTGGTCTTCGACGGCGTCCCAGGCGCGGACGCCGCCGTTCAGCACCACCTCCAGCGCCGGCCGCTCGGTCTTCAGCCGATAGACGTAGTCGTACTTGAGCGGCGGCACCTCGCGGTTTTGCTTCGGGCTCAGGCCGGTCAGCACCGCCTTGCGCGCATGCACGATGAAGGTGCGGCAGCCGGCGGCGGCAACGGTGTCGACGAAGGCCCGGAACTCGGGATAGCTGTCACGGTCGTCGATGCCGATCCGGCACTTGACGGTGACCGGCAGCGCCGTCGCCCGGCGCATGGCGGCGACCGTGCCCGCCACCGTCTCGGGCTCCGCCATGAGGCAAGCGCCGAAGCGGCCGGCCTGCACCCGGTCGCTCGGGCAGCCGACGTTGAGGTTGATCTCGTCGTAGCCGAAGGCTTCGCCGATCGCCGCGGCGCGGGCGAGGTTGTCGGGCTCCGCACCGCCCAACTGCAGGGCCACGGGCCGCTCGAAGGGATCGAAGCCGATCAAGCGTTCCCGGTCGCCGTGGAGCACCGCCTCGGCGCCGATCATCTCGGTGTAGAGCAGCGCGCGGGCACTGATCAGCCGCAGGAAATACCGGTCGTGCCGGTCCGTCCACTCTTGCATCGGGGCGACGGAGAAACGTCGGTCGAGGGTCATGAGCGGATTATAGCAGAGCCGTCGAGCTATCCCGCCCGGCCCTCGTAGAGGTCGCGGCCTTCGACCAGGGCGCGGATCTTGGCGTCGGCAATCGATCGTTTCAGCATCCAGAAGCCGCAGTCGGGGTGGACGTAGCGGACCCGGTCGGGGCCCAGGACCTCGGCCGCGCGTTCGATGGCGCGGGCAATCTCGTCCGCCGTCTCGACCTCTGTCCGCTTGATGTCGACGACGCCGAGGCCGAAGCCGATCTCGGGCCGGAGCTCGGCGAAGACGGCGAGCTCGTCCGCCGGCCGGTGCGCCGTCTCCATCACCAGGTGGTCGACGTGGAGCGCATTGAGATAGCCGATCAAGTGCGTCCAGGTGCCCTCCTGGATCGACTGGCCGCCGTAGTTGCCGAAGCAGAGGTGCACGGCCGGCGTCGTCGCCACGGCGTCGAGCACCACGTTCATCGCCGCCGCGGCCCACTCGGCCTCTTCCGGGTGGCCGGGCAGGTTGGCCTCGTCGAGCTGGATCACC
The DNA here is from genome assembly GCA_030746295.1 of Alphaproteobacteria bacterium. Next base: position 2,966 of record JASLMY010000281.1, on the reverse strand, counting down.
TCGGCATGGCAATGGCGGACCTGCTCGGCCAGAACCTCGGCCAGGCCCATGGCCAACCCGGCCGGGTCGCCGTAGTGCCGGTCGATCAGGGTCTTGGCCAGCATGTGCGGGCCCGTGGCCGTGAACTTCAGGGGCCGGTCGGCCAATGCCTTGGCGGTGCGGCAGGCGGCCGGGAGATCGAGGCTGCCGCTGCCGAGCGGGCCCTCCACGACGCCCGGCGGCTTGACCCGAAAGGCCATGTCCGCCTGCCCCCGATAGGCCATCAGCTCATCGAAAGTAATCCCGGATCGGACCCCGGCCAGCGGACGGACGAAGTAGTCGATCATGCCGTTGGTCTCGGGGTGATTGACGTCGAAGCGGTAGAGCTCGCCATCGCAGACGAGGTCGATGCCGGCCTGTGCCTGGGTCGCCAACACGACGCGGGTGGCGTCGATCAGCGCCTGCTGCGTCGGAAAGGCGGCGAGCCAATCGGGCAGCGGATAGGAGCCGACGACGGTCGTCTGGATGCGGGCGTTCGATGCGGTCATGGACGTGCAATCTATCAGCCGGTAGGGGCTGGTCAAACCTGCCCTGTCGGCGCCGTTTGTCCTATGCTGCCGCGCGGAGGTAAGCGCCATGACACTGAAAGAACGCTTGCGCCAGGGCGGCCTCGTCACCGCGCCGGGCGTCTACGACCTGATCTCGGCCCGGCTGGCGGACGGCTTCGGCTTCGAGGCGATCTACATGACCGGCTACGGCGTCGCCGCCTCGCTTCTGGGCATGCCCGACGCGGGCTACGCCACCTATTCCGACATGGTCGGACGGGTGCGCCAGATCGCCGAGCGGACGACGACGCCGCTGATCGCCGATGCCGACACCGGCTTCGGCGGCGCCTTGAACGTGCAGCAGGCGGTGCGCGGCTACGAGCAGGCCGGGGCCGCCGGCATCCAGATCGAGGACCAGGAATTCCCCAAGCGCTGCGGCCACACGCTCGGCCGCCGGGTGGTGCCGATCGAGGACATGGCGACCAAGATCCGGGTCGCGGTCGATGCCCGCCAATCGGACGATTTCCTGATCGTCGCCCGCACCGATGCCCGCACCTCGCTCGGCCTCGACGAGGCCTTGCGCCGCGGAGAGGCTTTCGCGGCGGCCGGCGCCGACGTCCTCTTCATCGAATCGCCCGAGAGCGAGGACGAGATGGCGCAAATCTGCCAGAGCTTCGATGCGCCGCTCTTGGCCAACATGGCCGACGGCGGCCGCACGCCGGTCCTGCCGGCAGCCCGCCTGGAGGAATTGGGCTATGCGATCGCGATCTTCCCCGGCACCGCCTTCCTGGCCGCGACCCAAGCCATGGCCCGGGCCTATGGCCATCTGAAAGAGCAGGGCTCGTCGGCCGAGATCGACCTCGCCCTCTACCCCTTCGAGGAAATGAACAAGCTGATGGGCTTCGAGGAGGTCTGGGCCTTCGACGACACCTATGGGAGCACCGATACATGAGCGCCTTTCTGCCCGATACAGACATCCTGGCGGGGTTCACGGCCGAGTTGGCCGCCGCCCTCGCCCGCCGGGACCTCGCGCAGGCGATCGATTCAGAGGCCATGGCGGCAGAGATGGCGACGGACTACGCCGCCACGCTGGCGGCCAACGGGGACATGGTGGTCGATCCGCCGTCGGAGGCGCATCTGGCGCGATGTGCCGCCATCCTGGCCGGTTACCGGGCGCTGATGCCGCGCCTGAGCGAATCGAAGACGGCGATCGAGGTGCTGCGCGACGCCGTGCTGACGCCCCGGCGGGCGACGGTCGAGGCCTGGCTGGGTGAGCGCATGGGGGTGACGCCGGAGGCCCCGGAAGCGGCCTTCGCCGCCACCAGCGACAACTTCAAGGCCCGCGGCGACCGGGTCTTCGGCGAGACCTACGTCTACGAGCAGGCGGTCAAGGACGAGAGCCGCAACTTCGTCAACGTCACCCGCTGCTTTTTCAACGACTTCTTCCGCCGGAGCGGGACGCCCGAGCTGACCCAGCTCTGTTGCGCCCTCGACATGCTCTGGGCCGACGCGCTCAACGACGGCGCCTACGACGTCAGCTTCGAGCGCCCGACGACGCTGGCCCAGGGCGACGACTGCTGCCGCTTCCAGTTCTCCCGAAAGACCTGACGCATTACGAAAACGCAAATAAAGCCGCCTACCAAATGGCTTGAGCGGCGCTCCTCGACCCATTACTGCAAGAGGAGGAGTCTAATTTGCGAGTCCAATTGGAGAGTCCAAGCCATTGTTTTTCATAGATCAACGCCGCCGTCAGGTAATCGGCAGCATGACGTGCTGTCGGTAGGCGGGACGCTCGCACAAGCGCTCGTACCAGGCCCGCACGTTGGGCACGTCGGGGTGCGGCACATCGAGGCCGAACCAGCGGTAGGTCATGGCGCCCAAGGGGATATCGGCGACGGTAAAGCGCTCGGCGACGAAATAGCTCTTGCCGTCGAGACAGCCGTCGAGCTGCTCGTATAGCGTGGCGCAGGCGGCGCCACCCTCCTCGATCGCCACCTGATTTCGCGCCTCCGGCGGGGTCCGGATCAGCTGCCAGAAGGCCGGCACCATCGCCGGCGACAAAGTCGTCTGCTGCCAGTCCATCCAGAGGTTGGCCAAGGCCCGGTCCTCGATCGTGTCGGGCCAAAGGCCGCCGGCACCGTACTTTTCCGCCAGGTAGCCGACGATGGCGTTGGATTCGTAGAGCACGAAATCGCCGTCCTGGATGCAGGGCACGCGGCCGTTCGGGTTCATGGCGAGGTACCAGTCCTCGTCGTTGCCGCCGTGCTCGCCGACGACGACGATGTGCTCGTGCGCCAGGCCGAGCTCGGCAACCGTCCACATCACCTTCTGCACGTTGACCGAGTTCGGCCGTCCCCAGACCTTCAGCATGGCTTCATCCTTTCCCTATCAACGGGCCCCGATCAGGGCTTGACGACGACGCGGCCCAAGACCTTGCCGTCG
>JASLMY010000280.1 GCA_030746295.1 Alphaproteobacteria bacterium | reverse complement strand
CGTCGTTGCACCTCTGGCCCTGGGTGCTGGTCGCGGGCCTGGCCGGTCTCGGCACCCACTACTGCTTCGCCCGCGCCTTCCAACTGGCCGATGCCGGGATCGTGGCGCCCATCGACTTCGTGCGGCTGCCGGCGGCGGCGGTGATCGGCTACCTCGCTTATGACGAGGCCATCGACGTCTTCGTCTACCTGGGCGCGGCCGTGATCTTCACCGGCAACGCGCTCAACATCCTGGGCAGTCGTCGCGCCGGCGGGTAGAGCGGTTTGAGTTCGATCGGGGTTTCCTCGCTGCTCTTCCCAATCCGGGTCTTGCCGACAGGGCGATTTCTTCGAGCTTTCGCAATCGTCATTTCGGACGGCGCACAGCGTCGATCCGGAATCCAGAAGCCGAGTACGGCCATGAAGAGCGCCAAGATGCCGCAAGACCGGCGCGCAAACAGCAAGCGGAGGGCGGCAGAAAATCGCCCGACTCGATGGACTGGTTATGCGTAGCCTTCATCTGCTGCAAGTTTCTTGGCTCGTATGGTGTATTTCTCCGGGACGGTTGCGGAGGCTGTTTCGATGACTGACGTAAGTTTCTCTGACAATCGCGCTAGCTCTTCTTTATGGTCTCGTGATGACCGAAGAGCGATCTCCGCATCTACGGCGATAGACCGATAGACTCCGACGAGTCGAAGACATTCCGCTTGATAGTCTTCACACTTAAGTGCCGTGTGAACGGCAACTAAGATTGCGGCAATTCCCGCAAGCACCGACACCAACGGCAATCCCGCGACGCTTATGTCTCGAATTGCCGGCAAGGCAGACATGATCGCAACTAGCGTTGTTAGGATAGCAGGCAATACAAGTGTTACAAGATTCGACCACCACAATGCTTCTCGGCGAAGCTGGAACGCCTTGGAAAAGACGTAGGCTCGTGCAGACAACTTCGAAAGACCTTGACTGTCCGAATTTATATTTTCGGTCATCACAGTTCTCCTATTCTACCAGTCAGGCACGATTAGGTGGATCTGCATATGATGTAGAATACCAGTTTTCAATCTGCCTAACCCGCCATAAAGACGGCGAACTCAACTACAATTACCCTTTCGGAATCTATCGCTTGGACCTCTTGGAGCCTGTTCCCACAGCGTCTTATGCGGATGGGCATAGAAACATCGAGGTAGACCCTCATAGCCTGCCGGGCGGGCTGCGCACCCCCTGGCGGACCACGGTTAAGGACATGAGCCGATATTCCCCCGATGGCCGACGGCCCCGGCCAGCAGAGTAGCCATTTCGGCCCTTGGCGACAATTTGGATGTCGATAGGCGCCCGGTTCAGTCGCTGCTCACGGGCCGCGCCGTCACTATTGCCCGTCGTTGGCGCAACAGGGCGATGGCGACGGCAAGGACCGGCACGCCGATGGCGAGGTAGGCGGCCTGGTAGCCCAGCAGGAAATAGACGGCGCCGAAGAGGAGCGGGTAGGCGATCTGGCCGACGGAGCCGAAGGCCATGACGCCGCCGGTCATCCGGCCGGCCTCGCCCTCGGGCGCGGCGCGGGCGACTTCCGACAAGAGGACGCCGTGCCAGGAGACGGCGGAGGCGCTGACGACGAGGCAGACGAGCGTCACCGCCCACTCGCTCCAGGCCGGCGTGAAGGCGCCCATCGTCGCCCCGCCCGCGGCCATGAAGAGCGCCAGGATGCCGAGCAATACTCTCGGCGGCACCAGCGTGCTGGCGACGACGCCCCAGAAGATGCGGGCCGGCACCGCGACCAGGGTCGCCAACGATAGGATCGCGCCGGCGGTGACGGCCGTGTAGCTCAGCTCCTCATAGAGATAGACGACGGTGAAGTTGACGAAGATCGACTGCAGGCCGACGAAGGCGAAGGCCGCCATCGCCATGGCCCGAAGCGCGGGCTCGTTCAGGACCGCGTAGAGGGTCTCCCAAAGGTCGCCGAAGGCGAGCTTCTGGTCCGGCTTGCGCTCGGCGTCGAAGGCCTTGCGGCAGGGTTCCAGCCCGATCGTGATCAGGGCGCAGAGCATCGCCACCACCACGGCCGCCCATTGCCAGCCGATCCAGACCGCGAGCGGCAGCACGAGGCCACCGGCGATGGCGATGCCGGCCGGGACGCCGGTCTGCTTGATGGAGAAGACGAGCGGCGCGGTGCGTGGCGGCGCATGCCGGGCCAAGATCTGCGAGCTGGCGGGCGTGGCCGAGGTCGAGCCGGCACTGATCAGCACGGCGCCGAGCAGCAGCGCCGGGATGCCGAGCCAGAGCGGCTCGCTCGCCGCCGCCGCCAGAGCGAGGCCCGCCGCCATCACCAGGCCGCCGACCTGGCTCATCCGAATGGCGCCGTAGCGGATGATGAAGGCGCCGCAACCGGCCATCACCAGCATGCCGACGCAGGCGTAAACCCAGGTGTAGCCGAGGACCAGCTCGGAGGCGATGCCGAGGTCGAGCGCGATTGCCGGAAACAGCACCGGCACCGCCGTCTTGGCGACGGTGGCCATGGTCTGCTGGATCAGCATGGCGACGATGGCGAGGAGGAGAAGGGGCACGAGGCGGCTATGAAATTGACGGAAACGTTGCTCGGGGCGGGGCTCAGCCTTGGCGCAGCTTGAAGCGTTGTAGCTTGCCGGTCTGGGTCTTGGGCAGGGCGTCGACGAACTGAATAGCACGCGGATACTTGTAGGGCGCAATCGTTGCCTTGACGTGGTCTTGCAGTGCCGCCGCCAGCTCGTCGCCGGCGGCGTGACCGTCTTCCAGGACGACGAAGGCCTTGACGATCTGACCGCGCGTTGGGTCGGGGGCGCCGACGACACCGCATTCATAAACCGCCGGGTGGGCCAGCAGCGCGTTCTCGACCTCGGGCCCGGCGATGTTGTAGCCCGACGAAATGATCATGTCGTCGGCCCGGGCGACATACCAGAAATAGCCTTGCCCATCGGTGCGGAAGGCATCGCCGGTCAGGTTCCAGCCGTCCTTGACGTAGGTCTTCTGGCGCGCGTCCGCCAGGTAGCGGCAGCCGGTCGGGCCCTTGACGGCAAGGCGGCCGACCTCGCCGATCGCGACTTCGTTCATCGCCTCGTCGACGATGCGGGCCTGAAAGCCCGGGATTACCTTGCCGGTGGCGCCGGCACGGATGTCGTCTTGCCGTGCGGCGATGAAGGTGTGCAACATCTCGGTGGCGCCGATGCCGTCCATCAGCCGAATTCCGGTCTCTTTGAGAAAGGCGTCGAAGAGCGGCTTCGGTAGATGCTCGCCGGCGGAGACCGCGCATCGGAGGGCGGAGAGGTCGCGGCCCTCGATCTCGGCCAGCATGGCGCGGTAGCCGGTCGGGGCCGAGAAGGTGATGGAGACATCGTGCTGTTCGATTGCGTCCAATAGCGCCTGCGGCGTCGGCGTCTCGATGAGATAGCTCGCGGCCCCGGCATGCAGCGGGAAGAGGGCCAGGCCACCCAAGCCGAAGGTGAAGGCCAAGGGCGGCGTGCCGGCCTAGAGGTCGTCCGCGGTCGGCTCCAGGATCAGTCCCGAGGAGCCGCGGCAGATGCTGATGAGATCGCGGTGAAAGTGCATCGTGCCTTTCGGCACTCCGGTGGTTCCCGAAGTGAAGGCGATAAGACACGTCTCGTTGGCGGCGGAATCATAGGCGCCGAAGCTGGCGGGCTTGGTCGCCATCATGGCTTCCAGGCCGTCCGCCGCCGCCGTGCCGAAGCAGGCGATCCGCCGCAAGGCAGGCGCCTCGCCCTGCGCCGCCGTCAGTTCATCGACCAGCCGCGCATCGGTGAGCGCCAGGCCGATCTCGGCCTTGGCGATGATTGGGGCCAGCTCGCCGGCGCGCAACAGCGGCATGGTGCCGACGGCGATTCCGCCCGCCTTGATGACGGCCAGATAGGCACAGACCATCATCGGCGTGTTGGGCGCCCTCAGCAGCACCCGGTTGCCCGGCACCAGGCCCATCTCGTCGACCAGCACATGGGCCAGCCGGTTGACCCGCTCGTAGAGGTCCCGGTAGCTCCAGTTCTCGGTTTCGGTCAAGAGGCAGCGCCGCATACCCCACTCGCGCTCCTCGACCCAGCGGTCCAGCAACTCGACGGTGGCGTTCAGGCGCTCGGGATAAGCATAGACGGGGTGCGACAGATCGAGGTCGGGCCAGTCCGCTGCCGGCGGCAGATTGTCCTCGGCGAAGCTGTCTCGGTCGGCTCTCGACATCGGTGGCCCTGGTTATACTGTGAACCGATAGCCGACGCCAATCCGAGCCGTCCGGAGCAGAGCCTTTGTGGAAACCGCCCGAGCGCATCCGCCATCGGATCGATCCCGGTCCTTGGCCGAGCGCCGATACGGCCCGGGCCGCGATGCTGTTCAGCCCCATACGGGTCGGGCCGCTGGAACTGGCGCATCGGACCTGGGTGCCGGCCATGGTGCCCTGGCGGGCGAGCGAGGACGGTCATGTCACGGGCGAGGTTCTGGATTGGTACCGGCGGTTGGCCGAGGGCCGGCCGGCCGGCCTCGTCATCGAGGCGACGGGCATTCGGGACGTCCCGTCGGGACCGCTGCTGCGAATCGGCGACGACCGCTTCATTCCGGGGCTGAGCGAGTTGGCGGAGACGGTGAGCCGGGCGAGCGAGGGCGAAACCCGGCTCTTTATCCAATTGATCGACTTCCTCACCATTCGCCGCCGGCCGACGCCGGAGCGGTTCTTCGAGCGCTACTTGCAGATCACCGAGTCGCATCGGCGGGCCCTCGACATGGAGGGCATGCCCGAGGCGGCGGTCAGGGCACGGCTCGTGTCGCTGGCCGAGGCCGAGCGCGATGCGGTGCTGACGGCGCGGGAGCGGGAGGCGTTGACCGTCGGCTATCGCGAGCGTGTGACCGACACTCACCTGCCCCACATTCGTGCTCTGCCCGAGGTCTTGCCGGAGCTCTTCGCCGCCGCCGCCGTCAGGGCTCGCGAGGCCGGGATCGACGGCGTCGAGCTGCACTACGCGCATGCCTACACCATGGCCTCGTTCCTCTCGGCGACCAACGACCGCGAGGACGGCTGGGGCGGTGACCGGGCCGGGCGATTGCGGCTGCCGCTCGCTGTCTATGACCGTGTCCGCGAGGCGGTGGGTGACGACTACCCCGTCGGCAGCCGCTTGCTGGCCGAGGAGTGCATTCCCGGCGGCGGCACGGTCGAGGACGCGGCTTGGTTCGCGGTCGAATTCGCGCGTGCCGGCATGGATTTTCTTTCCTATTCGCGCGGCGGCAAGTTCGATGACGCCAAGCAGCCGGCGGTGGGCGAGGCCGCCTATCCCTATACCGGTCCCAGCGGCTACGAGTGCATGCCGGCGATCCTATCCGACCGCTTTGGCCCCTTCGGACGTAACGTCGTTTCGACGGCGCGCATTCGCCAGGCCGTCCGCGAGGCTGGCTTGGAGACACCTGTCGTGGTCGCCGGCGGCATCCACGGCTTTGACCAGGCGGAGGCGATCTTGGCCGAAGGCAAGGCCGACATCGTCGCCGCCGCACGACAGAGCCTGGCCGACCCGGACTGGTTCGCCAAGATGCTCGCTGGCCGTGGCGACGAGATTCGGCGTTGCGAATACACCAACTACTGCGAGGGTCTGGATCAGAAGCACAAGATGGTGACCTGTAAGCTTTGGGATCGGGTCGGGCTCGATGCGTCGGGCCTCCGCCTGACGCCGGACGGCAAGCGCCGCACCACGCCGCCGCCCTGGGAGGCGTGATGGCGTTCCGCTGC
>JASLMY010000027.1 GCA_030746295.1 Alphaproteobacteria bacterium | reverse complement strand
TGCCGAGCTTGGGTCGGGCCGCGTTCTCCGCCATCTCCGCCTCGCTCCCTCGATGTGCAGGCCCGCGGGTATTCCCCAAGGCTGCCCTGTTGCGAAGGCTAATGCAGGTCGGCCCAGACCTTGCGCTTGACGACGTAGGCCAGGACCGAGAACAGCAGCAGGAACAGGACCACCTTGATGCCCATGGACTTGCGCGCCTCCAGCGTCGGCTCCGAGGCCCAGGCCAGGAAGTTGACGACGTCGTAAGCCATCTGGTCGGTGGTCGCCTTGGTGCCGTCGGCGTACTCGACCGCATCGTCTTCCATCGGCTGCGCCATGGCGATCTGGCTGCCGGCGAAATAGGGGTTGTAGCTCATGCCCTCGCGCAGCTCCGTGCCCGCCGGCGGCTCGGCATAGCCGGTCAGCAGCGAGTAGATGTAGTCCTCGTGTCCGATGCGGGCCTTGACGATCAGCGACAGGTCGGGCGGCAGCGAGCCGTTGTTGGCGGCGCGGGCGGCCTGATCGTTGGCGAACGGCCGCGGCAGGGGATCCGCGGGCTTGCCCGACCGCTCGAACATCTCGCCCTCGTCGTTGGGGCCGTCCATCACCATCGCCTCGGCGGCGAGCGCCTTGACCTCGGCCTCCGAGAGGCCGATCTGGCGGAGGTTGCGGTAGTAGAGGTACTTGGCCGAGTGGCAGCCGGCGCAGACTTCACTGTAGACCTGAAAGCCGCGCTGTACGGAGGCGTAGTCGAAGCTGCCGAAGGGGCCGCCGTGGGGCCAGGACCGGCTTTTCAGCTCGGCCCCGCCGCCGGCGGCGAGGCTGACCTGGATGCCGGCGAGGAGCAGGGCGCCGGCGGCGAGAAGCATGCGCATCGTCGCTGCCATGGTCAGGCCCTCCCCTCGGAATCGGCCGCGGCACCGTCCGGTGCGCCACCGCCTCCGCCGGAGCCTTTGAGCGCCGATTCGGCGATGCTGGCCGGCAACGGTTTCGGCCGCTCGAACCAGCCGATCAGCGGCAACACGGCGAAGAACAGGAAGTAGATCGCCGTGGTGACCCGGCCGAGCACCAGGAAGACGCCCTCGGGCGGCTTGGCGCCGATATAGCCCAGGACCAGGCAGTCGATGAAGAAGATCCAGAAGAGCCACTTGTAGACCGGCCGGAAGGTGGCCGAGCGGACCCGGCTGGTGTCCAACCAGGGCAGAATGAAAAGCACCAGGATCGAAGCGAACATGGCGACCACGCCCAGGAGCTTGTCCGGAATCGCGCGCAGGATCGCGTAGTAGGGTAGGAAATACCATTCCGGCACGATGTGAGCCGGAGTCACCTGAGGGTCGGCCTGGATGTAGTTGTCGACTTCGCCCAGCATGTTGGGGGCGAAGAAGAGCATGATCGCGAACAACAGGCCGAAGACGGCAAGGCCGAAGACGTCCTTCGCCGTGTAATAGGGGTGGAAGGGAATAGTGTCCTGCGGACCCTGGATGTCGAGGCCCGAGGGGTTGTTCGACTTCCGGTGATGCAAGGCCCAGAGATGCACGAAGACGACGCCGAAGATCACGAACGGCAACAGGTAGTGCAGGCTGTAAAAGCGGTTCAGCGTCGGGTTGTCGACCGCGAAACCGCCCCAGAGCCAGGTCACGATCTCCTCGCCGAACCATGGCACGGCCGAGAACAGGTTGGTGATCACGGTGGCGCCCCAGAAGCTCATCTGCCCCCAGGGCAGCACGTAGCCCATGAAGGCGGTCGCCATCATCAACAAGAGGATGATGATGCCCATCCACCAGAGGATCTCGCGCGGTGCCTTGTAGGAGCCGTAATACATGCCGCGGAAGAGGTGGATGTAGACGGCGATAAAGAAGAACGAGCCGCCGTTGGCATGCATGTAGCGCATCAGCCAGCCGTAGTTGACGTCGCGCATGATGTGTTCGGTGGAATCGAAGGCGAGGTCGGCATGCGGCGTGTAGTGCATCGCCAGCACGATGCCGGTGACGATCTGCACCACCAGCATGACGCCGGCAATGGAGCCGAAGTTGTACCAGTAGTTCAGGTTCTTCGGTGCCGGATAGTCGATCAGGTGATGCTGCGCGAAGCTGAAGACCGGCAGCCGGTACTCGATCCACTTGATGATCGGATTGTTGCTCTGAAACTCGGCCATCCTCGGCGCCCCCTAGCCGATCTTAATCGTGTTTTCGTCGAGGAATTCGTAAGGCGGCACATCGAGGTTCCTCGGTGCCGGCCCTTTCCTAATTCGGCCCGACGTATCGTAGTGCGAGCCGTGGCAGGGGCAGAACCAGCCGTCGTATTCGCCCTGCTGGCCGAGCGGTATGCAGCCGAAATGGGTGCAAATGCCGATCATGATCAGCCACTCGTCCTTGCCTTCCTTGACCCGGTCCTGATCGGTCTGGGGATCCGGTAGGTCATCGAGAGGAACCTTGCGCGCGATCTCGATCTCCTCGGCGGTGCGCCGGCGGATGAAGATCGTCTTACCTTGCCAGATCGCCTTGATCTCCTGGCCGACTTCGATCGCGGAGATGTCGACCTCGGTCGACGACAGGGCCAGCACGTCCTGGGACGGATTCATCTGATGGATGAACGGCCAGACCGCCGCCAGCGTGCCGACGGCGCCCATGCCGCCCGCCGCGATATAAAGAAAATCGCGGCGCGTGACGCCGCCCTCCTCAGCCGTCATTGGGATATCCCCTGAACCAGAGAAACTCGGTGCGTCTATTTGTCATGATGCTGGGGTTTTGTCCAGCCAGCGCCTATGCTTGCGACACCGTGACGCGCGAGTTGCGCCACCGCCGCCCCGCCCCGCCTGCCCCTCGATGCCATGCGCCTCGCCCTCTATCAGCCCGACATCCCCCAGAACACCGGCACGCTGCTGCGCCTCGGCGCCTGCCTCGGCGTTGGTGTCGACATCATCGAGCCGGCCGGCTTCGCCTTCTCCGACCGCGATCTGAAGCGCGCGGTGATGGATTATGCGCCGATGGTCGAGCGCGCACGCCACGCCTCGTGGGCGGCCTTCCTGGAGACGCAACGGAGTTCCGGGCGGCGCCTCGTGCTGTTGACGACCCAAGCCGCCCTCGCCTACACGGAGTTCCGCTTTCGGGCCGACGATACGCTGCTCCTGGGTCGGGAATCGGCCGGCGTGCCGGCGGCGGTGCACCAAGCCGCCGAGGCGCGCCTCAGGGTGCCGATGCGGGCCAAAGCGCGGTCGCTCAACGTGGCCGTGGCGGCGGCGATGGTGTTGGGCGAGGCGCTGCGCCAGACCGGGGCCTGGCCCGGGCCTGAGGATCGAGGGGAGAGGCGATGAGCGAGGCGGGCGAGGCACGGCGGAATCGCGCCCAGGCCTGGTTCGAGAGCCTGCGCGACGAGATTGTCTGCGCCTTGGAGCGGCTCGAGGACGAGTACGACGGCACCGATGCGGGCTGCCTGCCGGCGGGCCGATTCGAGCGCCGGGCCTGGCAGCGACCCGGAGGCGGCGGCGGTGTCATGGCGATCCTGAAGGGCCGCGTCTTCGAGAAGGCCGGGGCCAACTGCTCGACCGTCTTCGGCGAGTTCACGGAAGAATTCAGACGCCAGATCCCGGGCGCCGAGGAGGACCCGCGCTTTTGGGCCTCCGGTGTCAGCGTCGTCGTCCACCCGCGCTCGCCGCACCTGCCGCCGGTGCATATGAACACCCGCCACATCGTCACCACCCGAGGCTGGTTCGGTGGTGGCGCCGACCTCAACCCGATCACGCCCGACGCCGACGACACGGCTGCTTTTCACGCCGCGCTGAAGGCGGCCTGCGATGCCCACGACGCCGGTGATTACGACAAGTTCAAGAAATGGTGTGACGATTACTTCTGGCTGCCGCACCGCGACGAGCCTCGCGGCGTCGGCGGCATCTTCTTCGACCGTCTCGACAGCGGCGACTGGGCGGCCGACTTTGCTTTCACTCAGGCGGTTGGCCGCGCCTTCCTCGAGGCCTACACAGGCATCGCCCGCCGGCACCTGAATCGCTCCTGGACCGAGGCCGAGCGCGAGCATCAGCTCGTCCGTCGCGGCCGCTATGTCGAGTTCAACTTGCTTTACGACCGCGGCACCCGCTTTGGTCTCGAGACCGGCGGCAACACCGAAGCGATCCTGATGTCGTTGCCGCCCGAGGTGAGATGGCCCTGAGGGGCCTCGCCTGGCCCTGCTGGCTCGGCTAAACTCGGGCTCGGCACCAACCTAGGGGGACTTGGCAAGGTGTTAGGAAAACCATATCCGCTGGCCGCCGTGACGCGCCTCTTGGCCGTTGCGGTGCTGGTCTTCGGCGCCGGCAGCGTTGCGGCGAAGGACCTCGGCATCGCCGCCTTCTACGGCAAGTGGCAGGGCCACGCGATGTCGGAAAGCGACATCAGCGTGCACTTCCAGATGACCAGCCGCGACATCGGCGTCGAGATCGAACCCGCGACGCACGGCTTCAAGCTGACCTGGAACACGGTGCAGCGCCAGCGCGGCGATCCCAGCAATCCGGTCGAAAAGCTCAAATCGGCGACCATCAAGTTCCGCGAGGCCCGCGCCGGCGTCTGGCGCGGCATCAGCTCGCGCGATCCCCTGCACGCGGCCGAGCCCTATGCCTGGGCCCATATCGAGCGCCAGACCCTGGTGGTGACGGTGCTGCAGATCGAGCTCGACGGCAGTCACGAGCTGCAGATCTACCGCCGCACCATCACCGGCGGCCCGATGGAGCTGGAATTCTCCCGCATCGTCGACGGCCGCCAGGTCCGCACCGCCAAGGGTCGGCTGATCAAGGTCGGGAACTGAGGCGCGGTCGGGCGGCTCGGTCGCGAAGCGGCGACACGGGATCGCCGGTCCGACCGATCGGGGGCTGCGACGACATTTGCGCAAACCCTCGCGGTCAAGCGGCTCGCCAAAGCGTCACTCGGTGTCGCGGGCGCTGCGCTCGGTCTCTTGTCGGTCGCGGGCTTGGCCGGTCGCCACGGGTGGCTCTTGGACCTGGCATCTCACTTCCGGGTGCAGTATTTCCTCGTCGCGGTCGGACTTGCCATGCTCGCGCCGGCACTTGGCGAGCCTGACACCGCTGGTGCAGCGGCTCGGGGCGCCCGTCCTGCTGCTGGGCGATCTCAATGCCTCGCCCTGGTCCTATCCCTTCAGACGGCTGCTCGAAGGCTCAGGCCTCCGCGACGGGTCGCTCGGGCGCGGCTTTCAGCCGACCTGGCCGACGGGACTGTGGCCGTTGCTCATACCCCTCGATCACAGCCTGCATTCGGCCGGAATTGGCATCCAGGACAGGATCGTCGGCCCCGCCGTGGGCTCCGATCACTATCCGGTCATCGTCGATTTCACGGTCTCGGAATAGGCACCGGAGAGCAGGCAGGCTGCTCGATCAGGGCTTGCAGCAAAGCCTCCGGCGTCGCCGCGAGGCGCTCGGCCCCGGCGGTCAGCAGTTCTTGCCTGTCGCCATAGCCCCAGAGGACGCCGATCGCGGCCATGGCGTTGCGCCGCGCCCCGATCATGTCGTGGCTACGGTCGCCGATCATCACCGCGTTCTCGGGCCGGGTGTCGGTCGCCGCCAGGGCGTGGCCGAGTAGCGCTGTCTTTTCCGACCTGACGCCGTCCAACTCGGCGCCGAAGACGGCGGCGAAATAGGGCTCGAGGCCGAAGTGCGCGACGACGCGGCGGGCATAGACGGTCGGCTTGCTGGTGGCGACGAAGAGCCGCCGGCCCGCGGCGACGAGCGATTCGAGGACAGCCGGAATGCCGTCGTAGACCCGACACTCGTAAAGGCCGGTCTCGCCGTAGCGATCGCGGTAGTATGCCAGCGCCGTGGCGGCCCGGGCTTCGTCGCCGACCAGCTTCAGGAAGCTCTCTTGCAGCGGCGGGCCGATGCACCAGGTCAGCGCCGACGGCGCCGGTGCCTCGATGCCCAGCTTGTCGAGGGCGTAGCGGATCGAGCCGGTGATGCCCGGCATCGGATCGGTCAGGGTGCCGTCGAGGTCGAAGAAGACGGTCCGCATCGGCGCCTCAGGCATCCGTGCCGGCCAGTTCCCGCAGTCGCGACAGACAGGCGTCGCGGTCGGCCGCGAAATCGCCGGCCACCCACCAGGCCTCGACCGCCGCCAGCAGCGCGCCGAGGCGCGGCCCGGCGGCGATGCCGGTGGCGCGGCCGTCACGACCGCGAAGCGGGAATTCGGGCCGCTCGAGGCGCTGGGCCTCGCTGGCCGCCTGGGGCCGACCGATGAGGCGCGCCAGATCGACGATCCGCTCGGGCCCGTGCTCGTAGACGGCGCGACGCACCTCTCTCCGGCCGACGCCCGCGCGAAGGGCAACGGGTCGAGCGAGCAGGAAGCGCAGGCGGTCGCGGTCCGCGTTCGAGAACCGAAGCCGTACCGCCAATCCCTCGGCGGCGGCCGCACCTTGGCCCGTCATCAGGGCGGCCAGGCGCATCAGCGGGTCCGCCGCCCATTCGGTCTCTTCGCGCCGTATCAGGCTTGCGAGCGCGGCGAGATCGGCGCCGCCCGTCAAGATCCGCTCCAGCACCCGGTGCCGCGCCATCAGGCGAAGTGCGGGCAGTGGCCGGGGCGCGGCCAAGAGCTTCATCAGCTCTTGGCGAATTCGCTCGCCCGACAGCACGTCGATGCCGGCGGCGGCGGCCTCGCAGGCCCGGATCGCGGCCCGATTGGCCCGGCCCCGGCCGTACCAGGCGTGGAAACGAAAGAAGCGCAGGATTCTGAGCCGGTCCTCGGCGATCCGCCGCGCCGCCCGGCCGACGAAGCGGACCCGGCCCGACTCCAGGTCGACGATGCCGCCGGCCGGGTCGTAGAGGGTGCCGTCGGGGTCGGCGTAGAGGGCGTTCATGGTGAAGTCGCGGCGGCTGGCGTCGGCCAGCCAATCGTCGGTGAAGGCGACGCGGGCGTGGCGGCCGAAAGTCTCGACGTCGCGGCGCAGCGTCGTCACCTCGAAGTGCCGGCCACCGGTCAGCGCGGTCAGGGTGCCGTGGGCGATGCCGGTCGGGACCACCTTGATGCCGGCGGCCTGCAAGAGCCGGGTGTTGGTCTCGGGCGCGCCGCTGGTGGCGACGTCGATGTCGGTGACCGGGCGGCCGGCGACGGCATCGCGGACGCAGCCGCCGACGAAGCGGGCGATATCGCCCTCGGCCGTCAGCGCCGCCATCAGGGCCACCGACTGCGGCGACCGCATCCAAGGCTCGGGCCGGATGGCGGCGCGAGGCTGCATCGATCCGTGGCCTACTTGAACCGGCCCGGGACGATCTCGCCGTCCTCGACCGCGGCCGGCAGGTAGGCGCTGCCGGGCTCGGAGCCGTCGAAGACGACCAGCAGCACGGCGGCCACGATGGTCAACGTGAGGCCGCTGGAGACGAGCCAGAAC
The DNA here is from genome assembly GCA_030746295.1 of Alphaproteobacteria bacterium. The sequence goes on along the minus strand of JASLMY010000027.1, from coordinate 22,669 downwards.
CAAGGCGCCCCGGTCCAGATGCCGCCCTCGGCCTGGGCCTTGCGACCGAACTTCACGTAGGCGGCATAGACCATGAACGGCAGCGCCAATAGGAAGATGTCGAGCAGGATCTTGCGCAGCATGGCTCAGACCAGGCCGTGGACGCGGCGGTAAAGGTTCATCAGCATGCCGGCGGTGGCTCCCCAGATGTAGTAGTCGCCGTAGGGCATGGCGAAATAGTGGCGCCGCGTGCCGTTGTAGAGACGGCTGTGGCGTTGGTGGTTGGCCGGATCGAAGATAAAGGCGAGCGGCACTTCGAAGGCCTCGGCGACCTCGAAGTCGTCGAGGGCGAGGTCGAAACCCGGCCGCACGAAGCCGACCACGGGGGTGATGAAAAAGCCGGTGCCGGTCTGGTAGGCGTCGAGATAACCGGCGACTTCGACATGGGCGCGTCCGAGGCCGATCTCTTCTTCCGTTTCCCGGAGCGCGGTATCCACGGGATCCGCGTCGTCGGCCTCGACGCGGCCGCCGGGAAAGCTAATCTGGCCGGCATGGTGGTTCAGATGCTCGGTGCGCTGCGTCAGCAGCACGGTCAGCTCGTCGCGCAGCACCAGCGGCACCAGCACCGCCGCCGGCCGCAGCCGGCCGCCGTCTGGCCGCCAGCCGCGATCGATCCCCCGATCGGCCGGGTTGAGGTCGAAATCGCCGGTCGGGGCAGGCGCCGAGGCGTCCGCCATCAGCGCCGGATCGTTCAGGATGCTGCCTTCGATCCGGCGGCGGCTGGTCGAGAGGTCGCTCACGGGGGCCCAGTGTCCTCGCCCTTGCCGTCATCCCCCTCGTCATCTTCCAGCGCGTCGGCTCGCGCGATGGGGAAGAAGACGCCGGCGCTCCAAACGCCGAGACGGGCCGTGCCGTCGAGCTCGGCCTCGACGCCGAGCTCGACCAGGTCGTAGAAGACCGGCCGGGTGATCAGCGCCTCCAGCCGGTCGCGGACATGGATATAGGGCGAGGGCTCGTCGTCGACGCCGTCGACGACGATTCGAATCGGATGCTCGGGCCCGGCCATCACCTCCTCGTCGACGTTGGTGCGAAAGACCAGGACCTGCTCCCGGCCGGCGCCGTGCACCGTCATCTCGACCGCGAGGAAGGGCGCGTCATCGACCCGGATCGCCAGCTTCTCGACCGGTGTCACCAAGTAATAGACGCCGTCGTCGTCATGGCGCAGCACGCTTGCGAAGAGCGCGACCATGCGCTCACGTCCAATCGGCGCGCCGTCGTGATACCAGGTGCCGTCGCGGCCGATGCGGATGTCGATCTCGCCCGAGACCTCCGGGTTCCATTGCTGGACCGGGCGTCGCTTGCCGACCACGAGACGGCGCGCAATCTCGGCCGGATCGAGGCTCTTGGCCGTGTCCGGTGTCTCGTCGGCGCCGCGCTCGCCCTGGTAAGCCGCTCTCACAAAGGTTACCTTGTCGCCAGATTTTCGCCACACTCTCGGCCACGAATATAGTCTATTATCGACGACATGCAGCCCATCAGCGAATCCAACGAGGCCCTGGCCCAGGAGATCGAGACCCTGGGCGCCAAGATCGGCCAGGTCCGAGAGGCCATCGGGCGGGTCATCTTCGGCCAGGACGAGGTCGTCGACCAGACCCTGATCACGCTTTTGGCCGGCGGCCACGCGCTCCTCATTGGCGTGCCGGGCCTGGCCAAGACCCGGCTGGTCGAGACCCTGGGCGTGGTCCTCGGCCTGGAGGAGAAACGGGTTCAGTTCACGCCCGACCTGATGCCGGCCGATATCCTGGGCTCGGAGGTGCTGGAGGAAGCCGATAGCGGTCGCCGAGCCTTCCGCTTCCTGCCCGGGCCGGTCTTCTGCCAGTTGCTCATGGCCGACGAGATCAACCGGGCCAGCCCGCGGACCCAATCCGCCTTGTTGCAGGCGATGCAGGAGCATGCGGTCTCGATCGCCGGCCAGCACCATCCCCTGCCGGCCCCTTTCCATGTGCTGGCGACGCAGAACCCGCTCGAGCAGGAGGGCACCTATCCGCTGCCCGAGGCGCAACTCGACCGCTTCTTGATGCAGATCGACGTCGGCTATCCCGACCTCGAGTCGGAGCGCCGCATGCTGATCGCCACGACGGGCGCGGAAGAGGCGACGGTGACGCAGATCCTGACCGGCGACGAGCTGCAAACGGCCCAACGACTGGTCCGCCGCATCCCGGTCGGCGAGAGCGTCGTCGAGGCGATTCTGACGCTCGTCCGCGGCGGCCGGCCCGAGGCCGACGAGGGCGGCGATATCGCCTGGAGCCCGGGGCCCAGGGCAAGCCAGGCGCTGATGCTCGCGGTCCGGGCCCGGGCGCTCCTCGACGGCCGGTTGGCGCCCTCGACTGACGACGTGGTGGCCCTGGCGCCGCCGGTGCTGCGCCACCGCATGGCACTGACCTTCGCCGCCCGGGCCGACGGCGTTACCATGGCCGACGTGATCGACCGCCTCGCCCGACCGCTGCTCTGACGGCCAGACGATGGCGGCAGCCGGCACGGGCAGCGAGGGCCGACTTCAACAACAGGCGGAACAGCTCGCCGGCACCTTGCCGCCCCTGCTGGCCAAGGCCGAGCGGGTCGCCAGCACCGTCGCCCAGGGCGTCCACGGCCGCCGCCGCGTCGGCACCGGCGAGACCTTCTGGCAGTTCCGACGTTACCAGACCGGCGACGCGGCGCAGAGCATCGACTGGCGCCAATCGGCGAAGAGCCAAAAGCTCTTCGTCCGTGAGCACGAGTGGGAGGCGGCGCAGAGCGTCTGGCTCTGGCGCGACGGCTCTGCCTCGATGCGCTACCGCTCCGAGCCGACGCTGTCTGAAAAGCAGGAGCGGGCGAGCCTGCTGCTGCTGGCGCTGGCCTCGCTCTTGGTCCGGGGTGGCGAGCGGGTCGCCCTCCTGGGCGTCGGCGAGCGCCCGATCACCGGCCGCATCGCGGTCCGACGCCTGGCCGAGCATCTGGCCGGTCAGGAACGCGACACGGCCGCCGAGTTGCCCAGCCTGCCCGAGATCGAGCGTCTGCCGCGCTTCTCGCACGTGGTCCTGATCAGCGACTTTCTGTCGCCGCTGTCGGCACTCGAGGAGGCCGTCATGGCCTTCGCCGGCGCCGGTATCGAGGGCCATCTGCTGCAGATCCTCGATCCGGCGGAAGAGGACCTGCCGTTCCGCGGCCGGACCCGTTTCGAGGGTCTGGAGGACGAGGGCGGCGTCACCGTCGGACGAGTCGAGAGCCTGCAAGCCGCCTATCGGAGCGAGATCGCCTCGCGCCGCGAGGCCCTGACGCGGATCACTCGGCGGGTCGGCTGGACCGCCACCAGCCACCGCACCGACCGGCCGCCGCAGACCGCACTGCTGGCGCTCTATCGGGCGATCGCCGACGATTTGGCGATGACGGCGTGGTGAGGCGGCGATGTTGAGCCTGGGCGCGCTCGCTTTCCTCAGCCCCTGGATGCTGCTGGGCCTGGTGCTGCTGCCGGTGATCTGGTGGCTCTTGCGGATCACGCCGCCGACGCCGCGGCGCCAGCCCTTCCCGCCTGTCCGGATCCTGATGCGGCTGGCCAAGACCGAGGAGACGCCGGCGGCGACGCCGCTCTGGCTCACCCTTCTACGGTTGCTGTTGGCGGCCCTGGTGATCGTTGCGCTGGCCCGGCCGACGCTCAACCCGAGGGGCGACTTCGAGGGCGATGGCGCCTTGTTGCTGGTCGTCGACGACGGCTGGACGGCGGCGGCCGAGTGGCGGGCCCGGGCCGAGGCCCTCGACGACCTGGTCGACCGCGCCGGCCGTGAAGGCCGGGCCGTGATGTTGCTGCAGACGGCGCCCAAGGCCGACGGCAGCCCCAGCGCCGGCAGTGGCCTCGTCTCGGCGGCGGAGGCGCGACGCTTGATCCGCTCGATGCGGCCCCGGCCCTGGGGCGTAGACCGCAAGGCGGCGCTGGCGGCGCTCGAGACATTGCCGGCAGACTTCTCCGCCAGCGTCGTCTGGCTCTCCGACGGGATCGAGGACGGCGCCGCCGAGGCGCTGGCGGCGCGGCTCGCCGCGCTCGGCGGGCTCACGGTCATGGAGGATGCACCCGAGGCCCGCGCCAAGGCCGTGCTGCCGCCGGAGATTAGCGGCACTGGCCTCGAGGCGGCCGCGATTCGCGTCGCCACGGGCACGCCGGAGGCGGTGCAACTCAGGCTGCTCGGCGACGGTGGCCGTGTGCTGGCCTCGGCCCGGGCCGAGTTCGCGGCCGGCGAAGATCGGGCGACCGCGCTTCTGGAGCTGCCGAGCGAGCTCCGCAACGAGGCGGTGCGTCTCGATCTCGACGGCATAGCCTCGGCCGGCTCGGTGGTGTTGCTCGACGAGCGTTGGCGCCGGCGGCCGGTGGGTCTGATTTCCGGCGCCGACGCGCAAGTTCGCGCGCAGCCGCTTCTGTCGGCGCTCTACTACCTTTCGCGCGCGCAGGCGCCCTTCGCCGAGGTGCGCCAGGGCAGCTTCGCCGAGCTGATGGAGTCGCCGCCGGCGATCGTCGCCTTGGCCGATATCGGCACGCTGGCCCAAGACGAGGCCGAGCGGCTTCGCCGTTGGATCGAGGAGGGCGGTCTTCTGGTCCGTTTCGCCGGGCCGCGCCTGGCGCAGAACGTCGACCATCTGGTGCCGGTCAAGCTCAGGCGCGGCGGCCGGGTGCTCGGCGGCGCGATGACCTGGAGCCGCCCGGCCCGGATCGCCGCCTTTGCCGAGAACAGCCCGTTCCACGGCCTGACCCCGCCCGCGGACGTGCTGGTCCGCCGCCAGGTCTTGGCCGAGCCGTCGCTCGACCTCGACGCCAAGACCTGGGCCCGTCTCGCCGACGGCACGCCGCTGGTGACCGCGGACCGGCTCGGCAAGGGCTGGCTGGTGCTGTTCCACACCACTGCCAACACCGACTGGTCGAATCTGCCGATTTCGGGCCTGTTCGTCGACATGCTGCGCCGACTGCAGGCGCTCTCGCGCGGCGTCGTCGGCGGCGAGGGCGACCGCTCGCTGCCTCCGCTCGCCAGCCTCGACGGCGAGGGCCGCCTCGGCCAGGCGGCACCCCTGGCGATGCCGATCCGGGCCAGCGAGATCGAGACGACGCCGGCCGGCCCGCGCCATCCGCCTGGTTTCTATGGCGATGACGACGCCAGGCGGGCCCTCAACCTGACCCGCGGGCTCGACGGCCTGAAACCGATCGCGGCCCTGCCCGAAGGCGTCGTCCGCACCGCCTACGTCAGCGTCCGCGAGTTGGAGCTGAAGGCCTGGCTCTTGATCGCGGCCTTGCTCTTGGCGCTCGTGGACCTGGTGGCCTCGCTGGCCTTGCGGGGCTTGCTGGCGCGGCCGTTCGGGCGCCGGGCGGCGGCATCGGTGCTGCTGCTGGGGCTGGCGGCAGGCGCCCTGACGGCGTCCGCCGATCACGCCTGGGCGCAGGCCCGGCCGGGTGACGAGATCGCCATCGAGGCCACGACGGAGACCCATCTCGCCTACGTACTGACCGGCGACGACGAGGTCGACGCGCTCAGCCGGGCGGGGCTGCTCGGCCTTTCGGAGATCCTGCGTCAGCGCACCTCGGTCGAGGCGGCGGCACCGATCGCGGTCGAGGTGGAGCGCGACGAGCTGGCTTTCTACCCGTTGCTCTACTGGCCGGTGACGGAAAAGCAGCGGGCACTCTCGAAGACCGCGACGGAGCGCCTGCGCCGCTACATGCGGACCGGCGGGACGATCCTGTTCGACACCCGCGATGCGCAGACGGCAATGCCCGGCTTCGGGCGCCTGATGGGCGGGCAGGGTGCGGCCGAGCGCTTGAAGCGTCTCTTGCGCCGGCTCGACGTGCCTTCGCTCGTGCCGGTGCCGCAGGAGCACGTGCTGACCAAGGCCTTCTACCTGATGCAAAGCTTCCCCGGCCGTTACGCCAGCGGTCGAGTCTGGGTCGAGCTGCGCCCCGGTGGCGTCAACGACGGCGTCTCCTCGATCGTCATCGGCAGCAACGACTGGGCCGCCGCCTGGGCGGTCGACGCCGACGGCCGCCCGGTGGCCGCTGTGGTGCCGGGCGGGGAGCGCCAGCGCGAGCTCGCCTATCGCTTCGGCGTCAACCTGGTGATGTACACGCTGACCGGCAACTACAAGGCCGACCAGGTGCACGTGCCGGCGATCCTGGAGCGGCTCGGACAATGAGCGGCGGGGCGCAGCGGCAATGACGGACGCCACCACTATCGCCTTCGCGCCGCTGGTCGCCTGGCCCTGGCTCGCGGGCCTGGCGCTGGCCGGCGGCCTCGGCTTCGCCTACGCCTTCTGGCGGCGGGCGCCGGCCACGGTCTGGCGGCTCCTAGCCTTCGCCGCCGGCCTGCTGGCGCTCGCCAACCCGGCCCTGGTCGAGGAAGAGCGCCGGGCCCTCGACGACGTCGCCGTCATCGTCGTCGACGCCTCTGGCAGCCAGCGCATCGGCGAACGCGAGGCGCGGACCGAGGCGGCGGTGGCCGAGATCGAGACCAGGCTTCGCGGCACGCGGAACCTCGAAACCCGTACCGTCACCATTGGCCGCGACGACGGTCCGCTCGGCGGCGGCTCGCAGATCCTGAAGGCGATGGAACGGACGCTCGGCGACGTGCCGCCGAGCCGTGTCGCCGGGCTCGTGATCGTCACCGACGGGCAGGTCCACGACCGGGCCGAGGACCTGGCGCGCTTCCAACCCGGCGGCCCGGTCCATGTTCTCTTGAGCGGCGAGCGGAACGAGCGCGACCGCCGCCTGGTGGTCGAGCAGGCACCGCTCTACGGCATCGTCGACGAGCAGCTCGAGCTGACGCTCCGGATCGAGGACCAGGGCGCCTCTCCCGGCGGCCACGCCACGGTCCGCATCAGCATCGACGACCAACGCGCCGTCGCCCTGCAGCTGCCGGTCGGCCGCTCCAGCACCGTCCCCTTCCGGCTCGATCACGGTGGCCCGACGGTGATCGAGATCGAGACCGAGGCCGGCGCCGACGAGCTGACGGCGCGCAACAACCGCGCCGTCGTCGTCGTCAACGGCGTCCGCGACCGGCTGCGGGTGCTTCTGGTCTCGGGCGAGCCCCATGCCGGCGAGCGGGCATGGCGCAACATCCTGAAGTCCGACCCCTCGGTCGACCTCGTGCATTTCACCATTCTGCGCCCGCCCGAGAAGCAGGACGGCACCCCGATCCGCGAGCTCTCGCTGATCTCGTTCCCGACCCGCGAGCTGTTCCAGACCAAGCTCGACGAGTTCGACCTGATCATCTTCGACCGCTACCGCCGCCGCGGCGTGCTGCCGGACATCTACCTGCGCAACGTCGTCGACTACGTGCAGAAGGGCGGCGCCGTCTTGGTGGCGGCGGGGCCGGCCTTCGCGACACCCTTGAGCCTGCAACGCACGCCCTTGAAGCAGGTTCTGCCCAGCCGGCCCACGGGCGGCGTCTTCCAGGAAGGCTTCCTGCCGCGCTTGAGCGGCCTCGGCCGGCGCCATCCGGTGACCGCCGACCTGCCGGGCTCGACCGACGAGACGCCGGCCTGGGGGCGCTGGTTCCGCATGGTCGATGCCGAGCTGACCTCGGGCAACGTGCTGATGCAGGGCATCGCCGAGCGCCCGGTGCTGATCCTCGACCGGGTCGGCGAGGGCCGGGTGGCGCAGCTCCTCTCCGACCACGTTTGGCTCTGGGCCCGCGGTTTCGAGGGTGGCGGGCCGCAGGCCGAGCTGTTGCGCCGGGTCGCCCACTGGCTGATGAAGGAACCGGACCTGGAGGAGGAGGACCTGCGCGCCCATGCCGAGAAGAGCCGGCTGGTGGTCCGCCGGCGCAGCTTGGGCGAAGCCGCGGCCGAGGTCGAGGTGCTGACACCCTCGGGCGAGCGCGAGCGGCTCCAACTCGAGGCCGACGCCGACGGCCTCGGCCGGGCCACCATGGCGGTCGACGAGCCCGGCCTCTACCGCCTGAGCGATGGCACGTTGCAGGCGGTGGCCGCCGTCGGCGAACTCAACCCCAAGGAATACGCCGACTTGCGCACCACCGAGGCGCGGCTGGCGGCGCTCGTCGAGCGCACCGGTGGTGGCATCTTCTGGCTTGCCGAGCGGCTGCCGAGCCCGAGGCGCGTCAAGCCCGGCCGCGATGCCGCCGGCAACGGCTGGCTCGGCCTGGTCGCCAACGGCGACTACGTGGTCACCGGGATCGAGCGGATCGCACTTCTGCCGGCCCTCCTGGTTCTGGCCTTGGTCTTGGGCGTCTCCATGCTGGCCTGGTACCGCGAGGGCCACTAGGCGACTCAACCCTCAAGCGGCGCGAAGCCACCTCCGGGGCTGGCGGACCGGGCCGCGGACGCCAGCGAGCGCGCCGGGGACAAGCTCCAGGGCCAGGAACCGTGCCGCCTCGATCGGCCCAGGAAGCGTCAGGCCTCGGGCCGCGTCGGCGCGGAAGCCGAAGCCGCCGTAATAGTCCGGGTTGCCGACCAGTAGCACCGCGCGATGGCCGTGCGCTCGGGCCCGGACCAGGCCATGGTCGACCAGGGTGCTGCCGATGCCTTGGCCCTGGCACTCGGGCATCACTGCCAGTGGACCCAGCAACAGTGCGGGAGTTGCGGCATCGGTGCCTATTTCCACCGCCCAGAAGCGCACGCTGCCGGCGAGCCTATCGCCTGCTCGGGCGACGATTGAGAGCTCGGCCAGCGGGGTGCCGCCGCGCCGCAGACGATCGACGGTCTTCTGCCGCCGGTGCGGGCCGAAGGCCTGGTCGAGTAGGAAGTCGATGGCGGGCCCGTCGGCCGGGCCCTCGGGCAGGATATCGAACATGGAAGGAAGCCTCGAAGCATGAGCGGGAAGCGTGGCGTCGTTCGCCGTCCCGCCGGTCCGAGGTCTTGGCTCAGGCGCGTGGGGCGGCGCTCGCCGCGGCAGTGCCGCAGCGTCGGCTCGATCGTCGTCGGTTGTGGTGGCTTATCGGCATCGTATCGCCTGCTCCCGCGCTCCAGACGGCGCCCCTATAGCATCTCTCCCGCAACGATGCCAGCGCACCGGTGGACGCCGGCGGTGCCAGCGATTAGCCTCGATGCGCACGCAATTTAGAAGGAGAGGCCCCATGGGTATCATGGACGGCAAGGTTGCGCTGGTCACGGGTGGCGGCCGCGGCATCGGCCGCGAGGTGGCGCTGTCGCTGGCGAGCGAAGGCGCCAAGGTGGTGGTCGCCGATCTCGGCGTCAGCACCGAGGGCGACGGCGAGGACAAGGGCCCGGCCGAGGCGGTGGCGGCCGAGATCGAGGCGGCCGGCGGCGAGGCGCTGGCCAGCACCGACAGCGTCAGCGACCCGGACGGTGCGGCGGCCATGGTCCAGGCCGCGGTCGACGGCTTCGGCCGGATCGACGCGGTGGTGAACATCGCCGGTATCCTGCGCGACGCCATGTTCCACAAGATGACGCACGAGGAATGGCAGGCCGTCATCGACGTACACCTGAACGGCACCTTCTACGTCAGCCACGCGGCGATGCCGTTGATGCGCGAGCAGGCCTCGGGCGCCTTCGTCCACTTTACCTCGACCTCGGGCCTGAACGGCAACTTCGGCCAGGCCAACTATGCGGCGGCGAAGATGGGCATCGTCGGGCTCTCCCGCGTCATCGCGCTGGAAGGCGCGCGCTACAATATCCGCTCCAACATCATCGCCCCCTTCGCCTGGACCCGGATGATCGAATCGATCCCGGTGCAGAGCGAGGAGATGGCCGAGGCCTTCCGTAAGTTCCGCGAGCGGGCGACGCCGGCCCATATCGCGCCGATGGTGACCTATCTGACGAGCGACGCGGCGGCCGCCGTCTCGGGCCAGGTCTTCGGGGTCCGCGCCAACGAGATCTACCTGATGAGCCAGCCGCGCCCGATCCGCACGCTGCACAAGAGCGACGGCTGGCGGCCGAGCGACCTGGCGGAGATGCTGGAGCCGGCCTTGCGCGCCGACCTCTTGCCGCTCGACGGCACCAACGAGTACTACAGCTGGGATCCGATCTGATTTCAATCGCCCTTGCGGGCGGTTTCTTTGCCGTTCCGCTCCCCCTCCCGACCGCCCGGTATATGGTATCCTCATGGGCGGTTGGGAGGGGGAGCGGGACGGGCCGAGCGCAACTCACGTCAATCTGAGAGGCCGTATTTGATGTATATCGATGTCGACGAGGGCATGCGCCCGCCGCCGTTGAAGCACAGCCCCTTCAAGGCCCTGGTGGTGCCGCGGCCGATCGGTTGGGTGACGACGATGAGCGCCGAGGGCGTCCTGAACCTCGCCCCCTACAGCTATTTCAACGCCGTCTGCGACGCCCCGCCTTGCGTCATGTACTGCGTCAACGGGGCGCACAAGGAGGGCGGCGCCAAGGACAGCCTGCGAAACGTCGAGGAGACCGGCGAGTTCGTCTGCAATCTTGTCACCTGGGAGCTGCGCGAGGTGATGAACCTGACCTCGGAAAACCTGCCCCGCAGCGTCGACGAGATGGCCAAGGTCGGCCTCACGGCCGCCGCCTCGGTCAAGGTCAAGCCGCCGCGGGTCGCCGAGAGCCCGGCCCATTTCGAATGCCGCTACGTCCAGACCGTGGACTTGCCCTCGACGCACGGCGCCCGCCACGCCATGGTGATCGGCGAGGTCGTCGCGCTGCACGTCGCCGACGAGCTGGTGGTCGACGGCCTGGTCGACGTGCGCAAGCTGAAGCCGGTCGCCCGCCTCGGCTACATGGACTACGCCGTCGTCGAGGACTTCTTCACGATGGAACGGCCGGACTGACCTCTCACCGGCCGGTGAATATGGGCTTGCGCTTGTCGCGGAAGGCGACGCGGCCCTCGGCCTGGTCGGCGCTGGCGGCCAGGAAGTCGAGGTCGGTGCGGACGATGCCAGAAAGCTCGGCCGGGCCCTTGGGAATGACCTGGCCGGTGAAGTTCTTGATCAGCGCCATCACCAACGGCGCGTTGTCGGCGAGGCGGCCGGCATAGCCCATCGTCGCTTGCATCAGCTCGTCGCGTGGCACCACCTTGTTGACGAAGCCGATCTCGTAGGCGCGCTCTGCCGTCATCTCCTCGCCGACCAGGATCATCTCCATCGCCAGCTTGTGCGGAATGCGGGCCACGATCGAGGCGATCAGGCCGCCGCAGAAACCGAGCTGGGCCTCGGGATAGGAGAGCTTGGCGTCCTCGGCCATGACACAGAGGTCGCAGAACTGCACCAGCACCACCGCGATGCCGATGCACCAGCCATTGACGGCGGCGATCAGCGGCTTCTCCATGGTGACGCCGACGCCCGGCATGAAGGACCAGTTCTCGGCCGGGTCGCCGATGTCGGCGCCGGCCGAAAAGGCCCGGTCGCCGGCGCCAGTGATGATGCCGACCCGGTCGTCGCTTTCGTTCAGGCGCTGCCAAGCGGCCTTGAAGCCCTCGCCGACGGCCGGGTTGAAGGCGTTCATCTTGTCGGGGCGGTTGATGGTGATGATGGCGATGTTGTCTTGCGATTCATAGGTGACGGCGTCGGACGACACGGGGGCAACTCCTCTCTGGGGTAAGCGGGCCTAAAGCCAAAAAGCCGGGCACCATAGCACGCTTCCCCGGGGCGGGACGCCCCGGCCGCGCTTGCATACGGGGAAGGCTACTTCTTGCGGAACTGGTCGAGGGGGACGACGTTGTCGCCGTCCTCCTCGCCGCCGTCCCCGCCGCCCGCCTCGGGTGCCGGCTCGGCGGCGGGCGGCTCCAGGTCCTCCAGGCGGGCCGGCGGCGGTGGCTCGGCGGCGGCCCCGGCGGTACTGCTCTGGAAGTGCAGGCGGAAGGGCACGCTGGGGTCGTCGAAGCGGGTCAGCGCCCGAAACGGGACCACCAGCCGCTCGGGCACCTTGTTGAAGGTCAGCGTCACCTCGAAGCCGTCCACGCCCACCGCCAGGCCCCAGTACTGGTGCTGCAGGACGATCGTCATCTCTTCCGGGTACTGCGCCCTCAGCGCGTCTGAGATCTCGGTCGCGGGATCGTCGGTACGAAAGGCGAGGTAGAAGTGGTGCTGACCCGGCAGGCCCTCGGCGGCCACCCGTTCCAGCGCCTGGCGCACGACGCCCTTGAGGGCATCCTCGACCAGGCTGTTGTAGTCCATCAGATCCTTGGCCATTCGCGCCACCAGGCCTCGCAAATCATGCTACCGGGTCGACTTTCGGCTCTTGCTACAACGAATCGGCCGTCGACGGAAGTGGCCGCCGACGAAAGTGGCCGCCGGCCCCCGAAGGGACCGACGGCCGGTGGGGAGCTTCTGTTGCCCGGCGCCCCCCGAGCCGCGCTTACCTGGCTAGATTAGGCAGCGAGCGCCATTTCATTGTCATTGGCACTTGTGCTTTTGGCCCGATAACGGTGGTACCATGCCGAGCGCCGACCTTACCTTTACCACGCGCGTCGATCCTGTTTCGCCCCCATCAGAAGCGCCCGAATCCAGCCCGATTCGGTGCTTTGCGCTTGTGGTGGAGGCGCCGGGTACTGCCCCCGGGTCCGCAACGCTTATTCCATAAGCCCGTTTAGCGCCGTAGACGGCCGAAGCCGACAAGCTAAATATAAGCATTCCGGGGCCTTTTCGAAAGGGGTGGTGGTCCCTGCCGCCCGTCTCGCCGCCGCTGCCCGGCGACTCTGGTGGGCGCTCGGGCGAGCCGCTAGACTCCGGGCACGCCGACAGGCGAGAGGAGAGAGAGACATGCGGATCACCGAGGCGCAAGCGGCCGAGATCGAGGCCGAGCGGGCGGCGAGCCAGCCCACGCGCCGGGTGGTGGCGCCGGCGCTGGAGGAGGTTCTCTACGAGCCGTTTCCCGTCCTCGACCATGGCTTCGTGCGGGTCGTCGACTACATGGGCGACGATGGCGCCGTGGTGCAGGCAGCCCGGGTCTCCTACGGCCGTGGCACCCGCAAGGTGCGCGAGGACGCGGGCCTGATCCGCTACCTGATGCGCCATCGCCACACCACGCCCTTCGAGATGTGCGAGATCAAGTATCACGTCAAGCTGCCGATCTTCGTCGCCCGGCAGTGGATTCGCCACCGCACCGCCAACGTCAACGAATACTCGGCCCGCTATTCGGTGCTCGACCGCGAGTTCTACATCCCCGCCGAGGCGCAGCTCGCGGCCCAATCGGCCGCCAACCGCCAGGGCCGCGGCCAGGTCCTGGCCGGCGCCGAGGCCCAGCGGGTGCTCGACATCCTGCGCGAGGATTCGGCCCGCGCCTACGCGGGCTACCAAGAGATGCTGAACGCCGACGACGAGGGCAACGTGATGGACCCGGCCCGCGACGGCCTGGCGCGCGAGCTGGCGCGGATGAACCTGCCCTTGAACATCTATACCCAGTGGTACTGGAAGACCGATCTCCACAACCTGATGCACTTCCTGAGCCTGCGCGCCGACCCGCACTCCCAATACGAGATCCGGGTCTACGCCGAGGCCATGCTGGAGACCGTGCGCCGCTGGGTGCCGCTGACGGCGGCGGCCTTCGAGGACTACGTCATGGGCGGCGCCAGGCTCTCGCGCGCCGGCCTCGAGGTGGTCCGCCGGCGGCTGGCAGGCGAGGATGTGAGCCAAGCCGACAGCGGCCTCAGTCCGCGCGAATGGCGCGAGCTGGAAGCTCTGCTGGCGGGCGACGGCGAGGACCCGTGAGCCCGTCGGACGCCATCGTCGTCGGCGGCGGCGTCGCCGGCGCCGCGGTCGCCTGGGGGCTCGTGCGCCGGGGCCTCGCCGTCACCGTGATCGACCAGGGCGACGACGCCTTCCGGGCGAGCCGCGCCAACTTCGGCCTGGTCTGGGTCCAGGGCAAGGGCCTCGGCCGCCCGGAATACACTCATTGGACGCGGCAGTCCTCGGAGCTCTGGGCCGAATTCGCGGCCGAGCTCGCCGACCTCACCGGCATCGACTGCGCGCATGAGCGCCCCGGCGGCGTCACCGTCGCCTTGAGTGAGGCCGAGCTGGAAGAGCACAGCCAAAACCTGGAGCAGGTCCGCCTGGGCCTCGGCAACCAGCCCTACGAGTTCGAGGTCATGGACCGGGATCGGCTCGGCAAGCTCTTGCCCGGCTTGGGGCCGAAGGTGGTCGGCGGCGTCTACTGCCCCTATGACGGCGCGGCCAACTCGTTGCTGCTGCTGCGCGCGCTACACGCCGGTCTGAAGGCCAAGGGCGGGCGCTACGTCAGCGGCCAGACGGTCACCGGGATCGAGCCTCTGGCGGGCGGCGGCTACGCCGTCACCGGAGAGGCGGGGACCCGCTTCGAGGCCGGAAAGGTGGTGATCGCCGCCGGCCTCGGCAACAAGGCCTTGGGCGCCCTCGTCGGCCTCGACGTCCCCGTCCGCCCCGTGCACGGCCAAGTCATCGTCACCGAGCGGGCCGAGCCGCTCTTGGAGACGCTGACCTTGAGCGTGCGTCAGAACGCCGAGGGCACCTTCATGATGGGCTATTCGGCGGCCGAGATCGGCTTCGATACCCGGACCGAGCCCGAGACGACGCGCGACATCGCCTGGCGCAACAGCCAGATCTTTCCCTTTCTCGCCAAGCTCAGGATCGTGCGGACCTGGGCCGGGCTTCGCGTGATGACGCCGGACGGCTTCCCGATCTACGAGGAGAGCGATAGCCATAGGGGTGTCTTCGTCGCCACCGGCCACAGCGGCGTCACCACCGCGGCCGCGCACAGCCATCTTCTCGCCGGCTACATCGCCGAGGGCGCCCTGCCGGAAGAGCTGCGTGCGCTCAGCACCGAGAGGTTCCATGTTCCGGCGTCGGGCTGAGCCGAAACAGCGGGTGTCGATCACGATCGACGATGCCCCGGTCACCGCCGCCGCTGGCGACAGCGTTGCGGCCGCTCTACTGGCGGCGGGCAAGGGCGACTACCGGCGGAGCGGCGTCGGCGGCGGCGCCCAGGCGCCCTTTTGCTTGATCGGCAACTGCTTCGATTGCCTCGTTGAGATCGACGGCGTGCCGAACCGCCAGGGCTGCCTCGTCACCGTCGCCGAGGGCATGGCGGTCCGCCGCCAGCAAGGTCGCGTGAGGGTGAGCCCGTGAGCCGGCGGGTCGAGTTGGCGATCGTCGGCGCCGGGCCCGCCGGCCTGGCGGCGGCGACCTTGGCTGCCGAGCTCGGCCTCGAGACCTTGGTGCTGGACGAGCAGGCGGTGCCCGGCGGCCAGATCTACCGCAACGTCGAAGGCGTGGCGGCGAACCGTCCGGCCGACTTGGACTTGCTCGGGCCGGACTACGCCCGGGGCCTCGAGATTGTCTGGGATTTCCGCGGCTCGGGCGCCGAGTACCTGCCCGAGAGCGCGGTTTTCGAGGTCAAGGCCGGCGGCGGGATCGGCATCGTCCGGCGGGGGGCGGCCGAGCTGATCCGGGCCGATCAGGTGCTGATCGCCGCCGGCGCCATGGAGCGGCCGGTGCCGATCCCCGGTTGGACCCTGCCCGGCGTGATGACGGCGGGTGCGGCGCAAACCCTCCTCAAGGCCTCCGACCTGGTGCCAGAGGGGCCGACGGTGATCGCCGGCAGCGGCCCGCTGGTGCCGCTGGTGGCGGTGCAGCTCGCCCGCGCCGGCGTCGAGCTACGGGCGGTCCTGCAAACGACGCCGAGGGCGCGCATCGCGGCCGGCCTGCCCCAGCTTGCCCGCAACCTGACGAACGGCGAGCTCTGGAAGGGCGTGGTCTGGCTGCGCGAGCTGAAACGGACCGGCATCCCCTTGATCGAGGTTGACGGCGTGGCGGCCGAGGGCGAGGGCCGCTTGGCCGCGGTCCGCTACCGGGCCAAGGGGGTCGAGAAGACCATACCTGCAGAGACTTTGCTGCTGCACGAGGGCGTGGTGCCGAACCTCCAACTCAGCCGTGCCGCCGGCTGCGGCCACCGCTGGGACGACCGCCAGCGCTGTTGGCGGCCCGAGACCGACGCCTTTGGAGAAACGGGCGTTGAGGGCCTGGCCGTGGCTGGCGATTGCGCCGGCATCGGCGGTGCCGTGGCGGCGGGGCATTTGGGCTGCCTGGCGGCACTGGGCGCGGCGGCGCGACAGGGCCGGATCGAAACCGCGGAGCGGGACCGCCGGGCCGATGCGGAACGGCGTGCGTTGCGGCGCGCCATGGCGATCCGTCCCCTGCTCGACCGCCTCTTTCGGCCGGCCGACGCCATGGTCGTGCCGGATGATGACACTACCGTGGTCTGCCGCTGCGAGGAGGTGACCGTGGCCGAGATCCGGGCCGTGGCCGGGCTGGGCGCGCCGGGCCCGAACCAGGCCAAGGCCTTTACCCGCGCCGGCATGGGCCCCTGTCAGGGCCGGATGTGCGGCCTGACCGTGGCCGAGCTGATGGCCCGGGCTCATGGCACGACCCCTGCGGCGATCGGCCACTACCGGATCCGCCCGCCGGTCAAGCCGGTGACGGTGGGCGAATGGGCGGCCATGGCGGGCCTCGCGACCCCGCCGCCCGAGGCCGACGGCCTGCCCGAAGCCCACGCCGCCGCCACCGGCCGCTACGCCGACAGCGAGTGACGCCTCAAAACGTGTGCAGGCGGCCGACGGCGGAGGGGACGACGACGTCCTCGCCGAACTTCTGGACGAGCGCGTTGACGGCACGCCAGCCGGTGCAATGGCCGGGCAGGATCCAGTCGAGATCGAATTGGGCCAGATCGGCCACGGTCTCGGGAATGATCCGCTCCACCGCCGCGCCGGCCAGGTGCAGGCCGCCCATGACCGCGTGCATCGGCGTCTGGGGGAAGCGGGCCCGGGCCTCGGTCAGGACGTTGACGACGCCGGCGTGGCTGCAGGCTGTGAAGACGACGAGGCCTTTGTCGCGGACCTCGACGGCGAGAAAGCGCTCGTCCACGACCCAGGGATCGGGCTCCCACTCGCCGTCGTCGCGCTGGCGGACCTGATTGACGAGGCCCTTCTCGTAATCCGTCACCCGCGGGATCTCGTCGCTGACCCAGACCGTCTCACCCAACACGAGCGCCGCCTCGTCGACGACCCGGGTCTCGGCCCCGTTCTCCTCCAGCTCCTCAGGGCGCGGCACGTCCTTCAAGGGCAGGACGAAGCCGTTCGGGAACTTCATGCCGCGGCGCGCGAACATGCCGGGGTGCAGGTAGAGGGGCGTGGTTTCGCCCGGCTTGGCCTCGGCGATCAGCCGCATCGCCGAGACCAGGCCCGCCGCATGGTCGAAATGGCCATGGCTCAAGACCACCGCCTCGACGTCTGCGAAGGGCAGCTCCAGGCGGGCGCTGTTGCGCTCGAAGGTGTAGCCCTCGGGCCCGGCGTCGAAGAGCAGCGTCCGCTTGCGCCCGCCGACATGCATCACCAGCAGAAGCGACAGGCCCCAGGCGGCGCAGCAGAGGCATTCGCCGGCCAGCGTCGACATGCCCCGGAGCTGCAGGAACTCGCGCTCGTGCTGGACGATGTCGGGGATCGAGGAGAGGTTGTCGGTGGCGTTGTCGACGACGACCAGCACTTCCAGCCGGTCGACGGGTCTGAGGCCCGTGACGGGCTCGCTTTCGGCCATGGCATACCTCCCAAGCTCGGCGTTTCTCCGTCGAGCTTATACCAGTGGCGGCCGATCGCCACGCGGATCGCCGCTGGTCAAACGCCGGCGAGCCTCTAGCCCGGATATCTCGCCCTATCCATGGCCTCAGCGCCGCGCGGCGCGATGTGGTGCATCGGGCAAGCGGCGCGACGCACCCTGTCAAGCCGACAGCGGTGCCCAAAGGGTCGACCTGGGCCGGCCGCCCGCCGTGTCGAAGCGCCTCACCGTAGGCACCGCTACGCTTTCGGAGCTCCTCCTGGCGGATCGACTCGGCCCAGGTCGACTGAGGCCGTGGATAGGGTGAGATATCCGGGCTAGACTGGCAGGTGGGGCGCTTGCCTTCGGGGGAGGCTGGATGTCGGCATGAAATTCGTTTGCGACGCGCCGGATGGAAAGACGTGGTTTCGGCTCGAATCCGAAGTCGAGGCGGAGCAGGAATCGGCTCTGTTGCATCATGCGGTGGAGAAGTTCTTCCGCCGCGAGAAAGAAAAGGCGATGGGGACCTACAAGCCCACCTCGACGGTCTTCATCGAGCAGAATATCGGCATCGAGGCGCATCTGCAGAGCGAGATGCCGCTCTTCCTGACGCTCCGGGACAACCAGGGCCGTGGCCTGGCGACGGCGATGCTACCGCCCGGTGGCCAGGAGGAGCCCGCCTTCCGGATCATCATCGTCGGCGATGGCAACAGCGACCCCTATCCCGAGCATGGCCATGCCATCGAGGCCCTGGGCACGCATTTCGGCCTGACGCTCGACCGCGAAAGTTGCTTTCCCTACCGTCGTTAGCCCATCATCCGACGGCCGCGATATCGACCTTGATCCCCAGGTCAAACCCGTCAATCCATAAGCATCCCTACGGCGGCCGGCCGCAGGTGGCCCGATCGTCTGGCGGGAGGAGGACTACACCGCCAGGAGAAATCGTCCGTTACTGTGCTTGGCTTCGGGCAATCTCAGTGTATAGCTCGGAGAGTCCCAGCTCTTTGAGCCAGAATGAATCGTTAGCTTCAACAGACAGATGTTTCCACTCAATTGATGTTGGTTCACATTGCCGTCTCTCAGATAAGCCGCACTGTTCAATCGAGCGACACCGTCGGCGATCGACACATGCTCCGCCGACGCCTCTGCGTCTCTTTCACATCGAATCACCACAGGGATCATGCGCGTGCGACCCTCTATCAGCGTCGACTCCTCTGTCCCTCTTGGG
This sequence comes from Alphaproteobacteria bacterium, assembly GCA_030746295.1. The sequence continues at coordinate 3,958 of JASLMY010000027.1, read as the reverse complement.
TCATCGCCGGAACGCCATCGCAACGAAATGGGATCGGGCATGTTCATTCCATAGGTAACATTCACTTCCACAGTGCAATGCTCGATCTTCGCACCTTTCGCTTCGTCGCCCCGATCCAACTCAATCGGGACATGCCACCAGGAAAGGTAGTGCTCCCGAGCCTCTTGTTTCGGCGGGAGGAAAATTGGCTTCGCCCGGAGTGGCTGGCTCGCCCCGCTGTCCAACGGCTCGTCAGTTGACGCCTCCGACGTGGAGCCAGCGGGCGATTGAGCAAGCGGGAGTGCCGCGGAACCACCAGCTCGAATTCTTGCGATGGCGAGATAGACCAGACAAACAGCGATGGCCGCGACCGCTGTGCACATGATTGCTACGATCAACACCGCTGCCCAGCCTTGGGATGCAAGAAGGTCCCATTGCTGAATCAACCACCTGAACGCACCGGTTCCAACGACGAGAAGTATTAGGGCCCACCAGGACTCGATCTTGGTTGCCCATTTGCCAACACTGGAAAAGTGACGCTCCATCGAACCATCTTAACGAGTTTTCGCCACCATGGCATTCGGCACTGGAAACAAGCGCACAAAGCGTGCGTTCACTACATGATGCTCGTGATCTCCACCTCGACGGCGTGCACGGCGGTGCTCTCACCCATGTCGGCCTTGTCGCCGGGGTTGAGGGCGTTGACGTTGGCACCGTTGGGGTCGTGCTTCGGCCAGCGGCCCTTGGGGCTGAGGGCGACGCCGGGCGGTACGACGTCGGCGATGGCGAGCACCATCTCCAGCGCTGCCAAGTCGTTCTTCACCCATACCCGGGCACCGGCCTCGAGGCCGAGGCGGGCCGCGTCGGCTGGATGGAGCGTCACCGTCGCCGGGCCCGCGCGGGCCTGGATGTTGGCGTCGTTGCCGTAGGACGAGTTCATGTGCCAAGGCGAGGCCGGCGACAGCAGGCGGAAGCGGCCGTCAGCGGGCCGCGCATCGGCCCAGGGTTGCGGCAACAGGGGATGGCCGTCGGCCTCGGCTCGGGTGCTCGCCAACTCGATCCGGCCGCTCGGCGTCGGGAAGGCGAGATCGGCGAAGAGGACCTGCGGCGCGGCCGAGACGGGCACCGTGCCGGCTGCCTTCAGGGCCTCGAAGTCGAGGCCGAGGCTGGTCTGGCCGAGCAGTTTGTCGAGGATGCTGTGGTCGTCCTCGTAGAGCTCGGGCTCCTCGAAGCCCATGGCTTCGCTGAGGCGGCGAAAGATCTCCTGGTTCGGCAGCGCTTCGCCGAGCGGTGCCGCGGCCCGCGCTTGCGGCCCGAAAGTCAGGTGCATGTAAGCGCCGACCAGGTCGTCGAATTCGAGGAAGCCCGCCGCCGGCAGCACGACGTCGGCATAGTCGGCGGTGTCGGTCTGGAAGAGGTCGATCACCACGGTGAAGAGGTCCTCGCGGCCGAGCGCCCGGCGCAAGGCCGCTTGCTCGGGGTTGGAGGCCATCGGGTTGGCGTTCCAGACGATCAGTGCCGACGCCTGCTCCGGGTCGGCCAGGGCCGCCGCCAGGTCCATGTGGCTGAGGCTCGCCACCTCGTCCCGTCTCAGGTGTGGGGCTGAAACGTAGGACATGTCCATGTTCCGGGTGGCGCCCTTGCCGTTGAGATAATAGAGGCCGCTGCCGGGCTTGCCGATGTTGCCGGTCAGCGCCGGCAGCATCGAGACGGCACGGAAGACGTTGCCGCCGGTCGCCTGGCGCTGCAGCCCCTGGCCGAGCCAGAGGATCGACGGGCCGGCGGCGTAGAGCCGGGCCGCTGCCTCGATCCGCTCCAGTGGCACGCCGGTGGTTTGGGCCGCCGCGTCGAGGTCGATGCTCTCGATAGTCTCGGCCAGCGCCTCCCAGCCGATCGTGTGCTCGGCGAGGAATGCTTCGTCGATCAGGCCCTCGCGCTGCATCACCCTGGCGATCGCGAAGGCGAGCAACGCATCGGAGCCGGGGAAGGGTTGCAGATAGAGGTCCGCAATTTCCGCCGTCGGCGTCCGTACCGGATCGACGACGACGAGCTTGCCCGGCCGCTCGCCCAGCCAATGCTCGTGCACATGCGGGCCCGCCGCCGAGGGGTTGGCGCCCCAGACCAAGATGCAGGCACCGTCCCGCGCGGTTTCGGGGTCGATGCCCTTGACCGAGATGCCGTACTGGTAGTCGAGTGCTATGTGGCCGGCCAGGTTGCAGATGCTGTCGGGCTCCACCTCGCGGGCGCCGAGCCGGTTGAAGAAGCGCATCGGAAAGTCGCCGGCGAGGACCGAGCAGGTGCCGGTGTAGTGGGCCGTCAGGATCCGATGCGCCCCGCCGCCGGCGGCGATCTCGCCCAGCCGCCGGGCGATGTCGGCCAAGGCCGCGTCCCAGGACACCGCCTCGAAGTCATTCCCGCCCTTGGCCCCGGCGCGCCGCATCGGTTGGGTCAGGCGCAACTCGGGGTCGCGCCAGGCGCCGTTGTAGGCGATGGCGCACTTGGCGCAGAGATTGCCGCGGCTCAAGGGGTGCTCGGGGTCGCCCAGCACCCGGGCGATTTCGCCGTCACGCAGCTCGACCCGGATGCCGCAGGAATCGTAGCAGTCGCGCGGGCAGGTGGTCTTGACGAACGTGGTCTCCGACATCTCCGCAACCCCCTCGACCAGATTTAGACCTGGAGCTTGCAGCGCCCGCCGTTGGCGACGATCCGCCCCGCCGTCGGGGCCGCGAAGTGGGCGCCCAGGATCAGCGTGTCGGTATCGGCATGGCGCTCGACGAAGCCTTGGCGGGTCGCCCGCGACTGCGCCGGGTCGACGCAAAAGCGGCTGTTCCATTCCGGGTAGGCGCACTGCACCGGGTGGTGCATCAGGTCGCCCGAGAAGACGGCGCGTGCGCCGCCGGCCTCCAGGTTGAGGCAGACATGGCCCGGGGTGTGGCCGGGTGTCGGCTCCAACTGCAAGGCGTCGTCGATCGCGTGGTCGCCCTCGACGAAGAGCACTTGGCCCGCCTCCACCACCGGCAGCACGCTGTCGCCGAAACAATCGTCGCCGGCGCCCGAGCGATCCGCCCCCGCCTCGGCCTTGGCTTCGGCCTCCCAGTGGGCGTATTCGGTCTTGTTGAAGAGGTATTTGGCGTTCGGGAAGGTCGGCACCCAGCGGCCGTTCTCCAACCGCGTGTTCCAGCCGACATGGTCCACATGAAGGTGCGTGCAGAGCACGAAGTCGACCGATTCCGGCGGCATCCCCATGGCGCCCAAGTTCTCCAGCCACGGCGTTTGCAGGTGGTGCCAGGGTTTGGTCGAGGGCCGCTCCTTGTCGTTGCCGACGCAAGTGTCGACCAGGATGGTGTGGTGCGCCGTGCGGATGATGTAGCTGTGCAGGCTCATGATGAACCGGCCCGACGCAGGGTCGTAGAAATGCGGCTCGGTCCAGGACCGCTCCGCTTCCAAGGCGTCCGGATCGTGCTCGGGAAAGATGAAGGCCGGGAAGAAGCTCGGTCCCTCCGCTTCGACCAGCCGCTCGACGGCGATGTCGCCAAAATTCAGTTTCTTCATCGGGGGACTCTACGACGCGGCCTTGATCCCGACCAAGAGGCTTGGCGCCGCCGGCCGGGCGCCCTAGGCACCGCCGCGGGCTTTCCGATAACATCGGCGGGCGTGGGACTAAAGGCAGCGAGGGAGAGGCCGAGATGGCGGAGAGCAATGGTGGCGGCGGCGCGCTGAGCGGCGTCCGGGTTCTGGATCTGACCCAATTCGAGGCGGGGCCGTCCTGCACCGAGGCGCTTGGCTTCCTCGGCGCCGAGGTGGTCAAGGTGGAGAACCCCAAGGGTGGCGACCAGGGCCGCTACGCCTCGACTGAGGCGCCGGGCACGGATGCCTACTATTTCCTGCTCTTCAACGCCAACAAGAAGAGCCTCACCTGCAACCTGAAGAGCGCGCAGGGCCTGGCGCTGGTCAAGGACTTGGCGCGAAAGGCCGACGT
>JASLMY010000279.1 GCA_030746295.1 Alphaproteobacteria bacterium | reverse complement strand
CCGATGTGGTTGACGGTCGCCTATCTGGGCGCCCCCGACCACGGCGTCATCCTGGCCAGCTACCTGGGCTCGATCCTGATGGCGGGCGGCTACCTCGCGATCGGTTCCGCGGTCTCGGCGCTGACCAAGAATCAGGTCATCGCCTTCGTCGTCTCGGTCGTGATCTGCTTCCTGCTGACGGTCTCCGGCGCGCCGATGGTGCTCGACGTCTTCACCGCCTGGGCGCCGCAGGTACTGGTCAACGTGGTCGCCTCGTTCAGCTTCCTCTCGCATTTCCAGGCGATCATGGACGGCGTCATCGACCTGCGCGACCTGATCTACTTTGCCACCGTGATCGCCTTCTGGCTGTTCGCCAATCTGGTCATCGTCGAAGCCAAGAAGGCGGGATAGGGGGACGAGCCATGACACGGGGACCTCTCACGTTGGCCGGAATCGTGCTGGCGGGCATCTTGGTGCTGGCCTTGAACGTGTTGGCCGGAAACACGCTCAGGACGGCACGGCTCGACCTGACCCAGGACAGCCTCTTCACGTTCAGCGACGGCTCGCTTCGGATCCTGCAATCGCTTGAGGAGCCGATCACGCTACGCTTCTATTTCTCCGAAACGCTGGCCAACGGGGTGCCGCAGATCAAGCGCTATGGCCAGCGGGTCAAGGAGATGGTCGAGGAGTACGCGGCCGTCGCCGAGGGCAAGATCCGCCTCGAGGTGATCGACCCGGTACCCTTCACCGACGCCGAAGACGACGCGGTTCGAAACGGCCTGCAGGCATTGCCGGTCAGCGCCAGCGACAATCTCTACTTCGGCCTCGTCGGCACCAACACGGTCGACGATCGAGAGGTCGTCAAGTACTTCGCCCAGGAGAAGGAGCAGTTCCTGGAGTACGAGCTGACCCGCCTCGTCTACAACCTCAGCAACCCCAAGCGCCCCGTCGTCGGCCTCTTGACCTCGCATCTGATGAACGCCGACGTGCCGCCGATGCTTACCGTCGCCGGCCAGGGGCCGCAGCAATGGGCGATCGTGCCGCAGATTCGCGAGACGCTGGAGCTGAAGACGGTCTATCCCCGGGACGAGAAGATTCCCGACGATATCGACATCCTGCTGATCGTGCATCCGGGCAAGCTCACCGACCGGATGCTCTACGCCATCGACCAGTTCGTGCTCGGGGGCGGGCGGGCCATCGTCGCCGTCGACCCCTTTTCCGAGGTCGCGCTCGCCTTCCGCCGGCAGCCGCAGGGTGCGGGCATCCAGGACTCCTCGGAGCTGGAGAAGCTCCTCAACGCCTGGGGCGCCACCGTCGCCGCCGACAAGTTCGCCGGCGACTGGCGCCTGGCCCGCAACGTCAACGTCGGCATTCCCGGCAAGGTCAAGATCATGCGCTATCTGGCGTGGATGGCGATGGGCCCCGACAACTACAACCTCGAGGACGTCGCCATGAGCGGCCTCGGGCCGATCAACATGGCCAGTCCCGGCCATATCGCCAAGCGCGACGGTGCCACCACCACGCTGACGCCGCTGCTTACCACCAGCGCGGAATCGATGCTGTTCGACGTCGCCCTGATCCGCCTCGGGCCCAACCCGCAGAACCTGCTGGACAACTTCAAGCCAAACGAGCAGCGCTTCGTGGTCGCGGCCAGGCTCTCAGGACCCACGGCCTCGGCCTTCCCCGACGGCGTGCCGAAGCCGGTCGAGGAGAAAAAAGAGGCCGAGAGCAAGACCGAGGCGGAGAAGGCGGACGGAGAGAAGTCGGGCGACGACAAGGCCGGCAAGGACGCGGCCGCGCCCGAGGCCAAGCCGCATCTCGCCAAGAGCGCGAAAGACATCAACGTCATCGTGCTCGCCGACTCCGACTTCCTGTTCGACCAGTTCTGGGTCCGCCAGCAGAACTTCTTCGGCGAGCAGGTCTTCGTCGCCACCGCCGCCAACGCCGACTTGGTGATCAACGCCCTCGACCATCTGGCCGGCTCGGCCGACCTGGTCGGCCTCAGAAGCCGCGGCAAGTCCGAGCGGCGCTTCCAAGTGATGTCCGAGCTGCGCCTGGAAGCGGAGAAGAAGTACCTCGAGCGCGAGAAGCAACTGGCCGACAAGTTGAAGGAGACCAAGAAGCGTCTCAACGACTTGCAGGGCAAGGCCTCGGCCGGCGGCGGGGCGCTGCTTTCCAGCCAGCAGGAAGCGGAGATCGACAAGGCCCGTGCCGAGATCCGGAAGACGCGCCGGGCGCTCCGCGACGTCCAGCACGACCTCAACAAGGACATCGATCGGCTGGAGACCCGGATCAAGTTCGCCAACATCGGCCTGGTGCCGGTCCTGATCGGCCTCTTGGCCCTGGTGCTAGCGGTGGTGCGCCAGCGCCGCCGCCAGGCGCTGGCCCGGCGGCCCCAGGCGTGAGGGCCCCAGGCATGACGGACGACGCGACGGCCGGTCGGAAACGGTTAGCGGAGACCTCGGATGCGCTCTAAATCCTTTCTCGTCCTTGGGCTCGCGGCGGTGCTGGCGGTGGCGGCGGCGACCGCCTCGGTCTACCACCGGCAGTCGCGACACGCCCTGCCGGCGACGCCCCAAGCGCTCTTTCCGGGGCTCCTGGAAGCGGTCAACGAGGTCGCCGCCGTCCGTGTCGATTTGGCCGAAGGCAGCCTGACGATCCAGAAGGGCCAGGGCGACGACTGGGGGATGGTCGAGAAGGGCGGCTATCCCGTGCGCTACGAGACCGTCAAGCAGGCCGTGGTCGGCCTTGCCGGGATGCGGCCCTTGGAGGCCAGGACCGCGCGGCCCGAGCTCTATCACAAGATCAAGGTGGCCGACCCTCGCGAGGCGGGCGACCTCCTGGCAAAGGGTAGTATGATCCGGCTGCTCGGCGCCGGCGAGAAGGAGATCGCAGGCCTGATCGTCGGCAAGACCCGCTCGATCCAGACCTCGGACCGCGAGGGCTGGTACTACGTTCGCAAGCCGGCGGAAGCCCGATCCTGGCTCGCCGAGGCCCGCCTCGAGGTCTTCGACAAGGTCACCGCCTGGCTCGACAACGAGACCGTCAGGATCGACCGCAAGCGGATGCGCGCCGCCGGCAATCGTCAGCCCGACGGCGCCCAGGTGGCGATCAGCCGGCCGGATCCCGACACCATCGACTTTAAGGTCGACAATCTGCCCGACGGCCAGGAGATGCTGCACGACACGATCGCCAACAGCCTCGGCTCGGCGCTCGGCTTCCTGAGCTTCGAGGATGTGGCGCCGGCCAAGGAGATCGATTTCGATGGCGCGATCCGGGCGCACTTCAAGACCTTCGACGGCCTGACCATCACCGTCGACGTGGTGGAGAAGGCGGGCAAGTCCTGGGCTCGCTTCGCCGCCGCCTTCGATGCGGCCGACGTCCGCCTGGACGCCGTGCCCGAGAAGCACAAGAAGAAGATGAAGTCGGCCGAGGAGGCCGAGAAAGAAGCGGCCTACATCAACAAGCGCTTCGGCCCCTGGGCCTACAACCTGCCTAGGTACAAGGCCGACGACTTCACCGTGACCATGGAGAAGCTGGTGGCGGAGAAGAAGGCCGGTAGCGGCTCCTGAATCTGGGCCCGATATCGAAAAAGGCGCAGCGCGCCTATTGACAGCGCCGGCCGGCCCGCCTAGATGATCTGGCACTCACACGGGGTGAGCGCTAACAAGGCCCCGCCCCGTTGGATTTGACGGAAATTTCAACCCGTAGCACGACTCGAAAAGGGAGGAGTTTACCCATGGCATTCAGGCCGTTGCACGATCGCGTGCTGGTTCGCCGCCTCGAGGAGGAGGCCCGCACCGCCGGCGGCATCATCATTCCCGACTCTGCGCAAGAGAAGCCGATGCAGGGCGAGGTCATCGCGACCGGCCCCGGCGGCCGCAACGAGAAGGGTGATCTGGTCGCCCTCGACGTCAAGGCCGGCGACCGCATTCTGTTCGGCAAATGGTCGGGCACCGAGGTCAAGCTCGACGGCGAGGAGCTGATCATCATGAAGGAGTCCGACATCATGGCCGTGATCGAGGACGCCGCCCAGAGCAAAGGCAAGAAAGGCAAGAAGGCCGCTTGAGGCGGGCTTGCTTGCAAAGGAGGTAAGAGAAGATGGCAGCCAAGGAAGTACGTTTCGAGGCCGATGCGCGTTCGCGGATGGCCAAGGGAGTGGACGTTCTCGCCGACGCGGTCAAGGTGACGTTGGGCCCAAAGGGCCGCAACGTCATTTTGGACAAGTCGTTCGGCGCGCCCCGGATCACCAAGGACGGTGTCACGGTGGCGAAGGAGATCGAGCTCGGCGACAAGTTCGAGAACATGGGCGCGCAGATGGTCCGCGAGGTCGCCTCGAAGACCAACGATATCGCCGGTGACGGTACCACGACGGCGACGTTGCTGGCCCAGGCGATCGTCCGCGAAGGCCTGAAGTCGGTGGCCGCGGGGATGAACCCGATGGACCTGAAGCGGGGCGTGGACCTGGCCGTCGACGCGGTGGTCCAGGACCTGAAGAAGCGCTCGAAGACGATCCAGACCGAGGCCGAGGTCAAGCAGGTCGGCGCCATCGCCGCCAATAGCGAGATGGAGATCGGCGAGATGATCTCCAAGGCGATGGGCAAGGTCGGCAAGGAGGGCGTGATCACGGTCGAGGAGGCCAAGGGTCTCGACACCGAGCTCGAGGTCGTCGAGGGCATGCAGTTCGATCGCGGCTACCTCTCGCCCTACTTCATCACCAATGCCGACAAGATGGTGGCGGAGCTGGAGAGCCCCTACATCCTCTTGCACGAGACCAAGCTTTCGAGCCTGCAGGCGATGCTGCCGGTCCTGGAGACGGTGGCGCAGGCCGGCAAGCCGTTGCTGATCGTGGCCGAGGACATCGAGGGCGAGGCGCTGGCGACGCTGGTGGTGAACAAGCTCAGGGGCGGCCTCAAGGTCGCGGCGGTGAAGGCACCGGGCTTCGGCGATCGCCGCAAGGCCATGCTGGAAGACATCGCCATCCTGACCGGTGGCCAGGTGATCTCCGAAGACCTCGGCATCAAGCTCGAGAACGTCAGCGTCGACATGCTGGGCCAGGCCAAGCGGGTCTCGATGACCAAGGACGATTCGACGATCGTCGGCGGCGGCGGCAAGAAGGGCGATGTCGAGGCGCGCTGCGGCCAGATCCGGGCCCAGATCGACGAGACTTCGTCCGACTACGACCGCGAGAAGCTGCAGGAGCGGCTGGCCAAGCTCGCGGGCGGTGTCGCCGTGATCAAAGTCGGCGGCGCCTCCGAGATCGAGGTCAAGGAGCGTAAAGATCGTGTCGACGACGCCTTGAACGCGACCCGGGCCGCGGTCGAGGAAGGCATCGTCGCCGGTGGCGGCGTGGCGCTTCTTTACGCCATCAAGGCCCTGAAGAAGCTCAAGGGCGCCAACGACGACCAGCGGGTCGGCATCGAGATCGTGCGCCGGGCTTTGGAGGCGCCGGTGCGTCAGATCGCCGAGAACGCCGGTCACGACGGCGCCGTGGTCGCCGGCAAGCTGAACGAGGGCAACGACGAGACGCGCGGCTTCGATGCCCAGAAGGAAGTCTACACCGACATGTTCAAGGCCGGCATCGTCGACCCGACCAAGGTCGTCCGCGCTGCCCTGCAGGACGCGGCCTCGGTCGCCGGCTTGCTGATCACCACCGAGGCGATGGTGGCCGAGAAGCCCGACGACAAGGCCGCCGCACCGCCGATGCCCGACATGGGCGGCATGGGTGGCATGGGCGGCATGATGTAAGGGCCGCAAA
>JASLMY010000278.1 GCA_030746295.1 Alphaproteobacteria bacterium | reverse complement strand
GCCCTCCTTCGCCAAGGCTACGAAGGGCAGCTTCGCTCTAATCTCGCCTCGTCTGCCTCACTGGCGTGAGCCAGCCGAAGCTCGAAGAGCGAAGGCTGGCGGAGGGAGTGGGATTCGAACCCACGAAGGGCTTTTAACCCTTACTCCCTTAGCAGGGGAGCGCCTTAAGCCACTCGGCCATCCCTCCGGTGCGCTGGGGTCTCGGAGTGCTTACGGTTCCGTGGAACCGGTGTCAAGCCGGGCCTGCCGCGGCCCGCCGGCGAGCGCCGCCGGCGACACCCTGCCGGTCGGGATGTCTTGCGACCGTGACAGAGATCGGCGCCTGGAGTGCGCCTCGATGCGAATGAAGATAACGAATACGTGAACGTTGCTCAGACGCCTCAAGTAAATCCAGGCAGAACAGCGGCCTCGTCAGAGTATTCGCACTATATTAGCGAATCGAGTTGGACCGTGTTAAGAAATATTATTTCGCCGACTTCGTGTTTGCCGCCACGAATCTTTACCCATTCTTAACATCGCGTGGTTAGGGTCTAGTCGGCCGCAAAGCTCGCTTTGACGCCCGAGACCCAAGGAGAGAGCCATGTGGAAGAAGACCATTGCATTGACGACCGCGGCGGCCGCCCTCGGCCTGTCGACGGCCGTCTCGGCCCAGACCGTCTGCAGTTCGCGCAGCAACTTCCTCGACAACCTCGGCAAGCGCTACGCCGAGAGCCCCACGGCCATCGGCCTGGCGTCGAACGGTAGCGTGCTGGAAGTCCTGACCTCGAAGAACGGCTCGTGGACGATCATCATCACCCAGCCGAACGGCACGACCTGCATGGTCGCCAACGGCGAAAGCTGGGAGACGCTGACGATCGCCAGCGCCGATCCGGCGGCCTGACGCCGCCGGCGGACGAAATAGCAGCTCGGGGGACACGACGTTGAACACGACGGGCGCGCACGCGACTCGCGGACCGAGGCATGCGGCTGCCGTATGCCAGCCGGCACTCGCCACCGAGCGCCTAGCCGCCGCCCCGCGGTGAGCCACGCCTACTGGCGAGCGACCATCCGCCGGCCGGCCGCCCCGCTCTCTCCTTCCCGCCGCGCCTAGGCCACCGCCTCGATACTGCCCCCGCCGGCCTCCGGTCCGATCAACCCCAGATGTCGCGGCTGATGCTCTCGTACCAACCGCGGGCGTAGTCGGCCTCCTTCTTGCGGAAGCCAGCGTCGGCGCCCGAGGGGCTGAGGCCGCCAGAGCCCTTGATCTTGACGATCTTGCCGCCCTCGTAGCCATAGACCATGGCGACCGAGATGCCGTAGTTCTCGTCGACCAGGCTGTAGCAGGTGTTGACGAACTTCGGCGTGCCCGGTGCCGCGCCCTTGAGCAGGCTGACGACGGCCGCGGCGCAGACCTTGGCCTGGGTCGAGGCGGCGAAGCCCGACTTCGGCATCGGCGACGCGATCGAGGCGTCGCCAACGACGTGCACGCCCGGCTGCAGCTTCGATTCGAAGGTCTTGTGGTCGACCGGGCACCAGCCGGTCTTGTCGGCGAGGCCGGAATCCCGCGCCAACTTGCCCGCCTGCTGCGGCGGGATGAAGTTGACGACGTCGCCCTTGTACTCGCCGAAGTCCGTGTAGAGCGTCTTGGCCGCGGCGTCGACCTTGCGCACCACGCCGTCGTCGTCGACGTTGCGGTACTCGATCATGCCCGGATAGAGCTTGCCCCAGCCCTCCTTGAAGAGACCCTGCTTGGAGAACTTCTTCTTCGGATCGAGGACGATGATCTTCGATTTCGGCTTCGCCTTCTTGAAGTAGTTGGCGACCAGGCTGATCCGCTCACCCGGCCCCGGTGGGCAGCGGAACGGGTTGACCGGCGGCGAGATGATGAAGACGCCGCCGTCGGCCATGCTGGTCAGTTGCCGGCGCAGCAGCAGGGTCTGCGGCCCCGCCTTCCAGGCGTGCGGGATCGCCTCGGCGGTCGAGGCGTCCAGACCCTCGATCTTGTCCCAGCGGAAATCGATGCCGGGCGAGACGATGCAGCGGTCGAACGAGATGCTGCCGCCGCCGGCCAGCATGACCGACTTCTTGGCCCCGTCGACCCGCGTCGCCATGTCGTGCACGATCTCCACGCCCATGTCCTCGAGGACGCCGAAGTCGTGGGTGATGTAGTCGATCTTGTTGAGGCCACCGATCACCGTGTTGGAGAAGGGACAGGTGACGAACTTTTTCGACGGCTCGACGAGCGTGACGCTGACCTTGGGATCGAAGCGCTTGATGTATTTGGCCGCGGTGGCGCCGCCGAAGCCGCCGCCGACGACGACCACTTGCGCCTTGGCGCCGGCGGCGATCGCCGGCGCAACCCCGAACGGCAGGCTGGCGAGCGCGCTCGCCGCGCCCAGGCCCTTGGAGAAGCTTCTACGCGTGACTTTCGACATCGAATTCGCCTCCCTCTCACTTGCCGGCATAGAACTTCGCCAGGGCCCTGATCTCGGCGTCCGAGAAGCCCTTGGCGATACGCGTCATGACGGTGCCCTCGAGCTCGCCGGACCGGTAGCCCTGCAGCTTCTTGACGATGAAGTCTTCCGCCTTGCCAGCAATCGTCGGCATGTCACCGGCGCTCTTGCCGTCGGTGCCGTGGCACGAATAGCAGGTGTTGGCGAGCACCGCGCCGGAGGCCATGTCGGCCTCGGCCGGCGCACCCGCCAGCGCCGCGATGGCGACCGCTCCGGCGGCGATCAGGAGACGTTTCGGTGTTCTCATAGCGACCCTCCCTAAACGACCGCGCCTCGCTCAGGTGCACCTTCGGCCGCGGTCGACCGATGTCTTCGAACGCAAGCGCGACTCTATCGGCTTAATCCTACGTCATGATGCGACATGATGTCCCACATTTGGGGGATCGGCCGCGACCGCGCTCGGGCGCGCCGAGTGAGACGTCGGCGGAAGGAAATTCGGCAAGGGATGGCGTCAGGCGGCGATGCCGGCCGATGCGGCCGGGCCGCCCGACAAGGCCACGCGCCAACCCGAGAGCGGTTGGCCGGCCCTGTCCTTGAGGAACGAGAAAGCGTTAGTGGCGCGTCTGAACCCACTGGCGGGCCAGGCGCTGGGCTTCGGCGATCTCCTCGCGGCTCATGTCGCCGGAGATCTCCTTGCGCAGCTCGCGGGCCGCGTGGTTGCCGTTCATGGCCGCCACGTTGAGCCACATATGCGCCATCACGTAGTCCATCGCCACGCCCTGCTGGCCGCACGAATAGATCAGGCCCAGGCGGTATTGGGCGTCGTCGGCCCCGGCCTCGGCCGCTTGTTGATATGAACGCAACTGCCTATCGATTGCTTGCATCGCTCGCACCCCGTCGAGATTTCGCCTCGATCCAAGGACGGATTTACCGTCCGAAGATGGTAGCTTGGGGTGTTAACCGTTAACGTCGGGTTTATTCGTAAAATTTCCACAGAATTTCTCGCGGTCGTGCGTTTCGGCGCCGAAGGCGGGCCGGACGGACGGAAGAGGACAGGCATCCGTCGAGGGCTGCCCGGACACCTCGGACAGGGCAGCGGATGGCGGCGATCGTGCCGCGGCCCGTGCCCGAATTGTCGCATCGATCGTCTTCGTCGATACTGACACCGAATTTGTCGCCGGGGCGCACCAACCTCGAGGCGACCAGGCGCTGTTGTGGAAAGGAGGACGGATCATGGAACTCGGGATGTTCATGCAGCCGGTGCACGATCCCAAGCGGGATTTGGGTCAGGTCTTGGAGGAGGATCGCCAGAGCGCGATCCTGGCGGACCAGCTCGGCTATTCCGAGGTCTATATCGGCGAGCACTTCACCGCCACGGTGGAGCCGATCTCCTCGCCCATCACCTTCCTGGCGACGGTGATCCACCAGACCAAGCAGATCAAGCTCTGCACCGGGGTCTTCTGCCTGCCGCAACAGCACCCGGCGGCGGTGGCGTCGAACGCCGCGCTCTTCGACCATCTGAGCAAGGGCCGCTTCATCATGGGGGTCGGCCCGGGCGCGCTGTCATCCGACCTGGAGGTGTTCAAGACGGCGGAGGCCGACCGGGGGAAGATGACGGCCGAAGCGCTCAACATGATCCTGGCGATCTGGCGCGAGACGCCGCCCTACGAGATCAAGGGCGACTATTGGCAGCTCTCGCTGCAGGACGTCAGCCGGCTGGAATTCGGCGTCGGCGACTTTCCCAAGCCCTATCAGAAGCCGCATCCGCCGATCGCAATCTCGATCATGTCGCCCAACTCGCCGACGGCATTGCTGGCCGGCGAGCAGGGCTGGATCCCGATCTCCGGCGCCAGCTTCGTGCAGGCGCGTTACATCGCCAGCCACTGGGAGCAGTACGTGCGCGGCTGCGAGAAGGCCGGCCGCCGGCCCGACCCTTCGGTCTGGCGGGTCTGCCGCTCGATCATCGTCGCCGACAGCGACGCGGAAGCCGAGGACCATGTGCTCGATCCCGACGGCCCCTTCGCCTTCTGGTTCGGCTACCTCGGCAGCTCGCTCGCGCAGCGGAACTCGCTCCACCTCTTCCGCCCCGATGGGCGCGAGGACGACGAGAGCGTCACCTGGCAGGACGTCGCCAAGTCGCAGGTCGCCTTCGGCAGCCCGGAGACGGTGCTGGAGAAGCTGGTCGCCTTGCGCGACACGGTGGGCGACTTCGGCACTCTGATCCAGACCGCGCACGAGTGGACCGACGAGGCCTTCGCCCGCCGCTCGATGACCAAGCTGGCCGAGGAAGTGATGCCGCGCCTGTCACAGCACGCGGGCGCCACGCGCGCCGCCGAATAGGCGTCGGTCGGAGCAGCACATTTCCAACGAGGAGCGATGGCGGCAATGGCTGAAACGTCTCTCGGCTTCATCGGGCTCGGCGATATGGGCGGGCCGATGGCGGGGCGCCTGCTCGACGCGGGCTACGCGCTCAGCGTCTATGACGTGCGCGATGACGCATTGCAAGACGCCGTCGCCAAGGGCGCCTACAAGGCCGCCAGCCCGGCCGACCTCGCCAGCCGCGAAGAGACCGTGATGGTCAGCCTGCCGACACCCGACGTCGTGCGCCAGGTGGCGCTCGGGCCCGACGGCATCATCGAGGGCGGCGTGGTGAGGACCTATATCGACCTCTCGACCAGCGGCGCGGTGACGGCGAAAGCGGTGGCCGAAGGGCTGGCCGCGAAGGGCATCGGGGCGCTCGACTGCCCGGTCAGCGGCGGCGTCCGCGGCGCCGAAGCCGGCACCCTGTCGCTCATGCTGTCGGGGCCGGCGGAACTGTTGGAAGCCAACCGGCCGGCGCTGGAAGTGATCGGCGACAACCTCTTCTTCATCGGCGGCGAGGCCGGGCTCGGCCAGACGATGAAGCTCGTCAACAACTTCCTCTCCGCCGCCAACAACATCGCCGCCGCCGAGGCTTGCGTCATGGGCGCCAAGGCGGGGATCGATTCAAGTGTGTTGCTGGAGGTGATCAACGCCAGCAGCGGCCGCAACTCCGCCACCGCGGACAAGTACCCCTATTCGGTGCTGACCCGCAGCTTCGCCAAGAGCATGAAGCAGAAGCTGCTGCTCAAGGACGTGACACTGTGCCTGTCCGAAGCGGAGGCGATGGGCGTGCCGATGTGGCTCGGCAGCGCGGTCCGCCAGTTCCTCTCCTACGCCGTCGGCCAGGGCACCGGCGATGAGGCCTCGGTGTCGCTGATCAAGCATGTCGAAGGCTGGGCCGGAACCGAATTCGGCGGCGAGAAATACCGGAGCTAGCAGTCTGTCGGACTTGAGGTCCGTGATTGGTTGTCGCCCGATTGCCGGCG
>JASLMY010000277.1 GCA_030746295.1 Alphaproteobacteria bacterium | reverse complement strand
GGCGGAGATCACCCGCGAGCAGCTCTTCCTGGAGCTGCATCAAGAGCTTCCCTACGCGCTCACGGTCGAGACCGAGGCCTGGCAGGACCGGCCCGACGGCAGCGCCCGCGTCGAGCAGGTGATCTATGTCGCCCGCGAGACCCACAAGGGCATGGTCTTGGGCAAGGGCGGGCGGATGGTGAAGCGGGTCGGTGCGCGGGCCCGCGAGGAGCTGGGCAAGGCATTGGGGCGCAAAATCCATCTCTTCCTTTTCGTCAAGATCCGCCCGCACTGGCAGGACGACCCCGAGCGCTATCGCGAGATGGGCCTGGAATATCCGCGGTAAGCGGGTGGTTTAGACATTTCAGAAATCGGGCTAGAATCCGGTTCAAAGGTATCGGGGGCTGAACCGGAATGAAACCCATCACAATCGGGAAGGGCGAGCGCAGGCGGGTTCTGCATCTGGTCTTCGACAGCATTCCGCAGCTCGTCCGCTTTTCCGCCGAACCGGCCGCCGGCGCCGGACCGGTCGCCGGCAAGGTCGAGGTCGTAGGCTCGCGTTGGCTCTTTCGCAAACCGCCGGAGACGCACGAGCTCGGCGCCGAGAATGTCTTTCAGAAGGGTTTCCTGGACAGCTTCTACTCGGTCTACGTGACACCCGAACAGGAGACGCGGATCAGCTTCGATTCCTCTCATTTCAGGGTCAAATACCTGATCTATGCGCTCGGCATCGTCGTCATTCTGGCCGCCGTCTCGGTGATCGCGATGGCGATCGTTCGCGCCGCGTCCTGAGGACCGGAAGCCGCCGGCCTCTCGTCGCTCGAGTATTCACGAGGAGACTGCAATGCTTCGCTTGCTTCCGACTGTTCTGATCGGCGGCCTCGTCGCCATCCTGATGCTGCCGGCCGCACCGTCACGGGCGGCGCCCGAGCGGCCGCTCGTTCGGCTCGCGCAGGCGACGGCACCGGCGGACAACGCCATCAAGGCGGCGATCGCCGACATCGCGCGGTTCGAGAAACAGGCGGCAACCATGAGGCCCGGCGCTTCCGGCGCCAAGCGGACCCTGAAGCTCTTGGGGCTGACCGAACAGCGCCTCAACGGCTCGGCCAACAAGTCGCATCCCTCTTGGGTGGAGACCAACCAGCGCTTGCAGACACTGAAGCAGCGCCTCACCGACCTCGCCGCCGGCAAGCGCCCGGGCGCGGCACCGGCTGCCGCCAGCCAACCGGCACCGGTCAAGCCGGCGGCGCCGGTCGGCGGCGCGCCCTCCGATCCCAAGCTGGCCCAAGCGATGTCCGAGATCCGGCGGATCGGCGCCGCCGTCGATCAGATGGCGCCCGGCGACAAGGCTAAGGGCCGGCAGCATATCGGCGAGCTCAACAAGGTCGCGGCCTCGCTCAAGGCCTATCCCGACCAGAAGAGTCCCGATTGGATCAAGGCGGCCAAGGCCTACAACGCCCTCAACCAGAAGATCGCGGCCAAGGCCAACGCCGCCGCACCGGCGGGCACCAAGCCGGCACAGAGCGGCGGCGGCGGCGCTGCTCCGGCGGACCCGAACGTGGAGCGGGCAGGCCGCGAGCTCGACATGATCGACCGCCAGGTCAAGAACCTGCGTCCCGGCGACAGGCGCGGTGGCATGCGATTTCACAAAGACCTCGGCCGCATCGCCAAGGTCTTGAACGGGGCCCAGGACAAGGCGCACCCGGTCTGGAAGGACACGGTCGCGACATTCCGCCGCATCAACGACCACATCGTCACGACCCTGATGCAGGGCATCAACGCTGACCTCGCCAAGACCGCGAAGCGGCACGACGGCCTGAGCGAGCTCGAGCTCTTGATGAAGACCAAGAGCGATGCCGCCCGCGCCGAGTTGAAGTACCTCTGGGACGCCGCCGCCGCCCTCGGCGCGCCGAAGCACGCGGAAGTCCAGAAGTTCATCGCCGCCTCGCGGGCGGCGGACGAGAAGCTGGTCGCCCGCATCAACGCGGCCATCGAGGAGCACAAGAAGCTCGGCGACGTCAAGGCGCGGGTCGACGCGATCGAGGCCCGCGGCAAGAGCCTTCGCGTACCGCAGCCCTTACGCGAGCCCTTCACCGCCGAGCAGATTCGCGGCTATGCGGAGACGCTGCAAAAGGTCGAGAAAGCAAGCGCCGAGGACGTCGCTTACCTGAAGCTGATCAAGGGGCGGACCCCGCTCATTGCCTCGCAGCGCCTCTCGCGCCTCACCTATTGGATCGGCGAGAAGCCCGGCAAGGCGAAAGAGAGCGCGGCCCGGACCGTCCAGGCGGTCGATGCCTGGTCGGTCAACGCCATCCAGCAGGCCGAGTTCCTGGCCACGACGGACGTCAACGATCGAGACCACGTCGCCAACCGTTTGCTGGGGGCGGAGCAGCGGGACAAGACCCTCAAGCAGCTCCGGGAAGGCGTCACGCGCATCGAGACGGCGGCCGTGCTCGATCAGGCGATGGGCCGCCAAGGCGGGCCCGACCGGGCGGCGCAGAAGGCCAAGCTAGAGCAGGCCATCGCCGCCTACGACGGCATGTACAAGAAGGCGCTGGCCGAGAGCCGCATGCCGAAGCCGGCGATGACGGACGAGAAGTACATCGAGATCGCCAAGAAGACCCTCGCCAACCCGAAATATAAGAGCATCACGCCGGCCGAGCGGCTGGTCATCAACAGCAAGGTGCGGCGCAAGGAGAAGACGGAAGGCTCGGCCTCGAGCGGCACTATTACCGTCTATCACTACGTCTGGGATCAGTATCAGGTGGCCACCGCCGAGAAGGCCGGCGACAAGTATTTCATCTGGTACACGACGCTGAAATACTTCTACAAGGGCGGCTCGACGACGCCGACCGAGGTCTGGATCATCAGCGGCCGCCACCAGCAGAACGAGATCCTGAAGGAGAACATCGACGAGTAGGGCTGGCCGTCGAGGCCGGAGGTGACAGCCGTCATCGACCAAGGCACCGGATTTGCTATGATCTGGCCTGCCGCTGGAAAAGAGGCGGACTGGAGCCAGAGGTACTGCCGAGCCAAGATTATGTTGCGCCGTCTCCTTATAGTGCTGGTCCTGTCGTCGGCGATGCTCTGGGCGCCTGCCGTCTCGGCAGCGGCGCCGGCGGACGCCATGATCCGGAGTGCCGTCGCCGACCTGAAGCGCTACGAGGCCCAGACGGCGCGCTTGACGCCGGCCCGCAAGGCGAGCGCCAAGCGGATCCTGAAGCTTCTCGAAATCACGGCCGGACGGCTGGGGAAGTCCCGGAACAAGGACCACCCCTCTTGGAAAGCCGCCGACGAGCGGTTGGTGGCCCTGCGGGAGGATCTTCGCCGGCTCGTCGGCGAGAAGAACGAGACGAAGCCGGGCAACAAGCAAGCTCAGGTGTTGGCGCAGCAGATTGAGCGCGCGCTCGGCCGAGCCCGGTTCCGGATGTCGAGCAAACTCGCCTTGGCGGTCATCGATATCGCCCAGGTGCGTCGCGGGCTCGACCGTCTGAAGGCGCTCGACCCCGAGCATCGCTCGATCGCCGACTTCGAGAGGCGCTACAAGAGCCTCGCACCCGCGATCGCGAAGAAGGCCCTGGCATGGGCAAGAACGTCCTTCGCCAAGCAGCGGGCCGAGATCGATCGGGTGCGAGCTGCCGGCAATCAGAGGTAGGCCAAGGCGCGTCTCGGCAGGCTGGAGGCGGGCGTCAAGAAACTCGACCCGCTGATACACCTTGCCGGCCCGGCGGGGGCGGAATTCTGGGAGGAGGCGACGGCCTATATCGCCGAGGTCCGGGCCGAGCTTTCCGCCGGCAAAGAAACGCAAGTGGCCACGACGCGCAGCGCGTCGCCCAAGGCGTCGACGACTGGTTCCGAGGCCGCGCCGACAGCCGCCGCCAAGCCGGCGGGCCGGGATGCCGAGATTGCCGCGTTGCAGAAGCAGATCGACGCCTTGGCGCGCGGCCAGCAAGGCGGACAGGACACGGCCTTGCCGCTGATCGAGGTCGAGGCGCCGAAGGAGGTGCCGATCGGCGAGACCGCCCGCATCGTCGGCGTCGTCGGCGACGACGGCAGCCCGCCCCGGCTCAAGGTCAACGGCGAGCCGGCGACGCTCTTCCGCCTGGCCGAGGGCACGAAGGCCGTCGCCAAGCACAGCCTCGCCTTTCGCATCGACGTGCCGAGCGAGAAGGAAGGCCGGCAGCAATTTGTCCTAGAGGCCTGTGATGCGGCCGGCAACTGCGTCGGCGACGAGGTCGTGGTCCGGGTCGGCGGCCTCAACCGGCCCAGCATCGAGGGCCGCAACTTCGCGCTCGTGATCGGCAACAACGCCTATCGCGACCTGCCGCCGCTCAAAACCGCGAGAAACGACGCCAGGGCGCTGGCCGACCTGCTGGTCGAGCGCTACGACTTCGATAAGGAAAACGTGCAACTGCTGCTCGACGCCGACCGCAACACCATCCTGGGCGCTATCGAGGGGCTAAGGTCCGAGCTCGATGTCGACGACCGGCTGGTGATCTACTATGCGGGCCACGGCCAGATCGACAAATCCACGGGCGAGGGCTTCTGGCAGCCGGTCGACGCCGCCGCCGACAAGACCTCCACCTGGATCGCCAACGACGACGTTCGCCGCCAGCTCAAGGGCCTGCCCGCGAAGCACGTGTTGGTAATCGCGGATTCCTGCTTCTCCGGCTCGTTGACGCGCAGCGCGCCGGCGAACCAGCCGATCCCCGAAGACCGCTACTTCACAGAGATCGATTCGCACTGGTCGCGCAAGGTGATCTCCTCGGGCGGCACCGAGCCGGTGGCGGATTCGGGCTCCGGCGGCCATTCGGTCTTCGCCCACTACCTTTTGAAGACCCTTGGCCAGAACGACCGGCCCTATATCACCTCGTCGGAGCTCTACGGCCGCTTCGTCCGCGCCGTGACCAACAATTCCGATCAGAAGCCCGAGTTCGGCACCATCTCCAAAGCGGGCGACGAAGGCGGCGGCGATTTCACCTTCATCCTGCGCGACGGCGGCTGAGGGACGGGCGTGCGCCTCATCATCGCGATCTTCCTGCCCTTTCTGCTGTTCTTCACCATCGGACGGCCGCTCGCCGGCATCGTCTGCCTGATCCTGCAGGTGACGCTGATCGGCTGGCTGCCGGCGGCGCTTTGGGCGGTCTATGCTTTGAGCCAGTATCGGACCGACGAGAAGCTCCGCGACGCCGGTCTTTCCTGAGGGGCGGCGTTTTCGGCTGTCCCGCCTCTCGGGCTCTGCTACAAGACCCCCATGCAATGGCGCGACGACGGCATCGTCCTGGCGGTTCGCAAGCATGGCGAGACGGGTGCGGTCGTCTCGCTGCTGACCCGCGCGCACGGCCGCCACGCAGGCCTGGTCAGGGGCGGGGCGGGGCGGCGCCAGCGCGGCGTCCTGCAGGCCGGCAACGAGGTTCATGCCGAATGGCGGGCGCGGCTGGCGGAGCACTTGGGCAGCTACACGGTCGAGCTGACGCGGGCCCGGGCGGCCGAGCTGATGGCGCTGCCGGCGCCTCTGGCCGGCCTCTCCGCAGCCTGCGCCGTGCTCGAGGCGACGCTGCCCGAGCGCGAACCCCACGCCCCGATCTTCGATGCTTTGGCCGTGCTGCTGGATGCGCTCGGGAGCTCCGAGGCCTGGCCGGCCGTTTACGTCCGCTTCGAGCTCGGCCTCCTGCAAGAGCTCGGTTTCGGCCTCAATCTCTCCGCCTGCGCCATGACCGGTGCGGCCGAGGGCTTGGCCTATGTCTCGCCGAAGTCCGGGCGTGCCGTCACCGCCGAGGCGGGCGCCCCCTGGAAGGAGAAACTGTTGCGCTTGCCGGCCTTCTTGCTCGGCGGCCGAGCCGAC
>JASLMY010000276.1 GCA_030746295.1 Alphaproteobacteria bacterium | reverse complement strand
CGATGGTCGATACGGGCTCGGGCGCGGCCCTGGTGGCGAACGGCATGATCTACAACTACCGCGACCTCCGGCGTGAGCTGCTCGAACAGGCGCCGGATGCCGGCTTTCGGACCGCCAGCGATTCCGAGGTTATCCTGCAGGGCTACCGGGCCCTCGGGTCGGAGGTGGTTCGCCGGCTCGACGGCATGTTCGCGTTCGTCATCGCAGACGGCGACGCGGTGATCGCGGCCCGCGATCCGATCGGCATCAAGCCGCTCTATTGGACGCGAGAGGCCGAGCGCGTGATCTTCGCTTCGGAGCTCAAAGGGCTCGACGGTCTTGCCGAAGCCGTGGCGGAGTTTCCGCCGGGCCACGTCTACCACTCGGGCCATGGCCTCGTCCGCTACTACGAGCCGCCGGCGGGCCTGTCGGCACGAGGCTCGACAGACGATTTTGCGGCTCAACTCCGAGAAACGCTCGAGGCCGCGGTGGTCAAACGTCTCAGGAGCGACGTGCCGCTCGGGGTCTTTCTCTCCGGCGGGCTCGACAGCTCGATCATCGCCGCCCTGGCGTGCCGGCATCTCGATACTGTCGACACGTTCGCCGTCGGGATCGAGGGGACCGACGACCTGGCAGCAGCTCGGCGGGTAGCTGCGCACCTCGGGACGCGCCATCACGAGCTCGTGCTCTCGCCGGACGGGGTGCTGGCAGCACTCCCCGACGTCGTGCACAGCCTCGAATCCTTCGATCCCGACCTCGTGCGGAGCGCCGTACCCTGCTGGTTCGTGGCCCGACTTGCCGCCGAGCACGTCAAGGTCGTGCTCACCGGCGAGGGTGCCGACGAGCTCTTCGGCGGCTACCGCTACTATCTCGGCTGCGAGGACGGTGCCGCGCTGCAGGAAGAGCTCCGCCGCTCGCTCGACGGCATGCACAACGTCAACCTCCAAAGGGTCGACCGCATGACGATGGCGCACGGCCTCGAAGCACGTGTCCCCTATCTCGACCTCGAGATGATCGAGCTCGCATTCGCGATCCCAGCTGAATTGAAGATCCGCCGATCGGGCGAGGCCCCGCCGATCGAAAAATGGGTCTTACGGCAGGCCTTTGCCGATCTCCTGCCGCCGGATGTCGCCTGGCGACCCAAGGCGCAGTTCGACGAGGGCAGTGGCATTGCCGCGCTCCTGGAGGCCGCAGCCGCCGGCCGACACCCCGACATCGGGCCGAGAGGCCCCGTGTCGGAGGAAGCCTGGTACCGCGACCTCCTCGTCGCCGGTTTTCGAGATCCCGAGATGGTGCTCGGCCAAGTCGCACGTTGGCGAGGGGCAGGCGCCGCCTGAGCGGCGTGATTGAGACAGGGCGGCCGGATCGGCCTCTTTCGAAAACGCGCTAGATCAGGCCCAGCGCCCGGAGCTCGGAGGCGAGCTCGGGCGGGAAGTCGTCGATGCCGGCCGCTGCCCGCGCCAGGTCGGCCGGTGCGTCCTTGGCCTCCAGATAGCGCCAGCCCTGATGCGGCCGGCGCGCCTGCAGCTCGGTGCGGACGAGCTCGGGATCGAGGATAAAGGCGCAGCGCTTGCCGCGGATAGGCTCGTCCAACAGGTCGATGCGGAGGATGCGCTGGCGGGCCCGGACGAAGCCCTTGATCACCCAGTAGATCGAGCCGCCGGCGACCACCGCCTTGGCGCGTCTCGGGGCGTGCCGGGTCATACTCCGGAGCTCAGCCGGCCCACCGTCCGCGGCCGCCTCCGCGAGGCGCCGGCGCTGCACCGCCGCCAGCTCGTCGACGCTGTCGATGCCGACGCTCATCTTCAAGATATTGACGGGCGCGATGTCGAGGTCTTCCGTCATCTTCAGGGCAGCCAACCGATCAGCTTCCACCACAGGATATCGAGCGGGATCAGGACCAGCACCGTGACCGCGAAGGTCGCCAGGCAGAACTTGATGCCGTCGCGCGCCGAGATCCCGGCGAGCGCCATGCCGACGACCAGCGGCGGCGTCTGATAGGGCAGGACCACGGTCGAGAAGCCGACCACTTGCGCCATCAGCACCGTTTCCACCGGCAGGTCCGTGACCCGGGCCATGTCGGCGGCCAGCGGGCTCATGATCAACGGTATGGCGGGTTGGGTCGCGAGCACGCCCAGAAGAGTGCCGAGAGCCGCGATCAGAAGCAAGGCCCCGACCGCCTCGCCCGGCCGGAACGGCAAATAGTCCAGCGCCAGGGCGGCCAGGAAGTCGTCGAGGTCGCTGTGCGCGATCATGGCGCCGATGCCGAGCGTGCCGGCGATGTAGAGCAGCGTGCCGAGATTCATCCGCTCGTTGAAGGCTGCCAGCGAAACGAGCCCGGCGACCGGCAGCACGGTGACGGTGGCGATCGCCAACGCCACCCAGGCCGGTGCAATCCCATGCAGGTAGTCGGTCATCCATAGGGCCAGCGCCAGGACCAGCAGCAGCGCCATCAGCCGCTCGTCGCGCGACATGCCGGGCAGCGGCGGCGTTTCCGCCCGGTCAGTGACGCGGTCGGGAAACATCAGCACCACCGCGCCCCAGATCACAATCGCCTTCAACAGGCCCAGGACCGGGAAGTGCAGCCAAAGGTAGCTCGCGTAGTTGATGGTGATGCCATAGAGCGTCTCGCCGGCACCGGCGAGGATGATGCCCGGCACCGTCGCCGGCAGGATCGCGAAGCCAGGCAGCATGGTGGCATAGGGCAGCGCCAGCGCCAGGCCGATATAGCCGTTGCTGCCCGGCTTGAAGCCCAAGCCCTCGGCCAGGGCCAGCACGATCGGCATCAGCACCAGAAGCCGCCCCATGGTCGAGGGGACGAAGAGAGAGAACAGAACCGCGATCGCCACCACGCCGGCGACGGCCAGCGGATAGCTGCCCGAGAGGCGCCGGGCGACGACGCGGGCGAGGCGCGGGGCGAGGCCGCTCTCGTGCACGCCGATGCCGATGACAAGGCCGCCGAAGACGAGCCAGAAGGCGCCGGAGTGGAAGCCCGAGAAGACCACCTCGACCGGCGCCACGCCGCCCAGGAGGGCGGCCGAGAAGAACAGCAGCACGGTGACGTATTCCGCCACCACGACGGTCGCCAGCAAGCCGATAGCCGCCAGCAACAAGGCCGCGATGATGGGCGCCGGACGCAGCTTCACGGCGGCGGCGGCACCGCTTTCCGATATCGGCGGGCGGTCGGCAGCGCGGAGGCCTCAGTCATCGCCGCTCTCGAAGGCGACCAGCTCGGCCCCCTCCTCTACCTGCTGGCCCTCGGCGAAGCCGACGCGGGCGACGGTGCCGTCGGCCGGCGCGTTGATGGTGTGCTCCATCTTCATCGCCTCCATGACCAAGAGCGCCTCGCCCTTCTTGACCGCAGCACCGGCGACGACGAAGACCTGGACGATCTTGCCTGGCAGCGGTGCGGTGACCCGGCCGGTCTCCTCCAGCTCGACGTCGTCGACGTCCATCGGGTCGTGGCGGGCCAGGCGATGGCTGCGGCCGCCGGCGATGACGGTCATCTCGTCGCCGTGATGGACGACGGCGGCAGAGAGGCTGAGGCCGTCGAAATCGACCACGAGATCGCCCCCCTCGCCCAGCTCGCCGCGCGCCTCGACGGCGCCGTTCGGCAGCTCCAGCAGGAACCGGTCGTCGCCCCGATAGACGACCCGGACGGTGCGCGTCTCCTCGCCGTCGACGAAGTGGAGCTCGTCATGGGCCTCGTCGTTGAGGCGCCAGCCGTCGACCCGAGCCCAGGGTGAAAAGGGATCGCTGCTCGCCGCCGCCACGGCCATCGCTTGGCTCCGGCGCCTCAGAAGCACATCCAAGGCGGCCAGCGCCAGGACCTGATCGCTGGCACCGCCGCGTGAGGGAATCAGGTCGTCGCGGTGGCGGTCGATGAAGCCGGTGTCGAGATCAGCCGTCTGGAAGGCGGGATGCTGGGCGACCGCAGCCAGGAAGTCGATGTTGTTGGCCACACCCGCCAACTGGAATGCTTCGAGCCCGGCGCGGAGCCGGCGCAGAGCGGCGCGGCGATCGACATCCCAGGCGATCAGCTTGGCGATCATCGGGTCGTAATGGATCGTGACCTCGTCGCCCTCGGCGACGCCGGTGTCGATCCTGAGATGCGGCCCTTCGGCGGGCGGGCGCATGCGCTTCAAAAAGCCGCTCGAGGGGAAGAACTTGCGCCCCGGGTCCTCGGCATAGATGCGGGCCTCGATCGCATGTCCGTCGATGCCGAGATCGTCCTGCGCCAACGGCAGCGGCTCGCCGGCGGCGACGCGAAGCTGCCATTCGACGAGGTCCTGACCCGTCACCATCTCGGTCACGGGGTGCTCGACCTGCAAGCGGGTGTTCATCTCCATGAAGAAGAAGGCGTCCTCGGCGAGGCCGTGGCTGACGTCGGCGATGAACTCCACGGTGCCGGCGCCGAGATAGTCGATCGCGCGGGCCGCGGCCACCGCGGCCTCGCCCATGGTGCGGCGCAAGGCCGCCGTCATCTCCGGCGCCGGCGCCTCCTCCAGCACCTTCTGGTAGCGGCGCTGCACCGAGCAGTCGCGCTCGAAGAGGTGGACCGCGTTGCCGTGACCGTCGGCGAAGACCTGGACCTCGATATGGCGGGGCCGCTCCAGGTAGCGCTCCAACAGCACGCGGTCGTCGCCGAAGGCCGACTTGGCCTCGCGCCGGGCGCCCTGCAGCTCCTTCTCGAGGCGTTCGGGCCCGGCCACGATGCGCATCCCCCGGCCGCCGCCGCCGGCCACCGCCTTGATCAGGACCGGATAGCCGATCGTCTCGGCCTCGGCGGCCAGCGTTGCGTCGTCCTGTGCCTCGCCGTGGTATCCAGGCACGATCGGCACGCCGGCCTCGGCCATGATCCGCTTGGCGGCGTCCTTGGCCCCCATCGCGCGGATCGCCGCTGGCCCCGGCCCGATGAAGACGAGGCCGGCGGCGGCCACGGCCTCGGCGAAGCCAGCGTTCTCCGACAGGAAGCCATAGCCGGGATGGATCGCTTCAGCGCCGGTGCGCCGGGCCGCATCGAGGATGGCGTCGGCGACGAGATAGCTCTCGGCGGCGGCGGGAGGACCGATCAGGACCGCCTCGTCGGCCAGCCGGACATGGCGGGCGCCCGCATCGGCCTCGGAGTGGACGGCGACCGTGGCGATGCCGAGGCGGCGCGCAGTTCGCTCGATGCGGCAAGCGATCTCGCCGCGGTTGGCGATCAGGATCTTGTTGAACATCGCCCGCCCCTCACATCCGGAAGACGCCGAACCGGGTCTCCGGGATCGGCTTGTTGAGGGCGGCGGAGATGCCGAGGCCGAGGACGTTGCGAGCCTCGGCCGGGTCGATCAGGCCGTCGTCCCAGAGCCTCGCGGTGGCGAAGTAAGGATCGCTCTGGGCCTCGAACTGGTCGATGATCGGCTGCTTGAACTCAGCCTCCTCAGCCTCGCTCCAGCTCTCGCCCTGGCGCTCCAAATTGGCCCGGCGCACGGTCGCCAAAACCCCGGCGGCTTGCTCAGGCCCCATCAGTGCCAGGCTGGCGCTCGGCCACATCCAGAGGAAGCGCGGCCGGTAGGCGCGCCCGCACATGCCGTAGTTGCCGGCCCCATAAGAGCCGCCGATGATGAAAGTGAATTTCGGCACCGCCGTCGTCGAGACCGCGGTCACAAGCTTGGCGCCGTCCTTGGCGATGCCGCCGGCCTCATACTTTCGCCCGACCATGAAACCGGAGATATTCTGCAGGAAGATGAGCGGGATCCGGCGCTGGCTGCAGAGCTCGATGAAATGCGCCCCCTTGATCGCCGACTCCGAAAAGAGGATGCCGTTGTTGGCGAGAATGCCGACCGGGTATCCCCAGATATGGGCGAAGCCACAGACCA
>JASLMY010000275.1 GCA_030746295.1 Alphaproteobacteria bacterium | reverse complement strand
GCGGCTGGTCAGCTCCGTGCCGTTGTCGCTGACGATCGTCCCGGGCTTGCCGTAAAGCCGGATCAGGCCGTCGAGCTGGCGGGCGACACGCTGGGCCGAGAGTGAGGTGTCGGCGAGTGGGGCGAGAGACCGGGTCGACGGACAGCGGCAATGATCAATGACGATGGCTGCGAGAAACGGCGCCGAAGCCGATCTATCGGAGGTTAACTCGACCCCGGCACCGCATTGCCTCTACTCCGTTTCCGGCGAAGGCGCGTACATCGCGAACATCTCGGCGCCCGTCATGTTCTCGGTGTCGTTCGCGAAGTCGTAGAACGCCGGCTTGTCGTCGATGAAGATCTGTCTTTTCAGCACCAGATCGCTTGGCTCGTCGATAATGCCGGCGCAGATGATGTAGTCGTCGGTCTCGACGACCCGGTAGTAGAGGTTGCTGCCGCAGTTCTTACAGAAGGCCCGCTCGGCCCATTTGGAGGACCGATAAGCCGTCACACTTTCCTTGCCCTCGATCTCGATGTCTTTTCCGACATCCATCGCCATATTGGGCCCACTGCCCCAACGCCGACACATACCGCAATGGCAGATGCCGACCTCCGTGTGGTCTCCCGTCAGTTTGATCTTCACCGCGCCGCAGAGGCATCTTCCAGTTGCGTTGCCGTCGTCGGACATCTCGTTCTCCTCGGCTGAATCTGAAATCGGTCCAAGGCTCCGGGCTTCTCCATCGGACCCTCTGCATCCGATCCGAACCGCCACCCATCGGAGCCTACCATCTTCCTACGCGGGGATTCGCCTTCCGCGCGCCACGTCTCCGGACGGCACGTCACGCCGTAGACCCGGCCGTATCAGGAACAGAAGGGTTTCAGCCGGTTGGCGACCCGGGCCATGGCTTCCACCGGGTAGGTCAAGTTGTCGGCGAAGCGGAAGGCGGTCATGCCGTTCGGCATCAGGACGACGAGTTGTCCGCCTCCGCCCGAGATTACCGGGATCTGCCGCTCGCAGGCGCCATCGGGATGGCGGAAGGTCCAGAACCAGAACGACATGTGATAGCGCTGCCCCGGCCGCCCGGTCGGCAGCCCCTTGGGCCGGCCGAAATCCAGCACCCGGGCGAGCGTCGGCGCGTGCAGGAGCTGCCGGTCCCGGTGGCGGCCGCCCGCGTGCAGGAGGTCGGCGAGCTTGGCGACGTCGTCGATGCTCGGGTAGAGGCCATAGGCCAAGAGCGGTATACCCGGCCGGCCGGCGGCCTCGATCGAATGCAGCATCGGCAGCCGCAGGATGCCGATGGGCGCCAGCACCTCGTCGGTCAGCGTCGCCCAGAGACCGGCCTCGGCGCCCGCCTGGCGTTTCAGGAAGGCATCCATCGCCGCCGCCAAGACGACGGTGTCGGCACTGCGGTGACCAAATCGCTCGCCGGGGCCGGCCGGGGCGTCCCCGTCCCTGAAGATCCAGGCGAGCTTTTCGCTCGCCGCCTCGGCCTGGACGCTACGCCGGAAGTTCTCGGACTGGTCGGCGCCGCGATAGGGGCCCAAGTCGTCGCCGATGCCGGTCGCCATGTTGAGGGCATCGGCGAACCGGACCCGGTCCCAGCCCCGGTGCCGGGCCGTGACCTCGACATAGTCGCGGATCCGAAGGTCGAAAACCTCTTCGCCGTGCTTCTCGGCCAGCCGCAAGAGCAGCAACGCGGCGCCCAAGGTCTTGCCGAGGCCATCGCCGCCGTGCCGCATCTCGGCACAATAGGGATAATCGCCGAAGCGGCTCCGACAGGGCTTGGCGTAGATCGTGCCATCGACGATCAGACCGGATGCCGACGGGTTGTCGCCCCGGGCGCCCGGATCGAACCCCGCCAGGGCCTCGGCCCCGTGCTTGGCCTCGAGCTCCGACCAGGGCCGGACCGGCAGCCGGCGCCCCAACTCCGCCTGGAAGTCCTGGCGGTGCCGCTCCAGGTCGGCGATCGCACCGGGCCGATAGCGCATCCGACCCTGACCCCAGAGGTTGAGCTTGAAGAAATTGCGCGCCGTTTCCTGCACCACTTGGATGCGCAGTGCCGAGACCGCCTTGTCGCTGTAAAGGAAGCTGGCAATGCCGTTGTGCGCGGCGCTGCCGGCGGTGGTGCCGAGGACGAAGGGGAAGGAAGCCCGCGACAGGCCCAAATCGCCCGGCTCGGACCAGACCCGGCCCGGAGAGAGGATCAGCGTCAGTCGGGACTTCCTGTCCGCCGGCATGATGATGTCTCGGTTGACCGGCACCAGCCGGCCGCCGTGGCTGAAGAATTGCAGATCGAAGCCCGGAAACCACTCGTAGCCGAAGCCGAGCTCCATCCGGCCCTGCATCGCGAAAGGCGGCAACGTCAGCCTACCGGCGAGCTGGTGCCGAGCGGCCTCGCTGGGTCCGACGGGCATGAAATGGCCGTTGTGGACGGGGCCCGAATCGACGTAGGTCTCGGAGAAGAGGTCGTCCGGCAGCAGATGGGTGCGCCCGGCACCCGGCGGCGCGGTGTCGGAGCCCCGCGCCACCGGCCGAGCCCCAACCCCGGCCAGGACGTTGCCCTCGACGATGGTCGTCACCCAGGGGTATTCGCTCTCGAACTCGAACAGCACCAGCTTGCCGCGTTGGCGCTGGGCGCGAAAGCAAAACGCCTCGCGGATACGGCGGTAGGAGACACAGAGCAGGTCGCGCGCCCGGTCGACGCGCCAGCGCCCGGCGACCGGCTCACCGCGCTCGCGTTGGCGGAGCGAGACGCCGTCGGCACCGAAATGCTCCTTGACCTCGGCGTTCTGCCAATAGCCGACCAGCGAGTTGCCGCTGACTGCGGCCTCGATCTCATCCGCCGAGAGAAAGCCGTTCGCCGCCGCCGGTACCGTCATTGCCGCGACAAAGAGGGCACCGAGGGCCGTCTTGAACCGGCGTCGACGACTTTGGCTGAATGAGTTGCCTGACAGCAAGTTTCGGCCCTGCCCCGGCAGGTCAGAGAGAGGGCTTGGGGTTGAGGGCGTGGCCGACCTAATCATTGCGCTCCACGGCGCATGTCCAAAACGGTATCTCCACTATCTCGTCGGGCCAGGGCTTGCTGTCCCAACCACCAAGCTCGCGGTCCAGATAATCCATGATATCTGTGCCGTAGTAGATGACGTCAGTTTGATAGACGGAGAATACCGGATTGCCCGCCTCGTGCGGCATGCTTGGAATGTATCGATAGCTGTATAACGGTATCAGCTTTGGCGCCGCATCGAAGGCCGTCCTGAAGGCCTCGTAACGGTTTTCTAGGTCTTCTGGCCTCTCGCCCCACTCCGGCCACCAGATGTCGTTGTTCTCGACGTCGAGCCAGAAACCCTCGAAGGGCCAAGCCAGTCGCGATTCGATGACGGCATCCTCGCTGGCGACCCAGTCGATCGCTCCCCCGTCGGGAAAGAGCGGCCGATGTTCCAAATAGAGGGCCTTCAGATCAGGGGGAAAGCGAATCGCCCAATGCGACTGGGCGTCGTCCAATTGGTCTTGTGTGTATCCAGGTCCCCATCGTATCGCCGTCATCATTCCACGCCGGCCATGGCCTGCACCTCACCTCGCATCCGGGCGCGCAGCGCCTCCGTCGCCGCCTGGTCGACCTCGGGCAGGGGACCGTCGTGGACGACGACGCCATAGGCCTCGGCGGCGTGGGCGACCGTGACCTTCCCTTCCAGCACGTCCTCCAGGACCATTTCGGCCTCTCGGGCGAGCGGGTCGCCGTTGCCCCCGCCACCGGCCATGACGTGGCGAAAGACGTCGCCCTCGTGCATGTAGACCGGCTCGGTCAGCAGCACCGGCAGGAGGCGCTCGCTCTCTCCCTGTTGCAGCAGGTTCGTCGAGGGATGCCCCTCGCCGCCGCCGAAGAGGCCGTGTGGCGGGTAGCGGCGCTTGTCGGAGCGCACGTTCAGCACCGCCTCCTCGGCCAGGAGACGGTACTCGCGGGTCAGCGACAGCCCGCCCCGGAACTGGCCGGGCCCGCCGGTATCGGGCACGAAGCCATAGCGCTCGATCCGGATCGGGTACTCGGCCTCGATCATCTCCACCGGCACGTTGGTCTGGTTGGCGCCCATGTGAGGCACGCCCTCCTGGCCGTCATGGTCGGTGGCCGCCCCCCAGTTGCCCATGAAGGTCTCGCAGAAGACGAAGGCCTTGCCCTTCTGGTAGCCGCCGATGGTCGGCAGGGTCGAGCCGCCGCTGCTGTCGGCCGTGACCTTGTCGGGCACGGCTTGCGCCAGGGCGCCGAAGAGGCAGTCGATCATCCGGTAGCCGGTGATGCCCCGGGCCCCGGTGGGTCCGGGATGCACCGGGCGAACCACGGTGCCCTCGGGCGCCACAACGTCGATCGCACGGGTGAAGCCATGGCAGTTGGGGACGTCGGCAGCCATCACCGAGCGCAACGCCGTGTAGGCGCAGGCCTTGGTGAAGGGGAAGGTCGAGTTGACCCCGCCCTTGATCATCTCCGACGAGCCGGTCCAGTCGACCGTGACGTGGTCGCCGGCGACCGTCAGCGCCAGCTGCAGGACGATGACCTCGCCGTCCTCGCCCAGGCCGTCAATGTGGTCGGTGAATTCGTACGTGCCGTCCGGTATTTCGGCAATCTCGGCCCGGGCCAGGCGCTCGGCGTAGTCGTGCAGGTGCTCCGCATAGCTCAGCACGGTCTCCAGCCCGTAGCGCTTGAAGAGTTCCTGGAACTCGCGCTCGCCACTGGTGCAGGCCGCCATCTGCGCCTGCAAATCACCGATCACCTTGTCGGGCGTGCGGACGTTGGTGGCAATGATGTCCCAGACCGCCTGGTTGGGCTTGCCGGCCTCGACGAACTTCAGCACCGGCAGGCGCAGGCCTTCCTGGTAGATCTCCACCGCGCCCAGCGCGTTCGAGCCCGGCACGATGCCGCCGACGTCGGAGTGATGCGCCACCGTCGTCGACCAGCCGGCGAGCCGGCCCTCCCAGAAGATCGGCTTGACGATGTAGATGTCCGGCAGGTGTTGGCCCTCGGCGGTGTAGGGGTCGTTGGCGATGAAGACGTCGCCTTCGTCGATCCGGCCTTCGTACTGGCGGATGATATGGCGCATGGCGTCGTAGAACGAGCCGAGGTGCATCGGCGTGCAGACGCCTTGCGCCAGCGTCTGGCCCTCCGCGTCACAAATCGCGGTCGAGAAGTCGAGCGAATCCCGGATGATGCCGGAATAGGAGGTCCGCATCAGGGTCAGCGCGATGTCGTCGGCGATGGTATCGAAGCAGCTCTTCAGCACTTCGAGCTGGAAGGGATCGATATTCGAGCTCGCGTTCATCCGCCGTCTCTCCCCGTCGCATCGACCGTGATCACCAGGTTGTCGTAGCCGTCACGGTGCACTCGGCAGTCGGGCGGCACCACCGTGGTCGAGTCGAATTCTTCGATGATAACCGGCCCCGGCCGGGCTGTCTCGCCGATCGCCTCGCGCCCCAGGATCGCGGTCTCGATGGGGGCGCCGAAGGCGGGACCGAAATAGACCATGCGCCGCGCCTCGGCCCTGTCGGCCGCGGCCGAGACGGCGCTCGCGCCGGCCGCCGTCGCAATCGTGCCGACGAGGCGCAGGTTGACGATCTCGACCGGATAGGCGCCGGCGAAGCGGTGGCCGTAGCGGCGCTCGTGCTCGGCCTCGAAGCGTTCGGCGAGAGCGGTCAGAAGGGCGGCGTCGAGCACGCCTTCCGGCAGCGCCACCGTCAGCTCGAAGGCCTGGCCGCCATAGCGCATGTCAGCCATCCGCTGATAGGAAATCACGTCGGTTGCATGCCCCATATGGCGCGCGATGTCGGCCGCCAGGGCGTCGTAGATCCCGGCGATCCGGTTGAGCGGCGCCGCTTCCACCAGGTACAGGAAGGCGGTCGCCAGGTTCATCTCTTGATTTGCGTAGAGCAGGCCGACGGCGGAGAAGACGCCGGCGGCGGG
>JASLMY010000274.1 GCA_030746295.1 Alphaproteobacteria bacterium | reverse complement strand
GGGCCCTCCCGCTCGACCTTGCAGAAGTCGCTGTCGGCCATGGTTTCCTCCTCCGTCTTCGTCGGCCCGAGGATGCCCGCCACCGCCGTTTGGGGCAAGAGCGGGATTTGCCGTCGCCCGGGCTTCGCGCGATCATGGGGCCGGGCTCAGACAGGAGGGTGGAGAAGATGGACACGCATCCGAGAGACTTCGTCGGCTACGGCGCCAACCCGCCAGATCCGAAGTGGCCGGGCGGGGCGCGGTTGGCGGTCAACTTCGTCGTCAACTACGAGGAAGGCTCGGAATACTCCATTGCCGAGGGCGACGGCTTCACCGAGGCCAACCTGACCGAGAGCCCGGCCTCGCCGGTGCCGCGCGGCGAGCGCGACCTCGGCGCGGAGAGCATGTTCGAGTACGGCAGCCGGGTCGGTTTCTGGCGCCTGATGCGGCTCTTCGCCGAGCGCGACCTGCCGCTGACGGTCTTCGGCTGCGCCATGGCGCTCGAGCGCAATCCCGAGGCCGCCCAGGCGATCGCCGCGGCCGGCCACGACGTCTGCTGCCACGGCTGGCGCTGGGTCGAGCATTTCCGCCTCGACGAAGCCGAGGAGGCCGAGCATATCCGCCGTGCGGTGGCCTCGCTCGAGGCCAGCGTCGGGGCCCGGCCGTTGGGTTGGTACTGTCGCTACGGACCCAGCGTCAACACCCGAAGGCTCTTGATGAAAGAAGGCGGATTCATCTATGATTCAGATGCTTACAACGATGAGCTTCCCTATTGGGTGATGACGGGGCAGGGGCCGCACCTGGTCGTTCCCTATACCTTGACCAACAACGACACCAAGTTCGCCCGCGGCTTCATCGGCCATGGCTTGGACTTCTTCCGTTACCTGAGGGACGCCTTCGACCTGCTCTACGAGGAAGGGGCCCGGCAGCCGAAGATGATGTCGATCGGCCTGCACATGCGTATTGCCGGCCATCCGGCGCGGGCCAGCGGCCTGCAGCGTTTCCTGGACCACATCCGGGCCGTCGACGACGTCTGGGTCTGCCGGCGCGAAGAGATCGCCCGGCACGGGATCGCAACCCACCCCTACCAAAGTGCCTGAGGCCGCCGCCCCGACGATACTCCGCGGGGTTGAACGCGGGGTGGAAATAACTACCTAGAATCAATGGCACCCGACGTCGGGTGCCATGGGATTCGGGTCTTCGACGGCCGGATTGATAAAGTGCCGTCGATGCCTGTCGCGCCCACGAAACGGCAAACCGTCGGAAACGGCGGGACGCAAAGCTACCGGCCTCGAGCCGCCGAACCGGCGGTGGATGGCGGCGGAGCTACCGAAGGGAGACGTGACATGCCGACTTGCGATCAAAACCTCTCGCAGATTCAACGATTTTCGCGCCCGTGCAGGCGCCCGGCCGGCGTCGTGCTCGGTTGTTTGACGGCAGTTGACGCCATTTTTAAATTGCAATCCGGCCCGTATCGGCGCAACTTGGTAGAACGCGCCTTTGCAGGGGCGGCGGCGCAGGGTCGCGGGGCGCGGCCATGCTGAGATGGCGAGGTAACGATCGGCGCGCCGTCCACGAGGCGGCAGGGTTGCGCCGGGGCGGCGTTGGAAGGGCGCCGACTGCCGAGCATCGGGGACGGCAAGAGACGAGGTATCAGGACACGGAGTCCAACAACACCAACGTCATCGTATTCGCGTCGCAAAAAGGCGGCTCCGGCAAGACCACGCTGTCCGGCCATATCGCGATCGCGGCCGAGCTGTCCGGCGCCGGCCCGGTGGCGGTGATCGACACCGACCCGCAGCGCAGCCTCGCCCAATGGCGCTACGCCCGTGAGGACAACGGCCTCATCCTCAAGGTCAGCGATGTCGAGAACATCCACCAGGACATCGAAGAGCTGCGCGCGCTCGGTGCCAAGACCATCGTCATCGACACGCCGCCGGCGGCGACCTCGGCGATCGGCGAGGTGGTGCGCCATGCCGATCTGGTCTGCATCCCGACCCGGCCCAGCCCGCACGACCTGCGTGCCGTCGGGGCGACGATCGACATCGTGGAATCGCATCGCAAACCCATGGTCTTCGTTCTGAACAGCGCCGCGTCGAGGGCCAAGATCACCTCGGAGGCGGCCTTGGCGCTGTCGCAGCACGGCACGGTGGCGCCGACCTTCATCCACAATAGGGTCGATTTCGCCGCCTCGATGACCGATGGCCGCACCGTGATGGAGGTGAACGAAGGCTCTAAGTCGTCGGCGGAAGTGGCCGAGCTTTGGAGCTATATCGGCGAGCGCATCGAGAAGATCTCCGAATGGGCGCATGAGGAGCCGGCTCCGGCAGCGGAGCAGCCCGCGGCCCCGCCGGCGCCCGCCGCGCCGCCGCCGCGCCCGGCCGCCACCACGCCACCGGAGCCGGCGGAGCCGGCCGTCGCGCCACCGGAGCCGGTCCCATCAGTCGTCGCGCCGCCGCCGGCACCGGCCGCCGAGCCGGCCCCGCCAGTCGCCGCGGCACCGCCACCTGCCGCCGAGGCACCGTCACCGAAGCTGATGGAAAGCCCACCGCCCGAGCCCAGAGTGGAAGAGTCACCGGAGCCTTCCACCGAGACGGCTCCGACGCCGCGGCCCAAGACGCCGACCGCCGAGGAGTTCTTCGGCCAGCGCCGGGCGGTGAAGACGCCGACCTATTTCGGGCCCGACCGGCGCCGCAAGGACGGCACGCCGCCATCGGGCGTCGAGCGGCGCGCGCCGGCCTTCGGCCGCCGCACCAGCAGCTGACGATCCGGGACACGCTGAGGACCGAAGAACCGCATCGACCAAGGGGCATGAGATGGACAAGGGATTCGCCTCGCTGACGGCCGCGTTGGTTCCCCGCAGCATAGAACCGACGCCGTCGCTCGAGCCGCCGCCCGCCGACCATCAGGTCGACGAGCCGTCGGCCGCGAGATTGGCGCCGCGCCTGATGACACCGGATCGGCAGAATCTGGCCCACTCCGCCGACCTGACGGGCGATCTGATATCGGCCGGACGCGACGCCTATCGGGCCGAACGCCAGCGCCTCGCGGAGAAGGCCATGGCGCTGTCGCCGGACGGCACCGCGGTACCGAGAACCTCGACCGTGCTGCCGCTGACGTCGGTCAGGGCGGGGCTGATGCATCGGGTGCCGATGATGCGCGACGTCTCCGGTGCCGGTCAGCCTCTGATGGTGGTGCCCGCGGTCGAGCCGGCGGCAGAGCCGGCGCCCCTCCGGGTGCGCCGGCGGGCCGTCACCCTCAGGCTCAGGCCCGACGAGCATGTCCAATTGCTGGCGGTGCGCCGCCGGCTCGGCTGCTCGTTCCAGGTGCTGGTGGTGCGGGCCCTGATCGACTGCCTCGACCGCCTGGACCGGAGCGAGAGCGAAAGCGCTGACGCAGGGACGGCAACGGTCGAGGTCCTGCGACCCGATGCGCGCGCCGCCGTTCTCGCTGCCTCTTCGTCGAAGTCCGGCGTGCAGCTACCGACCGATCTGCACTTCTTCACTCTGCCGACGGGCTGGTGCGTCGCCGCATGGCGGCAGGAGCGGGGCGAGACGACGTCGACGCCGAGCGAGGTCTTGGGTCAGGTCTTGCGCGAGCAAGGCGTTGCCGACCTGATCTCGGCCGACGATCAGTCGGCGATCAAGGCGCAGATGGAAAGCGTGTCGCTCGGCGAGCAGGGCAATCGGCTGGCCCTGACGATCCGCCTCGAGCCCGATCTGCATGAACGCCTGCTGGCGGCGCGGACCCGGCTGGGCCGCACCGGCCAAGACATCTTGATGGGATCGATCGCCGCTTATCTCGCCGACTGACGGCAAGGGGCGTGGCCGGCGCGGGGGCGATCAGTCGTCCCGCGGCACCTCGATCATCCGCGGCGAATCGCCGGCGGCGTGGACTTCCCACATCATCTCGTAGGCCTGCTCCAGCTTTCGGGTCAGCCGGGCGATGTCGAACAGCGGATGCGTGACGCGGTTCTCGAGCAGGCGCCGCCGCAGGTCGGCGAGGCGCGTCGGATCACCGAGCAGCTGCCGGGCCTTGGCCTCGAAGTCCTCGGTGCGGTCGGCAATCAGCTCCGCCATGCCGATGGCGCTCAAGAGACTGGCGCCGTTGCGCGACTGTGGCGTCTGCCCGGCCAGGCTCAGCACCGGCAGCCCGACCCAGAGCGCATCCACGGTGGTGACGCCACCGCCGTGGTAGAAGTTGTCGAGCGCCAGGTCGGCCAGGCTGAGGCGGGCCAAGTGCTTGGGGTGCGACTTGTTCTCGGCGAAGATCAGGCGCTCGGGATCGACGCCGCGCGCGGCGGCCTCGCGTCTGAGGTTGCCGTCGCTTTGCGGTGTGCCGTGGCGTAGCCAATAGACGCTGCCGGGCCACTGCTTCAAGAGCCGCATCGCCAGCCCGAACATCTTCGGCTCGTGCTTGTAGTGCTTGTTGAAGTTGGCGAAGACGAAGCCATCCTCGGGCAGGCCCTCTTCGGCGCGGCTCGGCGGGGTCGCGTCGACGTCGGCCCGGCGGGCCGCCATGAAGCTGTCGGGCAGATAGACCAGTT
Source organism: Alphaproteobacteria bacterium (assembly GCA_030746295.1). The sequence continues at coordinate 1,420 of JASLMY010000274.1, read as the reverse complement.
GCTCCGTGAAATGGCTGCGCTCGGCGGCCGGAACCTGCTGGTGGTCGGTGATCAAGTAGTCGAGAAATCGGGCCCCGATGGTCGCCGAATAGCCGAGGTAGTGCGCCTGCACCAGCGCCGGCCTGAGGGCGAAGATCTCGAGCCGCGTCCCCCGCGTATGGCCGGCCAGGTCGACCAGAATATCGACGCCATCGTCGTTGATCCGCCGGGCCGCCTCCTCGTGACTGAGCGGCGCGGCGTCGACGAAGCTGTCGAAGACAGACCGAAAATATTGGCCGAAAGGGTCCGGCGGCCCGGGATGCAGCGAATAGGCGTTGTAGGTGAAGCGATCGCGGTCGTGATTTTCCATGATGCCGCGAAAGGCGACGGCGACGCTGTGGGCGCGAAGGTCGGGCGAGACGTAGCCGATCGTCAGGCGTTGCCTGTGAGGCCCCTTGTTGTAGCTGAAATTCGCCAATTGGCGGGACTGCGTCACCGAGTCCGAGATCCGCTCGCAAATCGCTTCCGCGACCAGGCGCCTGAGCGCCATCGGAACCTCGCCCGGCAGGCTCTGCAGGGCGAAGGGCGTGAACGAGACCCGTGTCTTCGCGGCCAGTTGCGTCTTCGTGATCTCGACCAGCTTGTGAATCAGCGCGTCGAGATTGCTCCAATCGCAGAGCTGCATCAGGGCATGCAGATAGAAGGGGTAGATGTCGAGGCAGCCCGGATCCTGTGCCAGGCCCTCCCTGAGGACGACCAGGGAAGGCTCCCACTGCTCCAGGGTCTGAAGCAGGCCGCCGAAGTTGAAGTAGACCTCGCCCCGGCCGGGGTTTTCGGCGATGTACGCCTTGTAGGCCTCGACCGCTTCCTGGTAGCGACCCAGCATCTGCAGTGATATCGCCTTGTTGTTGAGGGCGTCGCCCAGTCCCGGGTTGATCGCCAACGCCTTGTCGAAGTGCTCGACGGCGTTCTCATGCTCGGCCAACTGCTGGCAGAGGGCGCCGAGGCCGTTGTAGGCGCTGGCCAACTCGGGATCGAGGCCGAGCGCGGCCTCGAAGCTGACCTTGGCGTCCTGCAGACGGCCGCTTTGACGGCGGGCGTGTCCCAGATTGTAGTGCGCGACGACGAGGCCCGGCTTCAGGCCGATGGCGGTTTGATAGTCCCGAATCGCGTCCTCGTGTCGATCCAGCGCGGCATGGACGTTGCCGCGCGTAACGTAGGCCTCGGCATAGTCGGGTCGCTCGGTGATCAGCGCCTCGACGATCTCCTTCGCGCGGGCGTTGTCGCCGGCTTCCTGCAGCACCGTCGCCAGGCCGTAGCGGGTCTCCGACAACTCCGGCGCCAGGCCATAAGCCTCTTCATGGCATGCTAGCAGTCTGTCGGACTTGAGGTCCGTGATTGGTTGTCGCCCGATTGCCGGCGATTGTTCTGGCGGTCGGGC
>JASLMY010000273.1 GCA_030746295.1 Alphaproteobacteria bacterium | reverse complement strand
GCGTCGTCCTGCAGGATCTTTTCGACCGTCGCCATCTTCTTCTTGCGCTCGGCGACGTCGAGCGTGGCACCAGCCTCGTCGAGGGCCTTGTCGAAGGCCGGATTGTTGTAGTGGCTCTCGTTCCAGGGCACGCCCGAGCGATAGCCGAGGTCCAGCACCATGACGCCGAGCGGCCGATGCGTCCACGAGGTGAAGCCGAAGGGCGTCTTGTCCCAGACGTCCCAGTAGCTGGCGCCCGGCATCAGGTTGAGCTCGAGCGTGATGCCGACCTTCGCCAGCTGCTCCCGCATGGCTTGCATCGCCGCAGCGTGCCAGGCATCGGCCTGTCCGAGATCGATCTTCAGCTTGATGCCGTTGGGATGACCGGCCGCGGCCAAGTGCTTCTTGGCCGCGTCCAGGTCGGGCTTCCGGGCCGGCAGCTTGTAGTACTCGGGGTGGATCGGCGAGACGTGATGGTCCTCGCCGACGGCGCCGCGGCCGCGATAGGCGAGTTCCAGGATCCGCGCGTGGTCGGTCGCGGCCTGGATCGCCTTGCGCAGATGGATGTTGTCGAAGGGCTTCTTGTCCATCTGCATGCGGGCGACGCCGGTCTGCGCGGTCACCGCCTCGTGCAGCACCAGGTGGGGGATCTTGTCGACGATGTCGATCTGGTTGATGCCGACCTCGTAGACGCCGTCGACCTGGCCCGAGATGAGCGCGTTGAGCGAGGCCATCTTGTCGTCGCCGTGGTCGACATAGGTGATCGAGTCGAGCAGGACCTCGTCACCCCAGTAGTCCTTCGGGTTGCGCTTCTTGCAGATGTACTTCTCGCCGATCTTGTACTCGACCAGCTCGTAGGCGCCCGTGCCGATCGGGTTCTTCGACAAGTCGCTGCCCATCTCCTCGAACTTGCGATGGACGATGGCGGTCGGATAGTTGTAGCAGTTCTCCGGGATCGCCAGCACCGGCCGCTTCAGGTTCAAGCGCACCGTGTGGTTGTCGACCTTTTCGACCGCACCAGAGAGCATCCGCTTGGACATCACCGGCTTGCCGTCTTTCTTCTTGCCGGTGTCGACCTCTTCCGTCATCGCCGCGAAAAGGCCGATGTTGGAAGAGCCGGTCTTGGGGTTGAGCCAGCGCTCGAAGTTGAAAACCACGTCGTCGGCGTTGAACTCGTCGCCGTTGTTCCACTTCACGCCCTTGCGGAGGTTGAGCGTCCAGGTCTTGAGATCGTCCGAGGCCTCCCACTTCTCGCAGAGATAGGGCCGGGTGATGTTGTCGGCACCGGTGACGGTCAAATACTCAACCATATGGCGGGCCTGGTTGGAACGCTCGGTCCAGTCGAACTTGGACGGGTCCGTCATCTCCTGGACCCGCATCGAGAACTTGAGGTCGCCGCCCTTTTTCGGCGCCGCGGCCTGGACCTTGGGCACGAAGCTTTCGCCCGTCACCTTGCCGACCATGGCGTAGGCGGCGGTGGCGGAGACGCCGAGCAGGGTTACCGTGCGCAGGAACTCACGCCGGTCGACCTCGCCCTTCTTGAACTGCTCGTAAATCTCGGGGACGTAGGGGTGGGTACGCGATTTCTGTTTCTCCGGCATCGTCTGGACTCCCTGTTGCCTGATGCTCGTCTTCGATCGGCACTAGAGAAGGAAGTCAACGAAACCAAATACTTGGGCATTGCTGCGAGAGGTCGGATCGAAGCTCGACTGGCGCGCCCCCCGAGGCGGAGCATCCTGGCCCGATGTTATTCTTGGCCGGTGCCCTTCGCGGCTTTGGTCTCGGGTCCCCTTCATTCCAACGCCGGTTGAAATCATCTTCGATGATCCGGTCACGGCCTGTCAAACCGTTTCCCCGCCAGCATGCCGCCCCGGCGGCGGCGCGCCTATCCCAAATGCGACAGGCGACCCGTCCATTCACGACATCGCCGGATGCCGTGAGGTCAGGCGGCCAACAGGGGCAGCAAGGTCAGGGCATCGACGACGCTGTCGCCTTCGATGACGCGGAAGTCGCTCGTGGCGAGCGCCCGGGCGGCGGCGCGTTCTTCCGCCCCGTGGCCGGTGGCGACATGCAGACCGCCGGCGAGACCGGCCCGCCGACCGGCCTCGATATCGCCGGCCCGGTCGCCGACGATCCAGGAGGCAGCGAGCTCGATTTCCAGCATTGCCGCCGCCTTCAACAGCATGCCGGGGTTCGGCTTGCGGTCAGGATGATCGGGATGGCGATAGGGCGGGGCGACTTCCGCATGGTGCGGGCAGGCCAGCACCGCGTCGATAGACGCCGCCGCCAACTCGGCCAGGATCTTTTCCTGCACCGCCCGGAAGGCGTCCCAGTCGTAAAGGCCGCGACCGATGCCGGATTGGTTGGTGACGAGAACGACGTGGAGGCCTCGCCGATTGGCCTCGGCCACGACCGCGGCCGCGCCTGGGATCAGTCGCGTCTTGGCGACCTCATGCAGGTGGCCGACTTCCTCGACGACGACGCCGTCGCGATCGAGGAAGAGGGCGGGCGCCGGCCGGGGCGGCGAGCGATGCTCGCACCAGACCAGGTCCGCGTCGAGCTCCGCCGGCCGCATCTCGCGCCGTTCGATCCGCGCCTCAATCCTCGCCGCGTGCCGCCTTGATCTCCGCTTGGGCCATGGAGCCGAGCATCCGGGCGTCGTTCGACAGCGTGCAGAGCTGGAAGCCCTTGTCGAACATGTCGCGCGCCATCTGGCCGGTGGCGCAGTGGATGCCCGGGATGACATCGTTTCGCTTCGCCGCCGCCAGGATGGTGTCGATAGCCTCGATCACGTCGGGCGCCTGCGGCACGCCGCTCGGCAGGTGGCCGAGGCTGATGGCGAGATCGGAGGGCCCGATATAGATGCCGTCGAGTTCTTCGACGCTCATGATCGCATCCAGATTGTCGAGCGACTCTCGGGTCTCGATCATGGCGAAGGTCAGGATCGTGTCGTTGGCGTGCTGGGCATAGTCGGCGCCGCCCCAGAGCAGGCCGCGTGGTGGGCCAAAGCTGCGGTAGCCACGCGGCGCGTAGCGGCAGGCGCCGACGAAGCGCTCGCACTCCTCGGCGTTGTTGATCATCGGGCAGATGATGCCGTAGGCGCCGGCATCCAAGAGCTTCATGATCGGCGAGGGGTCGTTCCAAGGCGCGCGGGCGAGCGGCGTCGGCGGCCGGCTCGAGATCGCCTGCAACATCGACACCGCGGCCTGGAAATCGACCATGCCGTGCTGCAGGTCGACGGTGACGCTGTCGAAATCCTCGGCCGCCATGACCTCGGCGCTGAAGGAATTGGCGATGGAGAGCCAACCGTTCACCACGGTGCCGCCGGCCGCCAGTTTGGTCTTGATCGCATTCTCACGCATGAAAGGGTTCCCCTGTTGTCTTCTAGTTACTCTGGTCGATGGCTCGCAATTTCGCGTTTGGCCGGCTCAAGCGACCTCGGCCCGGCCGTTGTTCAGGACCACGACGTCGCGCTCGACGACGCGGGCCCGGAAGGAGACGACATCGCCGTCGCGCCACATCTCGGTGCGGATCGTCTCGCCCGGATAGACCGGGGCCGAGAAGCGCAAGGCCAGGCTCCGGAAGCGGGCCGGGTCGTAGCCGCACTGGGTCTTCAGGATGGCGTGGCTGGCGACGCCCAGGGTGCAGAGGCCGTGCAGGATCGGCGCCTCGAAATTGGCCGCACGGGCCACCTTCGGGTCGGCGTGCAACGGGTTGTAGTCGCCCGAGAGCCGGTAGATCAGCGCCGCCTGCGGCAGGGTGGGCAAGTCGCAGCTCTCGTCGGGCGCGCGCTCGGGCAATTGGTGCACCGGGCGGCCGCCTTCGGTCGGGCCGCCGAAGCCGCCGTCGCCGCGGCCGAAGGTGGTCGAGGTCAAGGTCGCCAACGGCTTGCCGGTGGCCTGATCGGTGACGGTGCGCTCTTGCAGGATGAGCGCGCCCCGGTCCGCCCCCTTGTCGATGATCTCGGTGATCTTCGTCGTCGCGGCCACCGTCGCCGCCACCGGCAGCGGATTGTGGATCTCGAGGCCCTGCTCGCCGTGCAGGATGCGGACCCAGTCGATGCCGGTCTCGGGGTCCTTGACCCAGAAGCCCGGCGTCGCCAACACCACCGCCATCGAGGGCAGGGCAGCGAGGTTTTCCTCGTAAGTGAACTTGAGCTGGGCCTCGTCGAGCGGGTCCATCGAGAGGCCGAGGCCGAGCGCGTAGAGAATGGTGTCGCGCTCTGTATAGGTCTGCACCACCTCCTCGAAGGGCCAGTTCATCAGCTTGTCGTAGTCGATCGCCATGCGTCCCGCTCCCCTCCCGCGCCTCAGACCGGGTCCCAGTTGAAGACGTCTTGCGAGCGGTCGAGCGGGTAGAAGCTCGCCTTCATCGCCGGCATTGCCAGCTCGGCCACCGTCTCCGGCGTCCAGCCCTCGCCCCGGTGCACCGAGCGTAACGGTCGCGACTGGCCCATCAGGTAGATCTCGTTGTTGCGCACGCCGAAGATCTGGCCCGTGACCTCGGCCGCCTCTTCGCTGGCGAGGTAGACCCCGACGGGGGCGATCTTGGCCGGGGTCATCGCCTTGATCTTCTCCACCCGGGCCGCCTGCGCCTCGTCGGTGATCGGGATGGTGCCGATCAGCCGGCTCCAGGCGAAGGGCGAGATGCAGTTGGAGCGGACGTTGAAGCGGGACATGTCGAGTGCCAGCGACTTCGACAAGCCGACGATGCCGAGCTTGGCGGCAGCATAGTTGGCCTGGCCGAAGTTGCCGACCAATCCGGAAGTCGAGGTCATGTGCACGAAGCAGCCCGACTGTTGCTCGCGAAAGCGGCCGGCGGCGGCACGAGAGACGTTGAAGCTGCCCTTCAGGTGCACGCCGATGACCGAATCCCAATCGTCCTCGGTCATCTTGTGGAAGATCACGTCGCGCAGGATGCCGGCGTTGTTGACCACGACGTCGATGCGGCCGAAGGCCTCGACCGCCTGCGCCACCATGTTCTCCGCCGCATCGAAGTCGGAAACGCTGTCGTAGTTGGCGACCGCCTCGCCGCCGGCGTCCTGGATCGCCGCCACTACCTCCATGGCCGGCGTCCGGTCCTCGCCCTCGCCTTGTTCGGTGCCGCCCAGATCGTTGACCACGACCTTGGCGCCGTGCCGGGCCATCAGAATCGAGATGTCGCGGCCGATGCCGCGGCCGGCGCCGGTGACCAGCACCACCTTGTCCTTGACCATCTCGCGATCCGCCATTTGGGTTGCCCTCCGATCGTTATCTGTTGCAAACACGGCCTTGACCCTTTGTAGGACGCATCCGAGGCCGGGGTAAAGCGGCCGGGGCAAGACAACGAGGAGGAGCGACCATGCGCGGCTTGAAAGACCAGAACATCATCGTCACGGGCGCGGCCAGCGGCATCGGCCGCGCCATCGCCCGGCGGCTGGGCGAGGAAGGCGCGGTCGTCGGCATCTTCGACATCAACACAGAAGGCGCCAACGAGATCGCGGGGGAGATCACGGGCGCCGGCGGCCGGGCGCACGCCTACACCGTCGACGTCACCTCCTACGATGCCGTTAGCCAAGGCGTCACCGCCTTCGAGGCCGATGCCGGCCCGGTCGACGGCCTGGTCAACAACGCCGGCTGGGACCGCTCCGAGCCCTTCCTTCAGACCGACGACGCGGTCCGCCGCAAGGTCGTCGACCTGAACCTCTACGGACCGATCAACATGTGCCACGTGGTGCTCGCCGGCATGGCCGAGCGGGGCCGGGGCCGCGTCGTCTCGATCTCGTCCGACGCCGGTCGCGTCGGCTCCTCGGGCGAGGCCGTCTACAGCGCCTGCAAGGGCGGCATCATCGCCATGACCAAGACGCTGGCGCGCGAGATGGCCCGCACCGGCATCACCCTCAACACGATCTGCCCCGGGCCGACCGACACGCCGCTTTTGGCCGACGTGCCCGAGCGCCTGCGCGAGGCCCTGACCCGGGCCGTGCCGATGCGCCGCCTGGCCCAGCCCGA
>JASLMY010000272.1 GCA_030746295.1 Alphaproteobacteria bacterium | reverse complement strand
GATGCCATCATCGAAAAGGTCAGGCGAGGGAACCAAATGTTAGAGTCGATCCACTAGTGTAGTTCCGGGGTGCCTTTATGTCTGCTGGCAAGCTATCTGTGGCATGCATGATTGTCAGGAGTGAGGCACGTGGTAACTCGGCGCGAGATGGCTATCTCACTTGCCTTTCTGCCGCTTCTGAAGCCGGGTGTGGCAATGGCGGAGGCACTGCAGAAGTTCTACCTGCCGCCGGAAAGGCGACCGCCTCTGCAGCGGCAACGCGCCGATCCCTACTTGAGATTCCGAGAATATATACAACCGCTTTCGCGACAGAAGAAACAAGAACTACTCAAGCGTTATGAGTCGAGCTATGAAGACGCAAGAAATAAAAATGATGAAAAAAGAAGGGTATACTATTCAAATCTGATTGCAATTCTTAACCGTAGTCTTTGGAATTGAAGAAAATGTCCGCATCTATGGGATTGGTGCGAGGCCTGATACTTCTGTTCGTCGTATCGATGATATGTTCGATTTCGATACACTCGCGGGCTCGAGCTCCGGGATCCGATCTCGCCGAACCCTTCAAGTTCGAGAACCTGTCGCCGACGGAGCAGAGGGCGGCAACCGCGTCTGGCGCGGGCGGTTCGATCGACGAGGCCGGTCCGGCAGCGGGGGATCTAGGCTACTCGAACCCTCAATTCCTGCGCGACCAACTGCTGCTGCAAGCCGGTGTCGTCATCCTGATCTGCGTCGTCACCATGATGGCGATGGGAATGCTGCTCTTCTACCTGTTCAAGGTGAACGCGACAGCGGGGCAGATGGTCAACGGCGCCGGCCTGACGCTGATCATCTTCGGAACCGTCTTTCTCGCCTACACCGTCAACGACAAAGACCAGCTCATCGCCTCGGTCGGCATCATGGGCGCTATCGCTGGATATCTCTTCGGCACCGCGTCCGCACGCGGCGGTGCGTCACCACGAGGTACTGACCGATCCTCCTAGCCCGCGGCCACACGCGAGGCCCATTTTCCAGTACATTTCGGCACAGGCCGGGGCCGGGCTTCGACGACGGGTCAGCTACCGCCACGCGGCTGTTTTCGACCGACGATGAATTCGTAGCCGTAGCAGTCGGGAAAGCGGCGCCGGACGTCGATCTCGCGTCTGGTGCTCTCGATGATGGCGAGCGCTGCGTCGTCGCCGGCGTATCTCTCGGCGAGATTCGGAAGCTTGGCTTCGAGCGGCAGGTAGTAGTGCGTCCACCAGGCGGAGTCGGGCAGGGTGAAATGTCCCGCGACCTCGTAGCCCGAGCTCCGGACGGTCGCCAAGGCGGTATCGACATCGGTCATGGCCGGGTACTCCTCGGCGAAGAACGCGGCCACTTCGGCCGGCGGGTCGGCCTGAAGCCAGACCAGTTCGCTGACGGCGATGTAGCCGCCGGGCCGGAGCAACGGTTTCCAGGCGACCAAGGCGCGATCGAAACCCATGATGTAGGCGGCGCCCTCGGACCAGACGAGGTCGAAGCTCTCCGGCGGAAACGGCAGTGCCATCATATCGCCGGCCAGGATCCGGAGTCGCCCGGCGAGGCCCGCGGCTTCGGCGTGCGCCTTCAGCTCGGCCAAATACTCCGGATGGAGATCCACGGCCGTGACCGGGCCGTCGAGGCTCTTCGCCAAGGCCACGGTCTGCATGCCCGGGCCGCAGCCGATATCCAAGACCGCCGACCGTTCGGGCAACTCCCGGCACAAAGAGAGCGCTTTCAGCGTGCAATCATCGGCACCCGGCCCTTGCCGGGGCAAGCCGCGCTGCACCTCCGGGAATATCTCGAAGAGGCGGGAATCCTCGGCCATTCGACTCACTCCGAACCCCGAGCCACGGCGACGCCGTCGTGGTCTCGCCGCCGGCCGGACCCCGACCTTAGTTCCCGTCCTCCATGGTGTAGCGGAAGTCGCAGTGGGGCGCGCCCTGCATCACGGTCTGGGTCCGCTCCATCTTGATCTTCGGGTTGTAGCCGGTGCAGAAGGCGCCGTCGCGGCCGCAGGACAAGAGATCGCCGATCTCGGCGACGCCCATCTCGCGATACATCTCGGCGTAGGCGCAGCGGGTGATGTTGAAGTCGAAGCGCTGCCGGGTGCTTTCCAGGACGTCGATCTCGAGAGCGTCGTTCTTCTGCCACTGCGGCAGCAGGCGGGCGAAGCCTTCGAGGTCGTTGCCACCTGGCGCCTCGCGCTCGGCATAGCCCTCGCCGTGCTCGATCGCGTTCTTCTCGATCGCCTGGCCCAGGATCTGCCGTGCCTTCTCGCGGCCGAGCGCGGCGACCATCTCGTCGTAGATCGGCTTGATGACGTTGGCCTCGATGCGGCGCAGCGTGATGATCGGCAAGTCGTTCATGGCAGGCGTCTCCCTCGGCGTTGCAACCTGCCGAAAACCTACGCCGCCGCGCGCACTTCGCCAAGCCGGCCGGTTGACCGCACGGGATTCCATGCAATGCTTGGGCTCGGCGAAGCCGGGGAGGGTGGCGATGCAGCGAGTCTTGATCACGGGAGCGGCGGGCGACATCGGCGGCCGGCTGCGAGGGACGCTGAAGGGGGTCTATCCGATGCTCCGGCTCTCCGATGTTCGGCCCCTGGCCGCGGCCGGCGCCGGCGAGGAAGTCGATCAAACCGACCTCACCGACATGGTCGCGGTGGAGCGGATGTGCGAAGGCGTCGACGGTATCGTCCACCTGGGCGGCAACTCGACCGAGGCGAGCTGGGAGGTGATCCGCGACGCCAACATCACCGGCACCTACAACCTCTTCGAGGCGGCCCGCCGCCAAGGCGTCCAGCGCATCGTCTTCGCCACCTCAAACCATGCCGTCGGCTACTACCGCCGCGACCAAGTGATCGACCATCAGGTCGTGGTCCGGCCCGACAGCCGCTACGGCCTCTCCAAGGCATTTGGCGAGGCCTTAGGCGCCCTCTATGCCGACAAGTACGGCCTGGGCGTGCTCTGCGTTCGCATCGGCAACGTCGGCGAGCGGCCGATCGACAAGCGGCGGCTCGCGATCTGGATCAGCCCGCGCGACCTGACGCAGCTCGTCCGGATCGGCCTGGAGCATGCGGATCTGCATTTCGAGATCGTCTACGGCGTCTCCGACAACGACCGCTCCTGGTATGACAATGCGAACGCGGTCCGCCTCGGCTACGAGCCCCAGGACCGAGCCGAGGACTATGCCGAGGCCGTGCTGGCGGCGGAGCCGACCCGCGATCCCAACAGCCCGGGTGAGATCTATCAGGGCGGTCATCTGGTGGTCGAGGATTGAACGACATGACAGCAGAGACACCGAGGCTGAAGGCGCCGCCTGGCACGACCGATACCCACATGCACATCTATGCGCCCCCGGGCGCTTATCCTATCGCAGCCGCCGCGGTGGGGCCGAAGCCCGAAGGCGACGTCGCGGCCTATCGCGAAATCCAGGCTCGGCTCGGCCTCGCGCGCACGGTGGTGGTGCAACCGACGCACTACGGTGCCGACAACCGCTGCACGCTCGACGCCATCGCCCGCCTGCCGGAAGCCCGGGGCGTCGCCGTCGTCGAGCCCGATATCGACGATGCCGAGTTCGAGCGTCTGACCGAGGGCGGCATCCGCGGCGTGCGCTTTCAGATGGTGCCGGGCGGCATGACCGCCTGGGCGGAGACCGACCGACTGGCCGCATCCCTCGCACGTCGACGATCCGCCGGACGACGGCATGCTGTTGGATGTGCTTCTGGACTGGGCGCCCGAGGCGGACCAGCGCCGCAAGGTCCTGGTCGACAACCCGGCCACCCTCTACGGCTTCGGTTGACGGGGGCGAGACCGTGACCGACATAGCCGCCGCCAGTTTCGAGAAATACGCCATCGGCCAGTCGGTCTCGCGGACCGAGGACCCGCGCTTGCTGACCGGAGGCGGCTGCTACACCGGCGACGTCGACCTCGCCGGTCAAGCCTACGGCTATTTCCTGCGCTCGCCCCACGCCCACGGAGAGATCCAGGGGTTAGACACCGACCAGGCCGAGGCCGCTCCCGGCGTGCTGGCGGTCATTACCCAGGCCGAGCTGGCAGCGGACGGCGTCCAGACGCTTCAGAACGCACAACCCTACAAGAGCCGCGACGGCACGCCGATGATCAAGCCGCCACGGCCCTCGCTCGCCAGCGGCCGGGTCCGCTACCGGGGTGAGGCGGTGGCGCTCGTGGTGGCGGAGAGCCTGGCCCAGGCCCGCGACGCGGCCGAGCTGATCGAGCTGGAGATCCGGCCGCTGCCGGCGGTCACCGACGAAGCCGACGCCTTGGCGCTGGAGGCTCCGCAGTTGCACGACGAAGCGCCGGGTAACCTGGCGCTCGACTTCGAGGCCGGTGATCGGGCGGCGGTTGATCGTGCCTTCGAGGCGGCGGCGTACGTGACGCGGCTGGAGCTCCGCAACAACCGCGTCGTGGTCGCAGCGATGGAGTCCAGGGCCGCGGTGGCCGAGTACGACTCGAAGACGGGGCGGCTGACGCTCCACGTCCCGGCCCAGGGTGTCTTCGGGCTCAGGAACGGCCTCGCCAAGCTGATGGGGGTGGCGCCCGAGAAGCTGCGGGTGCGGGCGCACGACGTCGGCGGCTCCTTCGGCATGAAGTCGTCGCCCTATCCCGAATATGCGCCGCTGCTGGTGGCGGCCCGACGGCTCGGTCGGCCCGTCAAGTGGTGCGACGAGCGCAGTGACAGCTTCGTCTCCGACCAGCATGGCCGCGGCAGCGCCGTCGAGGTGGCCGGCGCCTTCGATGCCGCGGGCCAAATTCTGGCGGCCCGGGTCTCCGGCCGGGCCAACCTCGGCGCCTATCTCTCCACCACCGGGCCGCACATGAGCTGCGGCAACATCGTCCGCAATTTCCCCGGCGCCTATCGCCTGCCGGCGCTCCATGTCGAGACCAAATGCGCCTTCACCAATTCGACGCCGATCGGTGCCTATCGCGGCGCCGGCCGGCCCGAGGGCGTCTACTACATGGAGCGGCTGATGGACGCGGCCGCGGCCGAGATGGGCATCGACCGAGTCGAGCTTAGGCGTCGCAACCTGGTCCGGCCGGACGAGATGCCCTATGCCGCCGTCTCCGGCCTGACCTACGACAGTGGCGACTTCCCGGCGATCCTCGATGAAGCAGTGGCGCGCGCCGACCGGGCCGGCTTCGAGGCCCGCCACCGCGCCTCGGCCGAGGCCGGCAAGCTGAGGGGCCTCGGCATCGCCTGCTATTTGGAGGTGACGGCACCGCCCGGTAATGAGCTCGGCGAGCTTCGCTTCGAGGACGACGGCACGGTGACGATCCTGAGCGGCACCCAGGACCAGGGCCAGGGCCACGCCGCCACCTTCGCCCAAATCTTGACGAGCCGTTTGGGCGTGCCGTTCGATCGCATCCGCCTCTTCCAGGGCGACAGCGACCGCCTCGTCGCCGGCGGCGGCACCGGCGGCTCGAAGTCGGTGATCATCGGTGGCGGCGCCATCCTCGAGGCCGCGGACGAGGTCATCGTGCAAGGCCGCCGGCTCGCCGGCCACGTGTTGGAGGCGGCGGTCGAGGACATCGCCTTTGAGCACGGCGAATTCCGCATCGCCGGCACCGACCGACGGATCACAGTGTTGGAACTGGCGACGCGAGTGCGCGAAAGTACCGACCCGCCCGGCGACTTGCCGCAGAGCCTCGACGCCCAGGTCGTGCACGAGGGGGCGCCGTCCGCCTTTCCGAACGGCTGCCATGTCGCGGAAGTGGAGATCGAGCCCGAGACCGGACGGGTCCGGGTCGTCGGCTATGTCGTGGTCGACGACTTCGGCACCTTGATCAACCCCATGTTGGTCGAGGGCCAGGTCCACGGCGGCATCGTCCAGGGCCTAGGCCAGGCGCTGATGGAGGAGACCGTTTATGACGGCGCGGGGCAGTTGCTCGCCGGCTCGTTCCTGGACTACGCCATGCCCCGGGCCGACGAGGTGCCCGACCTGCGGTTCGCCTCGCACCCGGTGCCGGCGACCACCAACGCGCTCGGCGCCAAGGGCTGCGGCGAGGCCGGCACCTCGG
>JASLMY010000271.1 GCA_030746295.1 Alphaproteobacteria bacterium | reverse complement strand
CGTGGACAAGCTCCCGACCTGTCAGTGGTGTAGTTTTGCTCCGCCCGAGTGGCGCATTTTTACTCCGCCGTTGACAGCCTTGAGCCGCGACGACGGGATCACTTGGAATTCGATGCCCGCCAGTCGCCGACAGCCTAGCGGTGGCGGTGTATCAGGCAGTTCACCTCGCGGCTTCGCAACTGCCGGCAGACCTCGGCCGCCGCGTCCCGCGACAACAGCGCCGTCATGACCCGGTAGTACTGCCCGCTTTCCGGTATCGTCACCGATAGGACGTCCAGTCCGAGGTCGGCCAAGATATCGTCATGTGCGGAACGTAAAATCGATATACCGCTCTTCGCCGCCGCTTCGCTGCGATAGCTGCCGAGCTGAATGCGAAATGCGGGCGCGTCCGGATCGCGCGACCCGATCTCTTCGGTGACGGACGTCGTGCGCGCCGTCGCCGGCTCTTCCAAGCTCGAGGTCTTGGGCAGCTCGGGCAGCGGCGGCTCGTCGACACCGTCCATGTCGGTGGTCGTAGGGTGCACGACCGCTGCAAGTCGATCCTCGCCCCGCTCGGCGTCCGTCGTGCCAGGCTTGGGGCGTGCCGTTTCGTCCACCGTCGACGCCGTCGCAGGCAGGATGGGCGGGATATCGGCGGCACCTTGGACGCTTGGAGCGACGGCACGATCGGTCGTCTCGCCCATTGGCGGTTTTGCTTCCGCCGTCGTCGCCTCCGCGTCCAGCGGTTGGGGACTCACGTGCACCGCCGCTTCGTCCGGGGTCTCCCGCGCGCGCGGCGCCGCGTCCGGCCGCGCTTCGGACAGCGCCGATGCGGTCCCATCGCTTGCCGATCGTTCAGTCTTCTCGACCGTATCGGCCGCCGCCACCGTGTCGTCGTCGTCGGTCGACTTCGGCATCGCGCCCGGCGCAGGCGAGGCCAATAGCGAACGGGGCTCGCTCGTGGCCGACGGCACCGTCGTTGCTGCAGGCCTTGCCGTCGCCGCCGGGGGCGTGTCGCCGCTCGACCTGACGCTTGCCGGATCGAGCCGCACGGCGGTCGACGCCGACGGTGCCGGCGCCTCTGGTTCGGCCGAATCCGTAAGCGGTCCGGTACTCGGAGCCAACGGCTCCTCGCTGACCTTTTGCCGCGGCACTGCCGCCAGGCGTGGCTCGTCGGACCCTGCGGGCAGCGCACTCGACGGTGGCAGACGCAGGCCTGCCGGCTTCCCCGCACCGCGTTCCGCAATCCGGCGGTAGTAGCGTAAGTTGACCTCCGCCTCCTCGCCGCTCAGATCGCGTCGGACTAAGCGGCGGGCGGCCTCGAAGTCACCGTTCGTGGCATGCAGCAGGGCCAGGTTCTGGCGTATTCGTGGACCGCTCTCCGGCATCGCGATGGCGCGCTCCAAGGCCGCGATGGCCTCTTGCAGTTCGCCGCGCTGGGCCAGGGAAAGCGCGTAGTTGTTGAGGACGACCGGGTTGCTGGGCTCTAGCTTCAGGGCTCTCAGATACCAGCGCTCGGCATCCTGATAGCGCCCCAGGCGGTCGTAGCCGACGCCGATCGCGGAGGGGATCTCCCAATCCCCGGGCAACAGTGCGCCGGCACGAGACAGCGTTTCGATCGCCATCAAGGCCTCGCTGCTGGCAAGCTGAGCCTTGCCCAACTCCGACATCAGCCGCGGCTCGCGCTTGTGCACCTCCAGGCTGCGCTCGGCGATGATCATTGCTTCGCGGGGGCGGTTGGCGCGCCTCAGGTTTCGCGACAGCCCGAGTGCCGCTTCCAACGCCTTCGGATCGCGCTCGTAGGCGGAGCGATAGTAGGCGATGGCCGAGCCGGTATCGTCGCGCTGTTCGGAGGCGCGCGCCGCATCGATCATGCTCGCCTGCACCTTTGTGCGGACCTTCGCCCCCGCGGCATCAGCATCCGCCACCGGAGGCTGCGTATCGGTCGTCTGACAGGCCGCCAACAGACCGACCGCCAAAAGCAAAAGTGCTGTCCTTGGGGGCTTCATGGCTCTCATGATTGCGCGGCGCGAGCGACTGTGTCGCCCTTTTGTACCACGCAACGGTACCGACCACCACGAAACCGCCGAAAACCTGGAATTCATGCGGCATTCCGTCATCACCCGGTCGCCTCGTCCGACCACCGAAGGGGCATACCGTATCCGATTCACCCTTGTCCCGTCGCCCTCGAGAGGGCCGCCGCGAGCCGATCCTCGAGCATCGAGCCGCCACAGCGCCAAGCATGTCTGCCCATGCCTCCGATCGGCCCCGAATGTCGGTGGCCGCAATGACGAATTGAATAATTCGCCAACGAAATCGGCTCGCTAAGTTTTCTATTAATTCTTGGCCAAGTATGCTAAAGAACAAATACGGTATTAGACAGTAACAAAAGGGCTGCTCAAATGACGCGCCTTTGGAACACTTTATCCTTTTCCCTCTTGTTCGTCTTCGTGACCATGTTTGCGGGGTCGTCTAGCTGGGCTCAGTCGGGCAACATCATCAAGGTCGAAATTGGCAAGACGACGCTCCTGCAGGTCGCCGAGAAGCCGGAGATCGTCTTCATCGCCGACCCGTCGATCGTCGACATCGTCATTGAGCGCGGCGGCGTCATGTTCCTGGTCGGCCGTCAGACCGGCGAGACCAACATGCGGATGCTGGACGACGACGGCAGCACGCTGATGAACGCGTCCGTCGTGGTGGTGCCGCAGGAGGCGCGCCATCTGACCGTCACGCGGGGCCGGCGCGAGACCACCTTCAGCTGCAATCCGAGATGCTCCGGCGTGCCCAACCCGCACGCCTCCGGCGCCAACATCGGCGGCAGAAACGCCGACGTGAGCCAGGCGGAAAGCAGCGGCGGGACCGGTGCGGCGCAGACGGGGACACAGCAAGCCGACGTTGCCGCGACGGCAGCGGCGGCGGCCGCGGCAGCCGCAGCGGCGGCGAGCCAGCAGTCGGAGACCACGAAGAAAGACTAGGCGAAGCGGCTCGGCCGTCGATCGCCTCGGCGGCTCAGATCTTGCGGAAGACAGCGCTCCCGAACCAGCCGGCGAACAACGCGATCAGGATCGCGAAGAGGCCATATAGCGCCGCCTGCTGATAGGCGAAATCGTAGATCCGCGCGCCGACGCCAATCTTGCTGACCACCAGCGGGATGGTTTGCGCGCTCACCACCTTACCGGCACGAACCAAGTAGACCGTCACCGTGTAGGTGCCGGTCGGCACGTTCGAGGGAAAAGCGACACGGGCGCGGAACAGGCGCTCACCCAGGAATGTGACCGGCACGGCCGCATCGGCGAACAGGCCTTGGCGCTGCTTGTTGCGTATCAAGGCCTGACGGAAGCGGTCCTCCTCGGCCTCGGCCATCACCGCCTCGGCCGCAAATTCCAGGTGCGACACGCCGATCTGGTGGATCTCCAGGACGCGGCCGGCTTGGAACTCGTCGAGCGGGCGGCTGCTGGCGATCCGATAGAACGACGGCACGCCGGAGAAGACGGCCTCGTCGCGGTTGACCCAAATCCCGACCGGGCTGCGCATTTTGCGCCGCACCACGACGGCACTGTCCGGCCCCCGCACGACGACGATGACATCGCCCTCGTCGGCGGCGGAACCAAAGAGCAGCAGATCGGTACCGGCAAAGCCGGCGGTGACACTGACCAGATGGCTGGAGAGATCGGCCACCAGAGTCTGCCCTCGGGCAGCGGTCGAGGCCAGCCCGCCCAAGGCCGCGGCGAGCACGACCAGGACCGCGGCAAGACTATGGCATCGCCGGGACATCAATGCGCCGCTCCAAGGCCGATGCTGTAGATGTCCGTCGGGGTCGCGAACAGGCCGTAGGCCAGCATGCCGCAGACGCCCAGCACCAGCAGCGCCAACAGGCTGCGCAACTGCTCGCCATGCAGTGCCGCACTGGTGCGGGTACCGAGCTGGGCACCCAGGACACCGCCGGTCAGAAGCACCAGGGCCAGCAGGATATCGACCGTCTGGTTCTGCCAAGCCTGCAAGAAAGTCACGTTGGCGGTGACGAAGATGATCTGGAAGAGCGAGGTTCCGATCACCACCGAGGTCGGCATGCCCAAGAGGTAGATCATCGCCGGGACCATGATGAAGCCGCCGCCGACGCCCATGATCGCGGCCAGGATGCCGACGAAGATGCCGATCCCAAGCGGCAGGATAGCGCTGATGTAGAGCTTCGACTTGCGGAACCGCATCTTGAAGGGCAGGCCGTGCAGCCAAGTGTGTTGGTGCAGCTTGCGCCGCTGGCCGCCCGGCTGCCGCCGCCGCCGCATGGCGCGCAGGCTCTCGAACAGCATCAAAAGGCCGATGATGCCGAGGAAGACGACATAGGCGATCGAGATTACGAGGTCGATCTGCCCGGCGCCGCGCAGGAACTTGAAGATCTGGACGCCAAGCGTCGAGCCGATGATGCCGCCGACCAACAGCACCACGCCCATCTTGATGTCGACGTTGCCGCGGCGCCAATGCGCCAAAGCGCCCGAGACCGACGAGGCGACGATTTGGTTGGCCTCAGTGCCCACCGCCACCGCCGGCGAAATGCCGTTCAGGATCAACAGCGGCGTCATCAAGAAGCCGCCGCCGACACCGAACAACCCGGAGAGAAAGCCGACGCCGCCGCCCAATCCGAACAACAGGAAGATGTTGAGCGATATCTCCGCGATCGGCAGGTAAAGCTGCATTGGCCAGGTAATCGCGCCTAAGGTCGTGCCGCAGAGAAGCTGCCGCCGGGCCTTCGAGCTCGCACCGCCAGCGGGGCCGGCCGCAGCACCGGCCGCATCATCAGCATCTGGAATTTGCTGTCAATAGCCGGGCTGTCAATAGCCGGCGCGCCTTGCCGAGACACCACCCCCGCC
The DNA here is from genome assembly GCA_030746295.1 of Alphaproteobacteria bacterium. Next base: position 1,208 of record JASLMY010000271.1, on the reverse strand, counting down.
TGTCGATATCCGGCACCTCATGGCCACGCCGATCAACCTCCAAATTGCCGTCGAAGGCCCCGACGGCTACTCTGCTGGCTGGAACCGACGGCCATCTGGGGCTGTTACGTGACACCGCGGCGCCGGCATCGAAACCAGTCGGCACCGGCATGAGGCCTGCCGCACCGACAATGGCCACGGGGACGAAATGAAAGAGGCCGCAAGGAAGTTCCAAGGCGTTTTCGCGTTCCTGGTGACGCCGACGACGTCGGACGGCGACGCGAACGATCTCGACAGGTTGCGCCGCTTCATCGATATCCAGGTCGAAGCCGGCGTCGACGGATGGTTCGCCGGAAGCTGCAGCATCATGCCCGAGCACTGCGTGGAGCTGTTCCGGCTGGGCCACGCCGTCGGAGACCTCGCCTCAGCCAACGCGCTGTTCCAGAGGATGAATCCGATCTGCGAGCTAATGGGGCAGAAGAGCTACATCCGTGTCGCGCACGCAGCTTGCGAGCTCCTCGGACGCGACATGGGACAGCCGAGACGCCCGTTGCGCGGTCTCGGCGACGGCGACCGTCAGAAACTCGCTTCGTTGCTCGAGGCCCTCGGTCCCGCCCAGGCTGCATGAGCAGCTTTGGGATCTCTTGCATAGGCAACCGGCTTCATCTCGGCCGCGCGGCAGGGGGACTGGAGACCTCGCAGGCGCCGTCCGCGCATCGGCCGTCGGGGCGGACGTCCGAGGAATTCTTCCAGTGGTACCTCCGCCTCAAATCGTAGAGATGCTCATGCCCAATCCGGTCATGAGATCCCGGGCGCCAGCGGCAACTGCTTCAAGCTTCCGATGCGGAATGCTAGCGCGCGAAGACGCCCTGCAAGGCGTCCACGATGACAGGCACATCACGACCCGAGAGGGAATAGTAAATGCTTTGCGCCTCGCGACGGGTCGACACCAAGTTATCGCGCCGAAGCCGCGCCAAGTGCTGCGAAAGCGCCGACTGAGAAATGCCAATCAGACCTTCGAGCTGCCCGACGGACTTTTCCCCTTCCATCAGGTGACAAAGAATCATCAGCCGCCGCTCGTTGCTCATGGCCTTGAGTAGTGAGCTTGCGGGTCGCGCATTGCTGCGCATCGTCTGCATGTCGATCGTCACGGTGACCTGAGCCCCGAAAGTTCCCTCATCTGATAGGAGAGTCCGTCATAGAGGAGACGGATATGAGGCAATCACGGT
>JASLMY010000270.1 GCA_030746295.1 Alphaproteobacteria bacterium | reverse complement strand
GGCTGGTGCCTCGGGCGACCTCGAGAACGCTGTGTGACGATGATGGATGAAGCCGGAAGGCACCCGCGGGCCGCCACTGGTCGATGCACGCCGAAGCACGGGTTCCACCCTCCCTAGGCCGCGCCGCATCTGATGTTTGGCGTCGACCGCTTGGTTCCCCTATCGAGCCTCAGCGAAAATCTTATAGGCGAATTCGCCCTCTTGCAAAGCCAAACGTTTCCGCCGTCGACGCGGCGGCGCGCGGCGACGGCGAATGCGGTAAGCGTAGGCGCCTCAGGAAGCGGTGCGCACGGAATCGGTGATCGGTGCCGCAGCCATACGCTGACGGAGCGAACTTGCGACCGAGGCTTCATGTCGGGGGGCGTCGCCGCGTTCCTGCTCGGAGAGCGCGACATGATCGCCATCCGAGACGAACAGGTTCAACAACGCGTCTTCCACGTTCTGCGCCGTGAACTGCGGCTCCATGCCCTTGTACCGACAGGATGCCAGCACCTGATCGACGACGAATTTCGGTTGGAAGTAGGCCAGCGGCGCCCCGCTCGCGCGCAACCCATCGATGACCTGCCGGTACACGTCCTCGGTCAAGGTAAGCTGGTTCGCCGCCGCCACGTCCTCGAAGACCTTGCGGAACAGCGCCTCCGTCGGCTCGAGTGTTTCCAGCTTGTAGGCGATACGGCGCTGGAACGCCGGATCCATGAGGTCGTTCGGGTGCAGATTGGTGGAGAAGATCACCAGTTCGTCGAACGGCAGCTGGAAGCTCTTGCCGGTGTGCAGCTTGAGGTAGTCGACCCGGTTGTTGAGCGGCACGATCCAGCGATTGAGGATATCCTCGGGCTTCGCCAACTGGCGGCCGAAATCGTCGATTAGAAAGGTGCCGTTGAGAGCCTTGATGTGCATGGGCGCCTCGTAGAACTTGCCGATCTCGTTGAACTTGAAATCGAGCATCTCGAGGCTCAGCTCGCCGCCGTCATCACCATCGGTCGATAGCAGGGCACCCAACGGTCGTCCAGGCGCTCGCGGCGCAGGCCACGCCGCCCGTCACCGGCTTCGTCGATCGGCCGATGGAGGCTCGGATCGAAGACCTTGACGATCTGGCCGTCGACCTCGAAGCAGTGGGGAATATACACCACGTCCTCGAAGATGTGGCCGGCCAACTGGGCGATCGAGGTCTTGCCGTTTCCGGCCGCGCCGTAGATCAGGATCGCGGTGCCCGAACTGATGGCGGGGCCGAGACGGTCCAGGAAGCGCTCCGGGATCGTCAGGCCCTCGAAGGCCTTGTCGAGCCGATCCTGGCTCACCTCTTCGTTGGTGATCCGCTGCCGCAGGACACGTTCCTGGTAGGCATCGAGAGAGACCGGTGCCGGGCCAAAATACTGGCACTTGTCCATCGACTCCGAGGCCCAGTCGCGACCGCCGCGGCTCAGGACATAGCGCATTTCGGCCAGCGCCCCGAGACCGGCGTCGGTCTGACCGAGCGTCTCGACGAGCTTGCGGTCGACGGCGTCCTTCAGAAGCGTATTGACGATCGAGCTCGGCAGTTTCATCGCCCCGGCGACCTGGGACGGCGTCTCCAAATTCTCCATGTACATGCCCTTGGCCATGAGCTGCAGCAAGAACACGGGATCATTGCCGGTCTCTTGGAGGTTGCCCGGCGCAACCGGCACTTCGGCCTCGACCTGCTCGACCGCGTCCCGGCTGACGAGACCAAGTGCCACCAAGCAGTCGGTCAGTCGGCCGCCGCTCTCCTCCAGGGTATCGTAAGCGCGTCGCAGGCCGTCTTTCGAGACTAGGCCCTTGGCGACGAGGATGTTACCCAATGACATAAGGTCGCTTTCCCCCGCTCGTATCTTACTCGGTCACAACGGACTCGAACGCGATCGCACGGCCACTTGCCTGAAGATATATGGCCTGTCTCACGCGATACTAGTTTATGTCTAAAGTATCGTATTGTAATAGCCCACATTTATTGATTTTTGCTTTACGATCTGTCGCAAGATATTGCGTGTGCTTTTAGTTGTGTTATCCAAATTTTTAGATGAATCGTTCCAAGTTCGGAAATCAACGCCTTTTTGGGGGGACCTTGCGATGGCCTCGCCCGGCCGAACAGGTTGACGGATTGCGCCAGCCCCCTGCGGCCCCTACGTAAGGGCACGATCGCGTAGCTGACGGTTGCGGGTGATGCGATCGCCCGTCCCTGCAGCGGCGCGACGCCGGACCAAAGGTCGGAGTGGTTGTATTGTCCCCAGAACACGGCAAGGAATTCACGCCATGGCGATCGGCAATGCCGTCGAGGCGTCGTTTTCGACGTTGGACTGTGCATATGCCGGCGACCGTTCAGGTCTCGGGCCAGGACCGGCCATGCATCGTGCGCGACCTCTCGCCGGGAGGTGCCGGCCTGGAGGTCACCAGCGGCGAGGCCCTCGCCCCCGGCACGGCGGTGGTGCTGAGCCTGGAGCCGTTCGGCGCGATCCCGGCCGAGGTCCGCTATGCCACCAGCGGCAGAAACGGCCTGATGTTCCTTCAGGATGCGGCCGGCGAGGCCCGCATGGCGCAGCTCCTGCTGTCGCTCAGACCGGCCCGGTCGCCTGAGCGCCGCCCGCTCGCGACCGAGGCGACGATCACCGCCGGCGGCCGGCGGATGCCCTGTTTCGTCGAAAGCGTCTCCGAAGGCGGCGCCGGCATCCTGGTCGACGAGGCGGGAGGGCTCGTCAAGGACGAAGAGGTCGTGTTGAGCCTGGAGGGACACGACGATGTCGCGGCGACGGTTCGCCACGTCGACGGGCGCAAGGTCGGCCTCATGTTCCGCCAGACGCTCGACCTCGACCCGCCCGGCGCGTAGCCCGCCGGAGCGGGGCTGGCCACCGGCCGGCGACGCCGTCAGGGCAGCGTGACGCGTCCGCCCGAGGCGATCAGGGTCTGGCCGGTGGTGAAGCTCGACCGCTCCGACAGCAGGAAGAGCGTCATCTCGGCGATCTCTTCCGGCTGGCCGATCCGGCCCATCGGCGTCTCCCGAACCATCGCCTCGCGGCGGGCCGGGTCCATCGATACGATCATGTCGGTTTCGATCAGGCCGGGGGCAACGGCGTTGATGCGGACCGCCGGCGCCAGGTCGGTGGCGGCGTTGCGCACGAAGGCGATCACGGCCGCCTTCGAGGTGGCGTAGGCGAGGTTCCGGGGCCGGCGTCGAAGCGCGGCGATCGAGGAGATGCAGACGATGCGGCCATAGCCGCGCGCCAGCATGCCGTCCTTGACCGCCATCACCGGCAGGAAGACGCCATCCAGGTTCACCGCCATGACGCGGCGCCAGCCGGTGTAGGTGAGCGTCTCCAGGTCACCGGCGCCGGCGATCCCGGCGCTGCAGACCAGCAGGTCGACGGGGCCGAGCTCGCGCTCGGTCGCGGCCACCGCAGCGGCGACCGCGTCCGGCTCCGAGACGTCGGCCCGGACGATCGAGGCCCGGCCGCCGGCCTCGCGGATCTCGTCGCGCAGCGCTCCCGCGGCCGAGTCGTCGCTGGCGTAGTTGATCTGGACGGCAGCGCCTTCGCGGGCCAGCGCCAGGCTGACGGCCCGGCCGATGCCGCGCGAGCCACCGGTGACCAAGGCCGTGCGGCCGGCGAGCTCCGCCCCCATCACGCCACTCTCACGCCGTCCTCATGCCGTCGCCTGGGCCAGGATCGCGGCCGCACCGTCGGCCAGGACCTGGCAGCCGAGGACGATGTCGGCGTCGTGGCTGTCCTCGGCGAAATCGTGGCTGATGCCGCCGATCGAGGGGATGAAGAGCATCGCCGAGTCGAGCACGGCGGAGACGATGCCGGCGTCGTGGAAGGCCCCGCTCGGCATTTCGACCCATTTGCCCGGCGCGTGCGCCTCCGCCGCCTGGGCCAGATGCCGGCGCATGCTCGCATCCATCTCGGTCGGCGCGATCGGGCTGCGGGATCGTTCCGCGCTCACCGTCGCCTTGCCCTTGGCGTTGATGTCCGCGACCAGCCGGTCGACGATCGCCTCGAAGCGGTCCAGCACCTCGGTCGAGGCGTCGCGGAACTGCAGGCTGAGCTCGGCTCGGCCGGGCACGATCGAGACGGCACCCGGATGCAGCGAGACCCGGCCCATGGTCCAGACAGAGCGCTCGCCCATCGCCTTCGGGAACTCCTCGTTGACCCGGTAGGCGAACTCGTAAAGCGCCGTCGCCGCGTCCTTGCGCCCCGCCATCATCGTAGTGCCGGCGTGGTTCTGCTGGCCCTCGAAGCTCATGTCGATGCCGCGCAAGCCGACGATGGTGCTGACGACGCCGATTTTGTTGCCATCAGCCTCCAGATGCGGGCCCTGCTCGATATGGGCTTCCAGGAAGCCGTGGTAGCGGCCCGCCTCCAGGGCGAAGCGCGGCGCGCCTTCCAGCCCGGCCTCGCGGATCGCGTCGGCCAGCGCCACACCGTCCGCGTCGCGGGCGGCGGCCTCGATCTCCGCCGGCAAGAGGTCGCAGAACGAGCGGCTGCCGAGACAGCCGAGAAAGCGCGATTCCTCGTCCTGCCACGAGATCGCGTCGACGGCGAGGCCTCGCGTCGCTTCGTCCTCGGCCAAGGCCCGCGCGACCTCCAGGCCGTAGACCACGCCCAGCGCCCCGTCGAGCCAGCCGCCGGTCGGCTGGGTGTCGGAGTGCGAGCCGATCAGCAGCGCCGGACCCGGGTTCGAGGATTTGCCCAGCACGTTGCCGACACCGTCGATGCTCGCTTCCAGGCCGGCCTCCCGGTAGCGGCCCTCGAGCCAGCGCCGGGCCTCCATGTCCTTGGCACTGAAGGCCGGCCTGACCACCCCGGTGCCGGAAGCCCCGATGCTCCTCAGCGTGCGCAGATCGCCCAATAGTCGCTCACCATCGATTTTCGGCATCCTCCCCTCCTCTTGTTCCGTGGTCTCGGGCGCAGCCCAGCGCCCATCGCCGCAGGCGGCGACAGCGTAGCAAGATTGCGGTGCAGGCAATAGCAGTCGAGCGCCCATCGGTCTCCAGGTTCTCATGTGCCTGGCGACCGTGCGCAAGATGTATCGACGCCATAGGGTGGGTCCGCGCCAGCGGACGCACCCAGCACGAGAATGCTATAGTCCCGCGACAGGTGACCCCTGATGCGTTTCCTAGTTGGACCAATCCTTGCGCTGATCCTGGGCCTGAGCGGCGCTGTCGCCCAGGAGACGTCCTGGAAGGAGCGAAACCAGGCCGGCACCGCCGCCTACCTGCGCGGCGACTACGTCTCTGCGGAACGGCATTGGACGGCCGCGCTGGAGGCGGCGAAGCGGTTCGGGCCCGACCACCCGCGCCGGGCATTGAGCCTGGAGAACCTGGGCCGACTCCGTCACGACCAGGGCCGCTACGAGGACGCCGAGTCGCTCTATAAGCAGAGCCTGGCGATCCGCAAGAAGTCGCTCGGCCCGGCCCACCCTTACGTCGGCACGAGCCTCCACAATCTGGCGGACCTCTACCGGGTGCAAGGCCGCTATGCGGCGGCGGTGCCCCTCTACAAGCGCGGCTTGGCGATCCGGGAGAAGGCGCTGGGGTCGGAACACACCGAAGTGGCATCGACCCTGAACGCCCTGGGCGAGCTCTATCGCGCGCAGGGCCGGTACGATGCCGCGAAGCCGCTCTACGAGCGCAGCCTGGCGATCTGGGAGAAAGCGCGGGGGGCCGAGCATCCGGACGTGGCGACGAGCCTCAACAACCTGGCCTTGCTGCACATGGGCCAGGGCCGCTACGACGCCGCGGTGCCGCTACAGAAGCGCAGCCTGGCGATCTGGGAGAAGGCGCTGGGGCCCCAGCACCCGGACGTGGCGCTCAGCCTCAACAACCTGGCCGACCTCTATCGCGTTCTGGGCCGCTACGACGAGGCCGAGCCGCTCTACAAGCGCAGTCTGGCAATCTTGGAGAAGACACTGGGACCGGAGCACCCCAACGTGGCAAAGAGCCTCAACAACCTGGCATTGCTGCACAGGGGGCAGGGCCGCTACGACGACGCGGCGCCGCTCTACAAGCGCAGCCTGGCGATACTGGAGAAGGCGCTCGGACCGGAGCACCCGGTGGT
>JASLMY010000026.1 GCA_030746295.1 Alphaproteobacteria bacterium | reverse complement strand
TTGTTGCAGCCGCGGAAGCGGCGATGAATCGAGCCCGGTTTCTGCCACTTCAAGCGGTAGAGCGGAAAGCCGGTGCTCTGGCCCTGGGTCAAAAGATTGGCCCGCGCCATCTTGCCGGCGTTGTCGACATGGCAGTGCTTGCAGGCCACATCGAGCTGGCCGCGGCGCTGGTTGTAGAAGGCCTTGCCCTTCTCGAAGAAGGGTGCCGCCGCGCCGTCGATCTTGACGTTCATCGGCATGCCGCGTGACTGGTGGCGCACGAAGATCGACATCGACAGCATCTCGGCCGATTCCCACTTGTAGGGCTTGGCCTTCATCCGCTCCTCGCGGCAGATGTTGATCTGCTTCTCGATGCTCTTGATCTTGCCGAGTTTCGGATCGAAGACCGGGTAGGTGGCGCCGACGCCCTTCATCGAGGCGGCAGCGTCCTCGTGGCAGGAGGCGCAGGACTTGCCGGCCTCACCGTCCACCTTGCTCCAGAGTGCCTCGCCCTGATCGAGCCAGACGAAGGCCGGGTTGGCGAAGTCGTCGTCCTGCATATCCTTCGTTTCCGGCGTCATGTAGGTATAGCCGCTGCGCCGGTCGCCGACCTTGTAGGGTCCGTCGTCGTCGCCGGCGAACGCGCCGCCGACACCGCCGGCCAACGAGCCGACGATCGCGAGGCCGATTGCCCTCGCCATCCAGTTCCTCTGCATTGCCCCCTCCTCCGGTTATTGAACGGTCAACGGCGCCGACTTCTCGAAGACGGCGCCGGAATCGTCCTTCCAGGTGAACTTCAGCGTGCCGCTCTCCTCGGCCTTCAAATAGAAGGCCATGTAGGGATTGGCGGAGATCGCCGGCTCCCAATCGGACTCGAAGACCACCTTGCCGTTATAGGTGCAGGTGAACTTGTTGATGATCATGCGCGGGATCTTGTTGCCCTTCTTGTCCTTGCGCTGACCGGTCTCCATCTTGTGCGAGATCAGGGTCTTGACCTGAAATACCTCGCCCTTCTTCACCGACTTCGGCACCTTCACGCGGGCTTTCGTCTTTGCCATTGGATCGTCTCCCTCGTTCCGATCAGCCGCCGCAGCCGCCGATTGTGACTTTGACCTCGGCCTTCGCCATGTAGATCGAGCCGTCGCTCATCTCGGCCAGCGCGATCACGTTCTGGGTCTTGATCATCCGCATCCGGGTCGAGACCTTGGCCTTGCCCGAGGCCGAGGTGAAGCGGAAGGTGGCGACGTCCGGGTTCGGGTTCTGATCGGCGAAGACGTGCACCGCCTTGACGTAGTCGGTCTCGGTCATCGGGCTCTCGACCTCCAGCGCGATCGGCACGGTGTTGCCGTTCTCCGCAATCTGGGGCAGCTCGAGCGCGATCCGGCCACTCTTGGGCGTCTTGTCGCCGATCAGCTTCTTGATCGAATCGGCGACCGCCTTGGCGTCGGCTCGGGCCAGGCCGGGCAGAAGTGCGCCGGTCAGGGTGGCGACGGCGCCGGCGCCGGCGAAGGCCATCAGCGTCCGCCTGGTCACCGGTTGCATGACGATTTTGGTTTGCATCGAATGTCCTCGATTTCTCTGGTCGGTGGGTCTTCCCGAGGGTGCCTCGGTCTCTCCCGAAGGCTCACTTCAGGGTCATCAGATAGGCGACCACGTCCTCGACCTCTTGCGCGGAGAGGAGGGTCTTGCCCTGGAACTTCTTCAGGACGCGGTGAAAGCCGTCGTTGCGGTAGAATGACGGCATGATGCTGGCCTCGTTGACGATCTTCGGATTGACGACGCGCAGCCTGAGCTCGCCCTCCGAATAGCGCTCGGCCACGCCCTTGAGGTCGGGTCCGATCTGGCCGTGAAAGGGTTGCTCGGAGATCGGCATCTCGTGGCAGGCCAGGCAATTGCCCTTCTTGCGGTGGATCGCGATCTTGCGTCCGTTCTTGGCGTCGCCCGTCTTGCCGGTCAGTGATTTCGGGATACTCGATTCGTCCACGACCGTGTACTTGACGAGTTGCTTGGCTTCACCGGCGAGCGCCGAGCCGCCCGCGTTCAAGAAAACCGCGGCCGCCAGGGCGGACGCAACGCATACCATTGCTCTCACGATTCTCGCCTCCCTCCTTGTCGATGGCCCCATCGCGGCCTTCCGGCACGTCTTATCGGTGCCTGATTCATTCGGCCCTTGCCTCGAAGGCTGCGCGATTTCCAGCCCTAGTGTCCGGCATCGTATTCGATTTATGTAAAATATCAAGTGCGTAATATACGAGGCCGCCCGAGCCGCTTTCGGCTCTGCGTCGGGCGCCGCGACGGTTCGCGCGGTGTCGGGATCAGGTGCCTTCCCGGGTCACGGCCCAGGCCGAGAGACAGGCGCCCCAGGCGGCGGCGGACTGGGGGTCGAGGTCGACGATGGTGAAGCGCGCGCCCTCGCGAATGCGAAGCCGCAGCAGCCTGACGTCGTCCTCGAAGACGACCTCCTGGATCACCACCTCCTTGCCGAAGGGAAGTGGCAAGCGGTCGACGGGCCGCGTCTCCTCGGGCGTCATGGCCGGCCCCAGGTGAAGCTCGTCTCGACCATGGATTCCCAGTTTCTGGGCGTGTCGGGAAAATCCGGCTTGAGATCGATTTCCAACAACGTGGCGCCGTGCCCCCGTTGATCGCCCAGGACGGCGAGCAGCTCCTTGAAGGAGGTGATGTTCGGATTGGCGATGATGATCTCGCTCAGCCGCATCAAGTTGTCCGACATGATCTCAGGCCCTTCCTTCAAATCCCTGGGCCGGTGCCCATCAGCCCACTCGGTCGCGAAACCGTGCCCGGTAGACGAGCCGGCCCGCGCCACCGTCGGGCGCGTCGGCAAAGCCGGCGCGCCGATGCAGCACGTTGTTGGCGACGATGCCCTCGCCGGCCCTGAGGCAATGGCGAACGATGGCCTCGTCGTCGCTGTCGAGCAGCGCCTCCAGACAACGCCTGGCCTCTGCCAGACGGCCGCCGGATGCCCAAACGGCATAGCGGGGGCGGGCCGTGTAGCGCATCAGCAGCTTGCCGTCCAAGACCTGGAAGACGGGGCCGGAGCAGGCCGGCCGCAGGACTTTGCCATTCCTGACATTGGCCGGAATGGTCAGGGCGTCGGGCCGCATCAGGGCGTCGATCAGGCCCGGGTCCCGGTCCCGCAGCCGAATGTAGGCGATCTCGGGGTCGAGAAGCCGGCTCTCGCCGCCGGCGGCCGGGCCGCGGGCGCAGTGCAGCACGAAGCTCCGCACCGAATCGGCGCCGCTGTTGTAGTAGCCGTCGGTATGCCAGCCGAGCGGCCGGGTCGAATAGGGCACGTAGTTTGCCGCAGCGCCGGTCGTCGTCGCTTCGATGCGGGTAACGCCGGTGCCCCCCGTCAGCAGCGGGCGCTCCAGGCGGCGTAGCCCGAGCTGGTGGGCCAACGCCAATACGTCGCCCTCGCCCATCTCCGCCCGACAGGTATAGAAGGCTATGTTGAACCTGGCGCAGCGCTCGACGAGCGCCTGGCGCTTCGCAGCCGAGAGGCCCCCCGGATCGTCGATGGCGACGCTGAGCGCCGTCGCGGTTAACGGGTAGTCGTGCAGCTTCTCCCGGCGCCAACGTCGGTAGGCCTCGTCGTCAGCAAGATCGAATGAACCCGGCAGGGCGGCCGGAGACGCGCCGCCACCATCGTCGAGAGCTTTCGAAGTAGTGCTTGCCATGAGGTAGGAGAAACTAGGCCCGAGAGAGCCCCCGGGCAAGAACACGGCCTCTTTGAAGGTCGACAGAACGGCCGAAAACGAGACGGGGCCGGCGGCTCACGGACTTTCCGGCCGGCGCGGACGGATGCGCACAACGTCGTCGATGACGCCGTCCATGCCGTTGCCGACGATGACGTTGCCGATCTTCTTCGAGACCTTCTCCAGCGCCTCCAGCTCCTTCAGCCTGAGGAGGATCGGGTTGTCCTCCATCAGCTTGGCGGTGTTGAGCAGCGAGCGCGTCGCCGCGGTTTCCTCGCGCCGCTCGATCACGTTCGCCTTGGCGCTCTTCTCCGCCTCGATGACCCGGTTCACCATCTCGCGCACGTCACCGGGCAGGATGATGTCCTTGACACCGACCGTCGCGACCTCGAGCCCGGCGCCCGCTAGGCCGGCCAGCAACAGCTCGCCGATGGCGGCGTTGCTGCCCTGCTTGTCGCCCAGCACCTCGTCGAGGCTCCGGGTTCCGACCACCCGCCCGGGCGTGCCTGGAACCCATGCGTGGAAGGGCCGGCGATGGCCAGAAGACGCACGAGGCGACATTCCGCCTGGCATGGCCGGCCCGAAATTCGGCTCGGCCGCGCCTGGAGCCCTTCCGGCACCCTTCGATCTCTCGTTTCGGAGCGGGAATCGAACCCGCGACCCCCACGGATTCGATCATGGTGCCGTACTCCCCCCGTCCGGCGCTGCACCGCGCGGCGACCCAGATCAAAGAGATAGCGGCCGGATGGCTCCGTAGCGAGCCAGGCGGTGAGCCGTGTCCCGCGTCCGGTAGCGAATCTCTCCGCGCCGCGGCGGCGGCGAGCTAGCTGTAGGAGTTCGCCAACATCGTCTGAATGGCCGTGAACATGCCGTCCATCTCGTCACCGATCGCGAATACGGCGATCATGATGAAGACGGAGACACCGGCCAGGATCAAGCCATATTCGACCGCGGTCGCGCCCGATCCGTCGTCGAAGAGCCGATGTCCCGCGGATTTGGCACGGTGCCAGGAACGGGCCAAGAAGGTCATGAGGTATGGCATCGCTATGCGTCCCCGCTATTCCATAGGCCGCCAAACCGAGCAGCCTCCAAGCCCTTTTAGCTGTCCCGTGCTGGCAAGGGCGGCGCCAGCTCTGCGGCCCGGTCGCGACCAACAGGTGGCGCATGTCCGATCAACTACGAGGGAGAGCTTAGCACAGGCCGGTCCGTGTCGCTCTCGCCGTCGCGAGCCATCCGGGCGAGTATTTCAGGCATTCTGGGTGGGAAGTTTGGTCGCCACGTGTCGACCTGTCTCTCGACGGCGACCGCGCCGGCCGGATGTGTCAGCGAAGCCCTTACGATGCTTCCGCCGCGCGGTCGATGATGGCGTCGAAATTCAGGCCGGCGGGCAGTGCACCGTAGGCGCCGCTCCAGCGCGGGCCGAGGCGCGAGGCGCAAAAGGCGTCCGCCACGGCGGCGGGGGCATAGCGCACGAGCAGCGCCGCCTGCAGGGCGACGGCCATCATCTCGGTGATGCCTCTCGCCCTGAGCTCGAGATCCTCTGGCCGGGCGAGCTCGTCCTTCAGCCTGACGATCGCGGCGTCCAAGGCGGCGTTGGCACCGCCGGCAGCCTCCAGCTCGGCCAAGAAAGTTGGAATCGCGGCCTCCTCCCGGTGCATGGCCCGCAGCACGTCGAGGCACATGACGTTGCCCGAGCCTTCCCAGATGCTGTTGACCGGGGCTTCGCGGTAGAGGCGCGGCATGATCGATTCCTCGATGTATCCGGGGCCGCCGTGGCATTCCATGGCCTCGTAGGTGTGCCCGGGCGCTCGCTTGCAAATCCAGTACTTGCCCACCGCCGTGGCGATACGGGCGAGTGCGGCCGCGCCCTCGTCCCCGGCCGCCTCGTCCATGGCTCGGCCGATGCGAAGCGTCAGGGCCAGCGCCGCCTCCGCCTCGACCGCAAGATCGGCCAGCACGTTCCGCATCAGGGGTTGATGTATGAGCTTCTTCTGAAAGGCGACACGGTGGCCGGTGTGGTGCAGCGCTTGGACCAGGCCTTGGCGCATCAGGGCGGCGGAAGAGAAGCAGCAGTAGAAGCGCGTCCCTTGCACCATAGTGAGGATCGTTCTGACACCCCGGCCCTCGTCGCCCACCATGACGCCCCAGGTGTCGTGCAGCTCGATTTCCGAGGAGGCGTTGGAGCGATTGCCGAGCTTGTCCTTGAGGCGCTGGATGAAGAGCCTGTTGCGCTCGCCGTCGGGCGTCCAGCGCGGCACCAGGAAGCACGACAGGCCCTCCTCGGTGTAGGCCAGCGTCAGAAAGGCGTCCGACATCGGCGCCGAGCAGAAGAACTTGTGCCCCGTCAGCCGGTACTCGGCGCCGGGGCCGGTGCCCTCGCCCGTGGCCACGGCGCGGGTCGTGTTGGCGCGCACGTCCGAGCCGCCCTGCTTCTCGGTCATGAACATGCCCATGGTGGCGCCCGCCTTGTCGCCGACGGGGATGTCGCGGGCGTCGTAGGTCGTCGACAAGAGCCTCGGAATCCATTCGTCGGCGACCGCTGGCGTTGTGCGAAGCGCCGGCACCACGGCGTAGGTCATGGCCATCGGGCAGAGCACGCCGCCCTCCGGCTGGTTGAACATGTAGGTCAATGCCGCATGCACGACCTGGCCGCCGGGCTTGTCGTGCCGCCAGGCGAAGCTCGGCACCTCGTTCTCGATCGCGATTCCCATCAGGTCGTGATAGGCGGGGTGGAAGGCGACCTGGTCGATGCGCATGCCGTGGCGGTCGAAGGCCTCGAGCTCGGGCGTATGTCGGTTGGCGAGATCTGCTTTCGCGAAGGTCTCGGCGGCGCCCGCGATTTCGCCAAAGGCCGCCAGCTTCGCCTCGGCCCAGCCGCCGCCCTCGCGGGCGACACCCTCTCGCAAAGCGCGGTCGGCCCGCCACAAGTCCTGGTCGCCCAGATGCGGCGGCATGTTGGCGACCTCGTGCGTCGGCAGGTCGGCGAGTGGCCTGAGCGGTGTCATCGCATTCGAGCCTCGTGGCGAGGGAGGAAAAATCCCTCGATCGTGAGGTAAGTCTAACGAAGCGGACATGTCGTCGGAACAGCGATCTCGGACCGTCGTGCGATCGCCGGCGGGCGGCTGTAGAATGCCAGCCCTGATACTGATGGTTCCAAGCGAGGAGGGGCTGCGACTATGGATCACCTGCCGCCCACCATGCGGGCCGTCGTCCTGATCGGCCATGGCGGGTACGACAAGCTCGAATACCGCGATGACGTGCCGTTGCCGCGCCCCCAACCGGGAGAGGCGCTGGTCCGGGTCGGCGCCAGTGCGGTCAACAATACCGACATCAACACGCGAACGTCCTGGTACGCCGACAGCGTCTCCACGGGCGTGACGAAGGAGGGAGGGGCGGGCGGATTCGCTGCCGCGGCCGGGCAGTCGGCCGGTTGGTCGGGCGCGCCCTTGTCGTTCCCTCGGATCCAGGGCGCCGATATCTGCGGCGAGATCGTGGCGGTCGGCGCCGGCGTGGATAAGGGCCGTGTCGGTCAGAGGGTTCTGGTCGACGTCTGGATACGCGACCCCTCGGACCCACTTTGCATTGAAACCGCAGGCTGCGTCGGCAGCGAGTGCGACGGCGGCTTTGCCGAGTACGCTACGGTGCCGGCTGAATGCGCAGTTGCGATCTCGTCGGATCTCGGCGACGAAGAGCTCGCCTCGTTTCCCTGTGCCTACATCACGGCCGAGAACATGGTGTCGCGCGGCCGGGTCGCGGCCGGTGACACCGTTCTCATCACGGGGGCCTCCGGCGGCGTCGGTTCGGCCGCAATCCAACTCTGCAAGCGCCGCGGCGCGACGGTGGTCGCCACGGCGAGCGAAAGCAAGCATGCGGAATTGAAGGCGCTCGGTGCCGACCTCTTGTTGCCTCGTCAGGCGGGCGAACTTAGTGAGAAGCTTGCGCCACTCCTGCCCGACGGCGCGGTCGACGCGGTGCTCGACACCGTCGGCGGGCCCGGATTCGGCGGCCTGATCGCTGTCCTGAGAGCCCGCGGGCGGTATGCCGCATGTGGTGCGATTGCCGGGCCGATCGTAACCTTCGATGCCCGTGAGCTGATTTACCGTGATTTGGAATTCTATGGTGCCACGTTGGCGCCCGCCTCGGTCTTCGAAGACCTCGTCGGCTACATAGAGCGTGGCGAGATACGTCCCATCATCTCGAGGGTCTTCCCGCTGTCGGAGCTCAAGGCGGCGCAAGAAGCCTTCCTGTCGAAGGAATACGTCGGCAAGATCGTGATCAAGGTGCGGGATTAGGCCGCGCCGTCGGGAACCTATTCTCGATCGCCGTAAATACCGCCGAACTGAAGATGCCCGGCTGTCGGGCTGATGTCGTCGCGGAGCGGCATGCCGTCGCCGAGATCAAGCCAGCCGATCCGCTCCCCTGCATGCACCACTTCGTCGGGTGGATATGCCTCGGGATCATCGAGCGTCGCCACCGCGACATAGACGATGCGGGCCGCTCGCTCCAGCTCCGGCTCGCCCTCGGCGACCTTGCGGTAGGTCAGCGTCGTACCACACCGCCGGCAAAACCCGCGGAGCACATGATCGGAGCTGGCAAATTCGGCTAACTCGCCGCCTGTCAGTTCATAGTCTCGCTGGTCGAAACCCGCCCAGACGACGTAGGGCGCGCCATGCATCCTGACGCAGGTGTTGCAAGTGCAGCCTGCCTTCCACTCCGTCTGGCCGCGGACCCGGTAGCGCACCTCGCCGCAGAAACAGCCGCCCGTTCGCCATTGCTGATCCATAACGGCGCAAAGCCTAGCACGTCATGGAAGCTCGATCATGCAGGACCGGGCTGCTTGCGCCGTGATGGCTGTGGTCGCAATGCCGGGAGCTGCTGACACCACGTCGTCATTCCGGCAAGCCGGCCTTGCGCAGGCCCTCGAGATAGCGATCCAGGTGCTCCGGCCTCTTGAAGAGCGCCTGCGCGCGTGCCTTGGTCAGATTGTACTCGGGCAGAAGGGTCATGATCTCCTCGACCTCCCATTCCGCGTCCTCGATCCGGCCCATCAAGCCATAGGTTGCGGCCAGCATCAGATGGACGCCGGGAAACTCCGGGTTCTGACGCAAGACCTTCTGAAATTCGGTGACCGCGGCATCATAGCGCTCTTTCAGCATGTAGTTCTTGCCGACGATCCAGAGGTAGAAGAAGGGGTGGCGCGGGTCGAGGCGCATGGCCTTGCGGATCGCTTCCAGCGAGGCCTCGGTCTCGCCCACGGTATTGAGGTTCTCGGCCAGTTGCGCGTAGCCGTCGGCGTAGTTGGGATAGAGCTCGATCGACTTACGCGCCGCGGTAATCGCGTCGTCGTATTGCCGTCGCGCCAAATGGACCGTGCCCAACGCGAAGTAGACCTGACGCCCCGAGGCGTCCAGCGCCAGCGCCCTCTCGGCGTGGTCCAGCGCCGTTCGGAGGTGTGCGTCGGGCGTCTCGGTCCAACCGAACTGCACATCCATCGCGTAGGTCAAGGCGACATCGGCGTGGGCACGGGCGTAGTTCGGGTCGATGGCGGCGGCGCGCTCGAAAAACTCGCGCGCCGCGGCGTTGTTCTCGCGGGTGAAGCGGCGCAGGCGCTCGAGCCCGCGCAACAGCGTGTCGTAGGCTTCCGGAACGACGATTGTCGACCGGTTCAGATGTGCCGCCTCGGCCCGAGTCAGCTTCACGGCCAACTGCTCGACAATGTGCTTGACGACGTCGTCTTGCAGGGCGAAGACGTCGGTCAGCTCGCGGTCGAAGCGCTCGGCCCAGAGGTGATGACCGTTGCCGGCATCGACGAGCTGGGCATTGATGCGGACCCGGTTGCCGGCCCGGCGCACGCTGCCCTCGACGACGTACTGGACGCCGAGCTCGCGCCCCACGTCCTGAACCTTCACTGCCCTACCCTTGTAGGTGAAGACCGAGTTGCGGGCGATCACCAACAGACCCGAGACCTGCGACAGATCGGTGATCAGGTCCTCGGTCATGCCGTCGGAGAAATAGTCCTGGTCGGGATCGCCGCTCAGGTTGTCGAAGGGCAGCACGGCGATCGCCGGCTGGGTAGGCGCGGTAGGTGCCGGGGCGGTGATCGCCACCGACGGTGGCGGTGCGGAGGAGAGCAACACGACCGCCACCACGGCAACGGCGACGGCCACCACGACCGCGAGCGCAGGAAGCACCCAGCGATTTCCGCTTCTTCGTGGTCGCGGCGGCCCCTCCTGCAACTCCGCCGCCGTCTCGCCGGGTCGAATTCGATAGACGCGCACCGGCCGGTCGATGTTCTTGACTTCCTGTTCGCCCAGGTCATCGAAGGCGAGGTCGATGCGGTCGCGGACCTCCTCGTGGACTTTTGCCGAGATGCAGATTCCGCCGGGCTCGGCCATGGCCTCGAGCCGGGCGGCAATGTTGACGCCCTCGCCATAGAGGTCTTCGCCGTCGACGATCACGTCACCTAGGTTGATGCCGACGCGGTAGGTGATCCAGTGCTCGGGCGGCTCGGTGGCGTTCGCGACGGCGATCGCCTCCTGGGTCTCGACCGCCCATTCGGCGGCGTTGACGACGCTGGGGAATTCGGCCAGGAGGCCATCCCCCATCAGCTTGACGACGCGCCCGCCATGCTTCTCGATCTGCGGCGCCACCAGGTCCCGATACCGTGCCCTGAGGCGCGCATGCGTACCGGCCTCGTCGACCTGCATCAGTCGCGAGTATCCGACCACGTCGGCCGAGACGATGGCCGCCAATCGGCGTTGCGTGCTCTCGGGCATTGGCGGAGTTTAGCCAAGCCGTTGAGTGGCCGAAACAAAAAGCTCGAACGGCTCGGCGTGCCCGTTCGCCAATACGGTCGCCAAGACCTGTGACGCCCAATGCCTTGCAGGTGCCGCGGCGCTGAGGGCGGGGCTATTTGACGCGATGCAGGGTGGATTTCCTACTGACGCCGTGATGGGCGAGGCGGACGACATGGCTGGGTGGGCCAAACGAATCGGGCGGCAGCTTCGACGCGCGCTGGTTCCGGCGGCGCTGGCCGTCGTCCTCGGCGCGCCGCCGGCGTTGGCCACCGGCTGGGAGCATTGGGGCATCCCGCTCGAGGTTCTGCTCGAGAGCCTCGACGGCGACGATCCCGGCTACCGCCTCAAGGCGGCGTGATCGCTTGGAATTCGCCGCGAGCGGGCCGCCGGTGCCGCTGACCAGCTTCGGCGCACGGACGAACAAGGCGCAGGAGCCCGGCCTGGCCTCGGCCAACTGGCCCAGATTGGCGGCGTTCTCGACGAACTTCCAACCGCGTTGTAGGCCGCGCACGTGGCAATGCCAGGAATCGGTCACCAGGTCGCCCTTGGGTCCCGCCGAATTCTCGGCCGAATCGATGCCGATGTTGTCCATGACGATGCCGTTGATACGCACGCGCTTGCGCTCTTCCACCTGGATTAGCTTGTCGCAGGCGGCGGCGCTGAAGCCCGGGAAGTTCCAGTCGTTGATGTAGGCCGATTCCTGCAGGGCGGCGCCATTGTAGAACCGCGGCCAGCCGGCGTTGGCCATGAGCTAGATACCGTTACGGATTTCCTTCACCACGTCGGCGATATCGGCCGCCGTGACGACGTTGTTGGTCGCACTCGCGAAGTCGGTCACGGCCTTGGCGCCGGGCTTGCCGCTGTTCTTGTCGAGCTCGGCCTGGACCCGGCCGCTGATGTCGATGAAGACCACGGGTCCCGTCAGACCGCCGGCCGAAAGCTCCTCCAAGGTGCGCTTGTCGGGCGTCGTCGTTTCCAGCGAGGCCTTGTCGTTGTTGTAATGCACCGGCGCACCGGACAGACGCCGATTGGAATTACCATGCGACGTAGGCGGGGCAACGCGGCCGATCGCTCGCCATTGCTTGCTAGCGCGCGATGCTCGGTTGCTCCCGCGACGGGGGCTCGATAGGGTCGATCGGGGCTTGCATCAGCGAGGTGGCCAACGTGTCCGTGCCCATCCGCGGCATCGATCATGTCGTCGTCATGTGCCGCGACATCGAGCGCTCGCTCGCCTTCTATCGCGACCTCCTGGGTGGCGCCGCACCGTATGAGAAGGCATTCCGCGCCGGTCGGATACCGGTCGTGCCGATCGTCTTGGGCGGGGCGGTGATCAATTTGCAGCGGCTCGACGAGCCGGCCTATATCGTGGCGGAACGGCTCGAGTCGGGCACCGTCGACGTCTGCTTCCGCTGGGAGGGACCAATCGAGGCGGCGATCGCCTATCTTGCCGAGCGCGACATCGCGGTCATCGAGGGCCCGGTGCCACGGGTGGCGGCGGACGGCGTTTGGGGCAAGTCGGTCTACTTCCGCGACCCGGACGGGAACCTGTTGGAGTTTCTTTCCACGGCCGAGGAGACGGAGCCGCTCTTCACCGGTTGAGGGGCGCGCCGCTCACAGGGAGGGCCGAGCCATGCAGAGATCCGAGGCCGTTGCCATGCAGGCGCTACCTGACCTCGTCGGCCGCCAGTTCGCCCGCGACCCCGGCACGGTCTACCTCGATACCTGTGCCCGCGGCCTGTTGCCCTTGGCGGCGCGCGACGCGGTCGGGCGCCTGATGGACGACCGGGTCGCGGGTCGGGTCGACAAGGAAGCCCTCTTCGCCACCGTCGAGCGGGCGCGAGAGCGTTTCGCGGCGCTGGTCGGCGCGGCGGCGGACGAAGTCGCGATCACCAAGAACGTCTCCGAAGGCATCGCCATCATCGCCGGCGCCGTGCCTTGGCGAGCGGGCGACAACGTCGTCGTCTGCCTCGACCTGGAGCACCCCAACAACGTCTACCCCTGGCTCAATTTGCAGCAGCGGCTCGGTGTCGAGGTCCGCGCCGTCGTCCCGCGAGAGGGGCATATCCCCGCCGACGCCGTCGTCGAGGCCATCGACGCTCGGACCCGCCTCGTCAGCCTTTCCACGGTCAGCTTCTCGCCGGGGTTTCGCACCGACGTGGCAACTGTGGGTCGGGCCTGCCGCGAGCGCGACGTCCTGCTGCTGGCCGATGGGGTGCAGTCGGTCGGCATCCTCGACACCGACGTCGAGGCTCTCGGCATCGACGCCATGGCGGTCTCGACGCAGAAGGGCCTCTTGGGCCTCTACGGCTTCGGCTTCCTCTATTGCCGGCAGGCCTGGGCCGAGCGGCTGCAACCGGCGGCGCTGGCCCGCTTCGGTGTCGATTTGGGCCAGGCGCACGAGGCCGCCATGGGCTCCGGCCAATACCGGTTGATGCCGGGGGCGCGTCGCTTCGACCTCGGCAACTACAACTATGCCGGCGCCGCGGCCGCCGCCGAGTCACTGGGGGTCATCGCCGCCATCGGCACCGAATCCATCGAGGCCCATGTCACCCGCCTCAGCCACCGGCTTGCCGGTGGGCTGTTCGAATCGGGCCTGCCGGTCGCCGGCGGCGCACCGGGGCCGCACCTCGCCTCCATCGTCAGCGTCGGCGAGATTGGCGGTGGCCACGACACGACGGACGACCCGAGAATCGGGGCCCTCTACCGACACCTGGCCGAGCACGGCGTCGCGTTGACCATCCGACGCGGCATGCTGCGGATGGCGCTGCACCTCTACAACACCGACGGCGACGTCGCGCGGGTGCTGGAGCTCGCCCGCGACTGGCTGAAACGGGGCTGAGGCTCAGTCGGCGGCGACCGGCGTCGGCGGCCGAAGCTCGGCGAGGCCGTCGGCCTCGGTGGCCGAGATCGTGGTGCGGATCATCAAGCGCGCCTGGTCGGTGGGCCAGGGCCGCCCGCGATGCAGGGTGGCACGGTTGTCCCAGAGCACGACATCGCCAGCCCGCCAGCGGTGCAGATAGGTGCGGTCCGGTGCCGTCGCCTCTTCGATCAGCTCGGCCAGCAACGCTTGCGCTGGCTCCTCGGCCATGCCGTCGATGGCACCGGCATGGCTGGCGATGTAGAGGGCGCGGCGGCCGTTGACGGGATTACGCCAAGTCATGCGCCACCTGACAGGCGGCATGGTCCGGTGTTGCTCGGGCGTCATCAGCTCTGGATCGATCCGGTTGCGGGAATAGGCGTAGGAGTGGGTCACGATCAGGTCCTGAAGCTCGGCCTGGCGCGCCGCCGGCAGCCGTTCCCAGGCGAGCCGCGTCGAGGCGAACTCGGTCTCGCCGTCCTCGTCCGGCACCACACGCGCCGACAACACAGAGGCCATCGCCGGCGTGGCGACGAAGGAGCTGTCGGCATGCCAGAGCTGGTTCGCTTGGTTGACCAGGTACTGGCGGTGGTCGGACGGCATCAGGCTACCGTCTTGGGCCATGTTGGTGATGCGGCCGTAGAAGCCGCCGGCGCCGAGCGAGCTCACCTTGCCGAGCTCCAGCGGACCGAAGGCCCGCGAGAAGGCGACCTGCACGTCGTCGGCGATCTCCTGGTCGCGCAGCAGGACCACCGAATGAGCCTCGAAGGCTTCGCGCACGGCTCGATAGCTGGCGTCCTTGCTGGCGACGTCCAGCATCGAGACACCGCGAAGCTCGACGCCGAATTCGGGCCCGAGGGGGATCATCTCCATGACATCAGCCTTCTTGCAAACGCACCTGTCGTCGTCCGGCGAGCGGCGCAAGCACTCGTAGTTGGCCGGAGTATGGACGGGCTTGCATCGCCCGTAAATCGTCGACACCGAGTCGCCGGATTCGATTTCTGTGGTCGGTCGCCGTCATGGCGTCTTGCCCACGCAGTTCTTTCAAGGCAAAGATTTCACTCTCCGCTGCGACGCAACGGGCAGCGCGGCGATCGAAGGGCGAAGTTCAGGCGATGTCTCGTTATTCCTTCCGGCACCTCGTCGCCAACGCCCTCACCGGGCATCGTAACTGGCAGCGGGCTTGGCGCGACCCGGAGCCGAAACGCCACTACGACGTCGTCATCGTCGGCGGCGGCGGCCACGGCCTCGCCACCGCCTTCTATCTCGCCAAGCTGCATGGGCTCCGCGACGTCGCGGTCCTGGAGAAGGGCTATCTCGGCGGCGGCAACACCGGGCGCAACACCACCATCGTCCGCTCCAACTATATGCTCGACGGCAACGGCCCCTTCTACGAGCACTCGCTGAAACTTTGGGAGGGCCTTTCCCAGGAGCTCAACTTCAACGTCATGTTCAGCCAGCGCGGGGTCCTCAACCTGGCCCACTCGGAAGGCCAGCTGGAGGGCTTTGCCCGGCGCGGCAACGCGATGCGGCTGAACGGCATCGACGCCGAGCTGATGAGCCGCGACCGGATCCGTGCCGAGATCCCCTATCTCAACTTCTCTGAGGCCGCCCGCTTTCCGATCCGGGGTGGGCTGATGCAGCGGCGTGGCGGTACGGCTCGGCACGATGCCGTTGCCTGGGGCTATGCCCGCGGTGCCGATCGGCTCGGCGTCGACATCATCCAGAACTGCGAGGTCACGGGCTTCCGCCGCGACGGCGACCGGATCACGGGGCTTGAGACGACCCGAGGCGAGATCGGCTGCAACAAGGTCGGGCTGGCGGTTGCGGGCAACACCGGCCGGGTCGCGGCGATGGCCGGGCTGACCCTGCCGATCGAGAGCCACGTTTTGCAGGCCTTCGTCTCCGAGGGCCTGAAGCCGATGATCGACCACGTCGTCACCTACGGCGCCGGGCACTTCTACATCAGCCAGTCGGACAAGGGCGGGCTCGTCTTCGGCGGCGATCTCGACATGTACAACTCGTACGCCCAGCGCGGCAATCTGCCGACGGTGGAGCACGTTTTGACCGCCGGCCTGGCGATGATCCCGCATCTCTCGCGGCTTCGTATGGTGCGCAGTTGGGGCGGGGTTATGGACATGTCGATGGACGGCAGCCCGATCATCGGCGCTTCGCCGCTCGCCAATCTCTACCTCAACTGCGGCTGGTGCTACGGCGGCTTCAAGGCGACGCCGGGCTCGGGCTGGGTCTTCGCCCACACAATCGCCAATGAGGCGCCGCATCCCCTGAACGAGGCCTACCGCCTCGACCGCTTCGCGACCGGTCGGCTGCTGGACGAGCGCGGCGCCGGTCCCTTCCCGGGGCATCACTGATGATCCGTATCGCTTGTCCCTATTGTGGTCTGCGCGACCATGCCGAGTTCACCTATATCGGCGATGCGACCAAAGCACGGCCACCGATCGGCGCCGAGGCGGCGGACCGCGCGCCCTGGCACGACTACGTCTACCTTCGCGACAACCCGCAGGGGCCGCATCTCGAGTTGTGGCAGCACAGCAACGGCTGCCGCGCCTTCGTCAAGGTGCTGCGCGACACCTATAGCCACGAGGTGCTGGCAACCGGCCTGCCGGCCGACGACCTGGGCGACGGGGAGGGGGGAACGTGAGCCAACCCTTCCGCCTGGCCGAGGGTGGCCTGATCGAGCGGACCCGACCGCTTCGCTTCCGCTTCGACGGCCATGAATTCGACGGCTTCGAGGGCGACACGCTCGCCTCGGCCCTGCTGGCGAACGGTGTCCGCCTGGTCGGCCGCAGCTTCAAGTACCACCGCCCGCGCGGCATCGTCACGACCGGGGCGGCGGAGCCGAACGCGCTCGTCGAGCTTCGCACCCGCGCCCGGTTGGAGCCCAACACCCGGGCCACCGAGATCGCGCTCTTCGATGGCCTGGAAGCGAAAAGCCAGAACCGGTGGCCATCACTCGATTTTGACATCCTGGGCCTCAACAACCGCTTCTCGGCCCTGATGCCGGCCGGCTTCTACTACAAGACCTTCATGTGGCCGGCCCGGGCCTGGCTGACCTACGAGAAGATCATCCGCCGGGCGGCAGGCCTGGGCCGGGGCGGCCTGGAGCCGGACCCGGACGCCTACGAGCGCATGAACGTGCACGCCGACGTCCTCGTCGTCGGCGGTGGGCCGGCCGGGTTGGCGGCAGCGCTGGCGGCGGGGCGCAGTGGCGCCCGCGTCACGCTGCTGGACGCGCAGGACGATGTCGGCGGCGCGCTTCGCGGCGAGCGGGAAGAGATCGATGGCGCGCCGGCACTCGACTGGGTCCGTAGTGTCGTTGCCGAGCTGGAAGACTTGCCCGAGGTCACGCTGCTCAGGCGCACAAGCGCTTTCGGCTACTACGACGACAACGTCGTCGGTGCCGTCGAGCGCGTTGCCGACCACTTGGCCCTGCCGCCGCCGCACACCGTCCGTCAGCGCTATTGGAAGCTTCGCGCCCGCCGGGTCGTGCTCGCCACCGGCGCCCAGGAACGGCCCCTCGTCTTCGCCGACAACGACCGTCCCGGCGTCATGCTGGCCTCGGCGGTGCGGAGTTATCGCAACCGCTTCGCCGTCATCGCCGGCCGGCGCGCGGTGGTCTTCGCCAATAACGACTCGGGCTATCGGACCGCCCTCGACCTGCGCGCGGCCGGTGTCGAGGTCGGCGCGGTGGTCGACCCCCGCACCGGCACTCGCGGCACCTGGGCCGAGACGGCCTGGGCGGCGGGCATCGAGTGCCTGGTCGGTTCCGTGGTCGTTCGGGCTACCGGGGCCAAGGCGCTCGACGGCGTCGAGGTGATGGAGCTCGACGCCGATGGTGCCGGCGTCGCGGGCGGCGTTCGCCGCATCGAATGCGACCTGTTGGCGGTCTCCGGCGGTTTCGAGCCGACCCTGCACCTATACGCACAGGCGGGTGGGCGGCCCGTCTACGATCCCGGCCTCGGCGCCTTCCGGCCGGGCGCGGGCGCCCGGGGCCGGCCTTCGGTTGCGGGCGCCGCCAATGGTGACCTCGCTTTAGCGGATTGCCTGGCCCACGGCTCCGACGCCGGCGCCGAAGCGGCCCGAAGCCTAGGCTTCAGCATCTCCCACGCACCCGAGATGCCGATGGTCGAGATGCGCGAAGAAGCGCCGATGCGGCCCCTCTGGCAAGTGCCGCTGCCGGCCACCATCAAAGGCAAGCGCTTCGTCGACTTCCAGAATGACGTCACCGTCGAGGACATCCGCTTGGCGCACCGCGAGGGCTATGTCTCGGTCGAGCACCTGAAGCGCTACACCACGCTGGGCATGGGTACCGACCAGGGCAAGACCGCCAACGTCAACGGCCTTGCGATCATGGCCGAGGCCCGGGGCGTCGAGATCGAGGCGGTCGGTACCACCACCTATCGCCCGCCCTATCAGCCGGTGGCGATCGGCGCCCTCGTCGGCGCCGACGTCGGCGACCACGAGGCCCCGATCCGGCGCACCGCCATGCACGATTGGCACGCCGCCAACGGCGGCGTCTTCGTCGAGGCCGGGCTCTGGAAGCGGCCGAACTATTACTTGAAGGCGGGCGAGAGCCGGGACCGGGCCACGGTCGAGGCCGCCGTCGCCCGCGAGGTGACCGGCGTACGCGAGGGGGTCGGCCTGGTCGATGTCTCGACGCTGGGCAAGATCGACATCCAGGGGCCGGACGCGGCCGAGTTTCTGAACCGGCTCTACACCAACGGCTGGAAGACCCTTGCGGTCGGTAAGGCCCGCTACGGCCTGATGCTGCGCGAGGACGGCCTGGTCTGGGACGACGGCACCACCTCGCGCCTCGCCGAGCACCGCTATCTGATGACGACGACGACGACCAACGCCGGCCCGGTGATGAGCCACCTCGAATACTACCTGCAGGTCGTCTGGCCCGAGCTTCGGGTCAAGGCGGTCTCGGTCACCGAGCAATGGGCGGCAATGGCGCTGGCGGGGCCGAGGGCGCGCGACGTCCTTGCCAAGGTAGCGCCCGGGCTCGACGTCTCCAACGAAGCGCTGCCCTTCATGGGCGTGGCCGACACCGAGGTCGCCGGCGTGCCAGCCCGGGTCTTCCGCATCAGCTTCTCGGGCGAATTGAGCTACGAGATCAACGTCGGTGCCGACTACGGCGAGCCGGTCTGGCGGGCGATCCTAGAAGCGGGTGCCGCCGAGGGCATCATCGCCTACGGCACCGAGGCGATGGCGGTGATGCGGATCGAGAAGGGCCATGTCGCCGGCGGCGAGCTCGACGGGCGCACGACCGCGGACGATTTGGGCCTCGGGCGGATGCAGAGCAGCAGGAAAGAGTTCATCGGCAGCCGGATGATCGATGCCGAGGCCTTTCTCGACGAGATGCGGCCCAAATTCGTCGGCCTGGTGCCGGTCGACGGCACGACCCGGATCGAGCCCGGCGCCATCCTGGTCGAGGAACCGGACCAGCCGATGCCGATGGCAAAGCTCGGCCACGTCTCCGCCTCGGCCTATGTCAGCCCGACGCTCGGCCATCCGGTCTCGCTCGGCTTCTGCGCCCGCGGCCGCGAGCGGCTGGGCGAGACTGTCTGGGCATTGTCGCCGCTGCACGGGCAACGCTTGCAGGTCCGGCTTGCCGACCCGGTCTTCTACGATCCCGATGGAGGGCGCCAGCGTGGCTGAAACGACGACGCCGGAACGCCTGTCGGCCCTGGCCGCCGGATACGAGCCGGGCGACTTTGGCGCTGTCGCCGCCGACGGCCCGCGGCTTCACCTTACGCAACGGCAGGGGCTCACTACAGTGCAGGTGGAGAGCGATCATCGTGAAGCCGCCGAGGTCGTGGCGCGGTTGGAAGCCGCGCTCGGGCATCGCCCGCCCGAGGCCTACAACAGCAGCGCCGGCGACGACGCCATGCGTCTGATCTGGGCGGGACCCTGGTGCTGGCACGTCGTCGAGCCGGAGCGGCGAGATCTCGAGTCCGAACTCTTCCAGATCCTGAACGGCACCGAGGCGGCGGTCGTCGACTTGTCGCATTCTCGTGCCGTCATCCGTCTTGCCGGCGAGCCGTCGCGCCGGGTGCTCGCCAAGGGATGCGGTCTCGACACCCACCCGGCGGCCTTCGGCGCAGGGGCGTGCGCCCAGACGGCGCTCTTCCATGTGCCGGCGTTGATCGACTGCCTCGACGATGCGCCTACCTTCGACGTCTACGCGGCCCGTGGGCTCGCCCTCTCGCTCTGGCAGAGCCTGTGCCATGCCGGCGCCGAGTATGGTTGTCGGGTGACCTAGACGACAGATCGTATCGGACACGATCTTGTTATCGCCGTGACGACTTCGTCATCGGCCCGGGACAGTTTCGTGATCATTTGCTGCGAGGCTTCGATTGCTCGTGGCCGGCGACCAAGGCGCGCCGTCTCGGGGGCATGGACGTGATCATTATCTCGGAAGGGACTCTCATCGTGCGCAAACGCAACACTTCGAAGATCAAGCAAGCCGCGGTTCTGTTGGGCGCGACGACGGCACTGGCCGTCAACGCCGCCGCGCTGCCCAATCCGGCCTATGCCGCCGGCGACGGAACCGTGCAGTTGGCCGCCGCCTGTGGTGCCAAGAAGGGCTGCAATCCTTGTGCCGCCAAGGGCTGCAACCCCTGTGCGGCCAAGAAGGGCTGCAATCCTTGCGCCGCCAAGAAGGGCTGCAACCCCTGTGCGGCCAAGGGCTGCAATCCTTGCGCCGCCAAGAAGGCCTGCAACCCCTGCGCTGCCAAGAAGTAGCAAACTCCGCCTGCCGGTCTCGCCGGAGCTCCCGGCCGCGGCTCCGCGGCTCTGGGACCCCCCTCCCTCCGTTCCTGGCTGACGGGGGCTCCGGCACCCTCTCCAGCGAAACAAGACAAGACCGCGCCTGCGCCGTATCCTCCTTTGTCGGACGAGGGAGGGCGGAATGGACGCGAGGCGGATCGGTTTCTTCGGCCTGGGCGAGATGGGCGTGCCCATGGCGAGGCGCCTGTTGTCGCAGGGCTGGCGAGTGGCGAGCGCCGTCAACCGCAGCCGCGGTGGCGTCGAGGCGTTGGCCGCGGACGGCCTCGAGGAGCGATCGAGCGCAGCCGACTGCGCCCGCGATGCCGAGGCGGTCGTCACCATGGTGCGCGACACCGAGGAGACCCGGGCCCTGACCCTGGGCGCGGGCCGCGTGTTGGCCGCCATGGCGCCGGGGGCGACGCTGATCGTCATGAGCACCATCGACCCAGGCTTCTGCCGCGAGCTCGCCGCCGAGGCGGCGGCACGCGAGGTCGGCGTCCTCGACGTGCCGGTCAGCGGCTTTCCGTTCCGCGCCGCCGAGGGCACGCTGGCGCTGATGGTGGGCGGCGAGGCGGTGGTGATCGAACGCGCCCGACCGCTTTTGGAGGTCTTCGGCACGATCCTGGTCTGCGGCGGGCCGGGCATGGGACAGGTGGCCAAGCTCGCCAATAACGCCGCCGTCGCCGGCAGCTTCGCCGCGGTGATCGAGGCCCGCGCCTTCGCCGCCGCCTACGGCATGTCGGGCGAGCAGCTGCTGGAGATCCTGGCAAATGCCTCCGGCGACAGCTTCGTCGTGCAAAATTGGGAGGCGATCCAGCCGATGTGGGCGCATGTCATGAGTCTGGTTCGAAAGGACATGGGACTCTTTCGCGAGGCTGCCGCCGCCAGCGGGATCGAGCTACCCCTTTCCGAGGTCACGGACCGTTACCCCTGGCCCGACTAAGGCCCGAAGGTGTCATCGAGGCAGCCATTCATTGTTTGCATACGAACAATGAATGGCTAGAATAGCCGCCTCGAACTTGGGGAGCTTGGCGATGACGCGACGCGTTGCGGGCATCGACGTCGGCGGCACCTTCACCGACCTGCTGCTGCTCGAGGAGGTGGCGGGGACGGACGAGCCGCCGCGCGTGTTGCTGGCGAAGACGCCGACCACAGTCGACAATCAAGCTTGCGGCGTGCTCGCGGCCATCCACGAGACCGGGGTTTCGGCAGCCGCGCTCGATCTCGTCATCCACGGCACCACGACCACCACCAACGCGGTGCTGGAGCGCAAGATCGCGGCCTGCGGTCTCGTCACCACACGGGGCTTCCGCGACGTGCTGGAGCTCGGCCGCCGCACCCGGCCGCAGCCCTATGGCATGGTCGGCCGCTTCGAGCCGCTGATCCCGCGCCAGCGCCGCCTGGAGGTGACGGAGCGGATGCTGGCCGACGGCAGCGTCCACACAGCCCTCGACGAGGCCGAGTTGAGGGAAGCCCTGGCGCGGCTCGTCGAGCTGGGCGCGGAGAGCCTCGTCATCCACTTCCTGCACGCCTACGCCAACCCGGCGCACGAGCTGAGGGCGGCGGAGATCGCGGCCGAGGTCTGGCCCAACGACTACGTCACCATGGGCCACGAGCTCTCCTCCGAGTGCCGCGAGTACGAGCGCGGCTCCACCGCTTCCGTCACCGCCGCCGTCCGGCCGGTGCTGGAGCGCTACCTGCAGCGCCTCGAGGGCGATCTCGGCCGCGAGGGCTACGCCCGCGACATCCTGGTGATGAGCGGCAACGGTGGCACCGTGTCCTCGAAGCTGGTGGCCGCCCAGGCCGCCAAGACGGTGATGTCGGGGCCCGCCTCGGGCGTCAAGGCGGCGGCCTTTACGGGCCGCCTGGCCGGAGTTGAGAACCTGATCTCCTACGACATGGGCGGCACTTCGACCGATGTCGCTTTGATCCGGGGCGGGGTGCCGGAGGTCAGCTCCGAGCTGCAAATCGCCTATGGTCTGCCGATCCACGTGCCGATGGTCGATGTCCGCTCGATCGGCGCCGGCGGTGGCTCGATCGGCTGGATCAACGCCGGCGGCATCCTTAAAGTCGGGCCGGAAAGCGCCGGGGCGGTGCCGGGGCCGATCTGCTATGGCAAGGGTGGCCGACGGCCGACCGTGACCGATGCCAACCTGCTGTTGGGCCGGCTTGGCCCGGCGCGGCTGCTCTCGGTCGAGAACCCGGTGCCGCGGCCTGAGATCGAGGCGATCTTCGAGGCCGAGATCGCCGGCCCCTTGGCCTGGAGGTGGCAGAGGCGGCCGCCGCCATGGTCCAAATCGCCAATATCGGCATGGCAGGTGCCGTGCGGATGGTCTCGCTCAGCCGTGGCTACGACCCGCGCGACTTCGCCCTCTTCGCCTTCGGCGGCGCCGGGCCGATGCACGCCGTGGCCCTGGCGGCCGAGCTCTCGATCCCGAGGGTCCTGGTGCCGGCCAGGCCCGGCATGACCAACGCCTTGGGCTGCCTGGTCTCGGACCTGCGCCAGGACTTCGTCAACACCGTCAACCGGCCGCTCGACGAGGCTGATATGGCGGCGGTGCACGCCCTCATGGCCGAGCAGGAGGCACGCGGCCGGGAAATCAACGCGGCCGAGAAGGACGAGATCGTCGCCACTACGGTGCTGTATTCCGTCGACATGCAGTTCCGCGGCCAGACCCACTTATTGACCTTTGCCGTCGAAGATCCCCGGATTAGCCGCGAAGCCCTAAGCGAACGCTTCGCCGAGGCCTATTACGCCCGCTTCGCCGTCCGCTTGCCGGAGTTGCGGCCGGTGCTGGTCAACGTCAACACCTCCGTCGTCGGCCACCGGCCGGAGGTCGCACTCGACGGCTTGCTGGATCCGAGCCGCCGCGCCGCCGACTTGCAGGCCGCCCGGCGCGAGGTCCGGCCGGTCTATTGCGACGGCTCTTGGCTGGAGACGCCCGTCTACGATCGCGAGGCCCTGCCGCCCGACGCCGAGATCGCCGGCCCGGCGATCGTCGAGCAGTTGGATTCGACCGTCGTGGTCGAGCCCGGCACGACCATGCGGACCGATTCGGCCGGCAACATCCTGATCGAGGTGCCGCTGGCGCACGAAGCGGCGGCACAGGCGACGACCCTGGAGGCAATCGCATGAGCGCCATCGACCCGGTCACCCTGGCGGTGATCCAGAACGGCCTGCAGCAGGTCTGCAACGAGATGGACCTCGCCTTCTCGCGCTCCGCCTTCTCGCCCGTGATCGCCGAGGCCGACGACCGCTCCGACGGCATCTACCACCGTGACACGGGCGAGTTGATCGCTCAGGGCGAGCTCGGCCTGCCGGTCTTTGTCGGCACCATGCAGCATTCGACCATGACCCTGATCCGGCGCATCCGCGACGGCGTCACCGCCGGGCCGGAGGCGGGCGACGTATACATCGTCAACGACCCCTATCTCGGCGGCACCCATCTGATGGACGTCCGTTTCGCCATGCCCTTTTACTACGGGGCCGAGATGTTCTGCTGGCTCTCCAACACCGGGCACTGGCGGGATACCGGCGGTGCCGTGCCCGGCGGTTTCTCGGCCAGCGCCACCGAGGTCGAGCAGGAGGGCCTGCGCCTGCCGCCGGTGAAGCTCGTCAAACGGGGCCGGATGGACGCGGAGATCCTGGCCATCATCCAGTCCAACATCCGCATCGCCGACCAGAGCATCGGCGACATCAAGGCGCAGGCGGCGGCCCTCGAAGTCGGCGCCCGGCGACTGACCGAGCTTCTGGACCGCTACGGCACCGCGACCGTGGACGAGGCCGTGGTCGAGATGCGGGGGCGCTCGGAGCGCCTGATGCGGGCCCACATTGCCGCCATCCCGGACGGCACCTATGACGCGCAAGCGATCGTCGATTCCGACGGCGTCGTCGATTCTCCGCTCATCATCAAGCTCAGGCTCACCAAGGTTGGCGAGGATCTCCACTTCGACTTCGCCGGCTCCAGCCCGCCCTGCAAGGGGCCGATGAACTCGGTCATCGCCACGACTTATTCGTCCGTCTATCTCGCCATCAAGCACGTCTTCCCCGACGTGCCGATCAACGCCGGCGTCTTCGAGCCGCTGAAGATCACGCGGCCCGTGGGCACCTTCCTCGACGCCCAGTATCCCCGGCCTGTCTCGGGCTGTGCCGCCGAGGTCTCGCAGCGCATCGCCGAGGCCGTCTTCGCCGCCCTGGCGCAGGCGATCCCCGAAGCGGTGACCGCCGCCCCGGCCGGCACCAGCGGCAACTTTGCGCTCGGTGGCCACGACCCGGCCAAGGGCCAGAACTACGTCATGTACCAGTTGACCGGCGGCGGCTACGGCGGCAACGCCGACCACGACGGTCTCGCCAACGGCTGTTCCACCATCGGCATCTCAAAGGCGCAGCCGGTCGAGGTGATGGAACAGTATTACCCGGTCCTCTTCCGCAAATATGCGTTGAGGGAGCGGAGCGGCGGCGCCGGCCGCCAGCGCGGCGGCTTCGGCCTCGACTACGAGGTCGAGATCTTGCGCGGCCAGGCCCGGGCCTCCTTCGTCATGGACCATGGCCGTGTCGGCCCCCAGGGCGTGCTGGGCGGGGCCGACGGGGCGCCGAACCAAGTCCGCGTCCACCGCCGCGGCGAGACCTACGTGCCGCCGCATCTCTCCAAGGACCAGGACATCGAGGTCGGTGCCGGCGACCGGGTCGAGGTCGCGACGCCAGGCGGCGGCGGCTACGGCCCGGCCCACGAGCGGGCGCCGGAGCTGGTCCAGGAGGACGTCCGCCGCGGCTACTACACGGCCGACGATGCGGCGGCGCGCTTCTTCGTCGTGCTGACGGGGCCGGAGAACGAGATCGACGCCGCGGCGACGAAAACGCTACGCGAGACGGTCGGACGGGAGGCGGCGGAATGAGCGAACGAAGCGACGGCCCGCCCTCGTTGTCGACCGACCGCACCGCGGTCTTCGGCGCGCGGGAGGGCAACGAGGGCATCGTCCGGTGCGATGCTTGCCCGGTGCTCTGCCGCATCCGCCCCGGCCGGGCCGGCGCTTGCAGCCGCTACGCCAACGAAGCGGGCGCGCTCGTGCGCACCGATCCCCTGCTGCTGACCCGGCGCGTGGCGGCCGAGGACGGCGCGCTGGTGCCGTTCCTGGAGGCGGCGGAGGACTGGAAGGGCGAGCTGTTGCGGCCGGCCGAGACCTTCGTCACCGGCGTCGGTGCCGGCACGACCTATCCCGACTATAAGCCCGCCCCCTTCATCGTCGCCGCCGAGCACGAAGGCGTCGACACCGTGACCGTGGTGACGGAAGGCATCTTCAGCTACTGCGGCGTCAAGGTGAAGATCGACACCGACCGTCATCTGGGCCCCGAGACCGCGACCGTGCGCGCCGAGGGCGAGGCCATCGGCCACGTCACCACGGCAGAGTACGGCTCCCAGATGCTCTCCCTCGGCGGCGTCCGCCACCTGACCGGCGGCTCCAAGGCCGAGGGCAACGCCACCTGCCAGGCGCTCTTGGCGCTTTGCAGCCGCGAAGCGGTGACGCTTGCGATCGACGGCGGCAGCCAAGTCGTCGTCGAGGCTGGCAAAGCGCCGATCGTCGACGGCACGCCCGAGGAGCGGATGCGGGTCGGCTGCGGCTCGGCCGCGATCGGCATCTTCGCCCAGCAATGGTTCGGCCATTGCGACGAGGTCATCGTCGTCGACGACCACATCACCGGCGTGTTGACGGAGCATCAGGCCGGCCGGACGTTGGAGATGCCGCCGGCCGGGATTCGGGTCCGGGGTCGGCGCTCGACGCCGGGGCGCTACTTCCAAGTCGCCGAGCCCGGCGCCGGCTGGGGCGGCACCGACATCACCGACCCGCTGGCGATCATCGAGCGCGTCGATCCTAAGGCCGCTTGGCCGGGGCTGCGCCTCCTCATGACCAGCACCACCGGCGAGGACGCGCTCTACTGCGTCCTCGATGAGAACTTGGTGCCGATGCCGGCGGAAATGCCGGCGGCCGTGGCCGAGGTGGTGGGCCGGATCGGCGAGAACTGCGAGCCCTCGCTCGCCACCGTCCTCTTCATGGCCGGTGCCGGCGGCTCGCTCAGGGCAGGTGCTACCCGCAACCCGGTGCATCTGACGCGGGCGATCGGCAGCGGCCGCGCGCGCGTCACGCTCGGCGGCGCGCCTGCGTACGTCTATCCGGGCGGCGGTATCACGGTGATGGCCGACGTCACGGCGATGCCCGACGGCGCCTTCGGCTACGTGCCGACACCGGCGCTGGTGGCGCCGATGGAGTTCACCATGACGGCCGAGGTCTATGCCGAATGCGGCGGCCATGTCGAGGAGATCGTGCCGGTCGACGACGTAATCCTAGCCTACGCCGAGACCGCGCGGATCGAGCCCTGGCGGCCGGGCAACCCCTGGCCCTTCCGGTGACGCGCGTGACCAACACGCCCCGAGAGGCATCGGTGGAGGCGTATCGCCTCGAGGACCAGGTCGGCTTCGTGCTGCGCAAGGCGCATCAGCGGGCGAGCGAGGTCTTCAACCGGGTCATGGCCGAGTTCGAGGTCACGCCGCAGCAGTTCTCGACCATTATCAAGCTCGACGACGTCGGTGAGACGACGCAGAACCGGCTCGGCCGTCTGGTGGCGATGGACCCGGCAACGACGCTCGGCGTCGTCAGCCGACTGCGCAAGCGGGGCCTGGTCGGGGTCCGGCCCGACCCGGCGCACCAGCGCCGCTTGCTGGTCGGGCTGACGGCCGAGGGCCGAGCGGCGGCAAAGCGGATGCGGGCATGTGCGCACGAGGTCTCCGAAGCCGTGCTGGCACCGCTATCCCCCGAGCAGCGCCAGCGCTTCATGCACCTCTTGGGATTGCTGGAATGATTCTCGCGGCCGTCGAGGGGCCGAGAAGCCGGCTCTTGCCGGACGGCAGGCGCCGCCACCTCTCTGACGGCCCCATCGATCTCGTC
Organism: Alphaproteobacteria bacterium; assembly: GCA_030746295.1. The sequence continues at coordinate 3,012 of JASLMY010000026.1, read as the reverse complement.
ATCGAGGCCTTCGGCGACGCGGATGCAGTGGCCGACGCCTACGGCCGGGCCGAGCGGCGCTTTCGGACCGTTCTGACCGAGCTGGTGACGGAGTTGCCCCGGCTGCGCCGACCCCTCGCCGAGAGTGATGCCCCCTTCAAGGGCGCGGTCGCCCTGCGCATGGCCCGGGCCGTCGCCCGCTTTCCAGGGGAATTCGTGACCCCGATGGCGGCGGTGGCGGGCGCCGTCGCCGACGAAATCCTTCAGGTCATGCGGGCAGAAGCGGATCTCGCCAAGGCCTACGTCAACAACGGCGGCGATATCGCCCTGCACCTCAGCCAGGGCCAGGAGATGCGGCTCGGCCTCTTGCCGGAAGCGCTGTCGCCAGATCCCGAACTCGGCGCGCGCGGCCTGGTCCGGCTGCGGGCCGATCGCGGCGTCGGCGGTGTCGCCACCTCCGGTGCCGGCGGGCGCTCCTTCTCGCTCGGCATCGCCGATGCGGTGACGGTGCTGGCGGCCGACGCGGCGATGGCCGACGCGGCGGCGACCCTGATCGCCAACGCCGTCGACGTCGCGAGCCCGCTGATCCGGCGCCGACCGGCCGAGAGCCTGGATCCCGACAGCGACCTCGGCCAACGTCTCGTCACCGTCGAGGTGCCGCGCCTACCGGAGTCGCTGGTAGAGACGGCCCTGGAGGACGGACTGCGGCTGGCCCGTCGAATGCGCCGGGGCGGCCAAATCGTTGCCGCCGCCCTCTCCCTTCAGGGTCGCCACCGGATCTGTGGCGATCAATCATTGGGTGCGCGTCAGAAGCCTGCTATACCGGCATAGCGGCGCTCGTCTGTGACATTTGTCACTGCGGAGCGATTGCGAAATTGTTAACCAAAATGAGTTTTCGGTCGGTTTCGCCGCGCGCGCCGTCGTGGTGCGTCGCCAAAGCCGTGCCGGTTGCGGGGGAGCGTCATGAAAAAACTGGCTTATGTGGTCGTCGGGGTCGTCGTTCTTTTGGTGATCCTGGTCGGCGCCGTCTTCATCGCCCCCGGCGTCATCGACTGGAACGGTTACAAGCCCGATATCGCCCAGGCGGCGCGCGAGGCCACGGGTCGCGAGCTGGCGATCGACGGCGACATCGAGGTCAGCCTCTCCGGCAGTCTGGTGCTCAGCTTCTCCGCCGGCGGCATCCGCTTCGCCAATGCGGACGGCATGACGCCGCCCGAGATGGCGACGATCGGCAGCGTCTCCGGCACCATTCGCCTCTGGCCCTTGCTGGGCAGGGCGGTCGTGGTCGACAGCCTGGTCGTCAGCGAGCCGGTGATCAATCTGGGTGTCGATGGCCAGGGCCGTGCCAACTGGGTCTTCGCCGAGAAGCCGGCGGCGGCGGCGAAAGCGGGGCCGACGGCGGTGGACGAGGGCCTGCCCTTCGCCGATTTGACGCTTGGCGACGTCCGTATCGAAAAGGGCCGCGTCAGTTACAAGGATTCCGCCTCGGGGCAAGCGATCGAGGCCAGCGACATCGCCGTCAAGGTCGCGTTGGCCGGATTGGCGAGCCCCCTTACTGTCGACGGCGCCATGGTCCTGAATGCCGAGCCGGTCAAGCTGCAGCTCGGCGTCGAGACGCCGGAAGGGCTGATGTTGGGCCCCGAGGCCAAGGCCAGCCTGGCGCTGGAGACCAAGCATCTGACGGCGAGCTACAAGGGTCGCGTCCTGCGCCGGCCGGTCGACGGCCTGGACGGTGAGTTCGCACTCGACGTGCCCTCGGTGGGCCGGCTCGCGGCGTGGCTCGATCGACCGTTCCCCGAAGACCAGCCCGACCCGGGGCCGCTCAAGGTCCGGGCCCGCTTCGCCGGCGAGGGCGCCAAGGTTGCCCTCGAGTCGGCGACGATCGAGGGCGAGGCGCTCAAGGCCAAGGCCAGCGGCAGCTACGACGGCCCCGGCGAGGTGGCGCAAATCGTTCTCGACATCGACAGCGAGGCCCTCGACATCGACCGCTACCTGCCGCCGCCGGTGAAGGGCCAGGCAAAGGCGGCGCCGAAAGCGAAGCCGACGGGCAAGCCGGAAAATCCCCTGGCGGCGCTCTCCGACGAGCCCCTGGATCTGAGTGCCCTCAAAGGCACCAAGGCAGACGTCAAAGTCCGGATCGCCGGCGTCAAGGCGGCCGGCTACAACATCGGCGAAGTCGCCTTCGTCGCCGTTCTGGACGGCGGCGTATTGACGGCTGACTTGACCAAACTGGCGCTTTACGGCGGTCAGGTCACCGGCACCACGAAATTGGATGCCTCCGGTGACGCGCTCGGTCTCGAGGCGGCACTCGCCGTCGCCAAGGTCAAGGTCGATGCCCTGGCCAAGGCCGCCACCGGCGAGGCTTCGGTGGTGGGCATCGCTTCGGGCACGCTGGAGGCCCGGAGCAGCGGCAAGAGCCCCCGGGATCTAGCGCAGAACATGAAGGGCGAGCTTGCCTTCAAGCTCGGCGGCGTCGACGTCAAGAAGGCGCCGAAAGGCTCGATATCGAGCCTCGATGTGACGCTTTTGCTGCCGGGCCTGGAAAAGCAGCCCAAGCTCGACGCCAGCGTCGTCTACAACAAGCAGAAAGTGTCGCTGTCGGCGACCACGGACCCGGTGCAGAAACTGCTTCAGGCCGACCGTTTCGCCGCCGACCTGAAGCTCGGTTCCAAGCTGGTCAATGCCGGTTACAGCGGCATGGTGCAGCGCCGGCCGGTGCCCGGGCTCGACGGCAAGCTCGATCTCGAGATCGGCTCGGTAGCCAAGCTCGCCCGCTGGCTCGGCCAGCCGCTGGCCAAGGGCCAGCCGGACCCGGGCCCGCTGCGGGTCGCGGCGGTGATGGCGGCCAAGGGCGAGACGGTGGTCCTGAAGGAGGCCAAAATCACCGGCAAGGCGCTCGACGCGAAGGCGAGCGGCAGCTACGACGGCAGCGGCAAGGTCAAGAAGGTCGTCCTCAACCTCGAGAGCGGCGTGCTGGATATCGACCGCTATCTGCCGCCCGCGGCCAAGGCGGCCAAGCCGGCGCCGCAGGGC
>JASLMY010000269.1 GCA_030746295.1 Alphaproteobacteria bacterium | reverse complement strand
CATCAGCCCGACCTGGGTCGACACCGACTTCGGCCGCGATTGGATGACCGACATCGCCGAGAAGCAGGAAGACCGAAGCGGCAACGCCTACATTGCCGACGTCGAGGCCGACAACCCACAGGGCCGGCTGATCCAACCGAGCGAGATCGGGGCGCTGGCGCTCTTCCTCTGCTCCGACCAGGCGCTCGGCATTACCATGCAAGACCTGACCGTCTCTGCCGGCTCGCTCTGGTGACGACCGTTCTCAGCCCGTCATTCCCGCGGCCGCGGGAATCCAGCATCGTCTGGACTCCCGCTTCCGCAGGAGTGACGCGTATGATGCTGTTGTGACCTAGACTTGTGCCCGGCCGGGCGCGGCACAATGTGGGTAGGAGAGAGACTGCCGATGGCGCACAACGCTGACGAAACCAAGGGCATCGTGCTCGTCACCGGCGCCTCCAGCGGCATCGGCGAGGCAACGACCGAGGCTTTGGTGGCGGACGGCTGGCGCTGCATCGCGGCGGCGCGGCGGACGGATCGGCTGGACGAGCTGACGGCGCGTCTGGGCCCCGCCTGCCATCCCCTCGCCCTCGACGTCAACGATCCGGCAGCGACGCAAAGCCTGGTGGAACGATTGCCGGACGAGCTTTGCGCCATCGACGTGCTGATCAACAATGCCGGCATCGACCTCGGCGGCCGGGCCCGCTTCGATCACGGCAGCGTCGAGGATTGGGCGGCGACGGTCGAAACCAACATCACCGGCGTCATGCGCGTGACCCGGGCCATCGTCCCCGGCATGCTGGAGCGCGGCCGGGGCCATATCGTCAACATCGGCTCCTCCTCGGGCGTCACCACCTTCGCCGACGATGCCGCCTACATCGCCAGCAAGTGGGGCCTGCGTGGGCTCTCGGGCGCGCTCCGCGCCGACTACCTCGGCAAGGGCATCCGGGTCAGCGAGGTGCAGCCGGGGATGACCAGAAGCAATTTCGCCGCGACCCGCTGGCGCGGCGACTCGGAACGGGCCGACGCCCTCTACGCCACCTATCCCGAGCTGCTGACCGTTCAGGACGTGGCCGCCTGCGTCGTCTTCACCGTCAACCAGCCGCCGAACGCCAACATCGCCGAGCTGTTGATCGTGCCGTCGGCCTGAGGACTGCGCGCGCCCGTGACCCAAGAGAGCCACAAGCCCGTCCACCTGGCACCGCCGACGTTGAAGATGGCGCGGCGCGCCGACGGCAGCCTCCTGCTCTCGACCGAGGAGCCCTTGGAGCCGATTCCGCCGCATCTCGGCCATTGGCTACGCCACTGGGCCGAGGCAGCGGCGGAGCGACCCTTCCTGGCCGAGCGCGACGACGCCGGCGATTGGTGCCGCCTCGGCTATGGCGAGGCCCGCAAACAGGTCGATCGCCTGTCGGCCGCGATTCTGGCACGCGGCTTGGGGCCGGAGCGGCCTCTGGTCGTCCTGTCGGGAAACTCGATCGCCCATGCCCTGCTGATGCTGGCCGCCATCCAGGTTGGCGTGCCGGTGGCACCGCTCTCGGTCGCCTATTCGGAAGCCGAGGACTTGGAGAAGCTCGGCTATCTCGTCGACCTGTTGCAGCCCGGCATGATCTTCGCCGAGGACGGCGCCGCGTTCTCCGGCCCGCTCGGCGCCATCGACACGGGCCGCGCCGAGCTGGTGCACGGGCCCCGACCCTTCGAAGGGCTTGCCGGCACGGCCTATGAAACGTTGTTGGCCGACGCGGCGAACGACGAGGTAGAGGCGGCCTTCGCGGCGGTCGGGCCCGATGACGTCGCCAAGATCTTGTTCACCTCCGGCTCCACCGGCATGCCCAAGGGCGTCGTCACCCCCAACGCCATGCTGACCGCGAACCAGGTTGCCTGGCGACAGGTCCACCCCTTCCTGGCCGAGCGGCCGCCGGTGGTGGTCGACTGGCTGCCTTGGAACCACTGTTTCGGCGGCAGCTTCAACGTCAACGTGGTGCTGGCGAACGGCGGCACCTTCTACATCGATCCGGGCAAGCCGATGCCGGGCCGGTTCGAGGCGACGCTGGCCTGCCTGGCTGAGATCGCGCCGACGATCTACCTGAACGTCCCGGCCGGCATCGACCTGCTGTTGCCGCACCTGGAAGCGGACGCGGGCTTTCGCGAGCACTTCTTCCAAGACCTGGAGCTGATCTTCTATGCCGGCTCGATCCTGCCGGCGCCGCTTTGGGAGCGGTTGGAAGCCGTCTCCGCCAAAGCCTGCGGCAAGCCGGTGATCATCACCACGGCCTACGGCATGACCGAGACCGGGCCGATGCACACGATGGCCTGCGAGCCGATGCCCGCACCCTCGCATGTCGGCCTGCCGATCCCGGGCTCCGAGACGCTGCTGATCCCGCGCGACGACCGCTACGAGCTGCGCTGCCGCGGCGTCAACGTCACGCCTGGCTACTTTCGGCGCGACGACCTGAACGAGGCCGCCTTCGACGCCGAGGGCTTTCTCGTCACCGGCGATGCCGCCCGCTTCGTCGACCCCGACCAGCCGGCGCGCGGCCTCGTCTTCGAGGGCCGGCTCGCGAACAACTTCAAGCTCCTGACCGGCACCTGGGTGCAGACCGACGCGGTCCGCGTCGCGGCGGTCGCGGCGGCACCGCTGGTGATCCGCGACGCGCTCATCTGCGGCCATGACCGCGACGAGATCGGCCTTCTGATCTTTCCCAACATCGCCGGCTGCCGCGAGCTTTGCGACGGCGACAGCGCCGAAGCCGGGACGCTCGTACGCCGGGAGGCAGTGCGTGACTACCTGGTGGCGGCGCTTGGCCGGCACAACGCCCGCTTCTCCTACCGCAGTCGCCGCATCGGCCGGGTCAGAGTCCTGGACGAGCCGCCGTCGGTCTACGAGGCGGAACTGACCGACAAGACCTACATCAACCAGCGCGCCGGCCTGGAGCGCCGGCAGGCGCTGGCCGAGGAGCTTTATTCGCAAGCGCCGGGGCACGAGGTCATCATCCTCGAATGACCACCGTCCGGCGCCCAAATGGGAGAGGAACGCCATGAGCGAAGATGCCATTCTCTATGAGGAGCGCGGTGCCGCCGCTTGGCTCACGATCAACCGGCCCGACGCGCTGAACGCCATCAACAAGGCGGTGCTGGACGGCCTGAACGCAGGGCTCGACCGGGCCGAGGCGGCATCCGGCTTGCGCGCCGTCGTCGTCACCGGTACGGGGCGCGCCTTCTCGGCGGGTGCGGACCTCAAGTCGGTGCGCGAGCAGGTGGCCAAGGGCGACGACAGCTTCGGCAAGCGTTTCGTCACCGCAATCCTGGACGTGCTGGACCGGATGGAGCGCTTCCCGCTGCCGGTCATTGCCGCCGTCAACGGCATGGCGCTGGCGGGCGGGCTGGAGACCGTGCTGGCCTGCGACTTGGTGATCGCGGCGGAGAGCGCCCGGCTCGGCGATGCACACGCCAATTACGGCCTGATTCCGGGCGGCGGTGGCTCGGTCCGGCTGCCCCGCAAGGTCGGCCCGACCCGGGCCAAGTACCTGATGTTCACCGGCGCCTTCGTGCCGGCGGCGGACTTGGTCGAAGCCGGCCTCGTCAACGAGGTCGTGCCCGACGCGGACTTGGTCGAGGCGGTCGAGAAGCTGGTCGGACAACTCGCGAACAAGAGCCCCATTGGCCTCGCCCGCATGAAGCAGCTCGTCAACGACGGCATGGAGCAACCGCAGGAGACGGCGATCCGGCTGGAGTACCTGATGAGCGAGCTGCACGCCAAGTCCGAGGACATGGCCGAGGGCCTGGCCGCCTTCGAGGAGAAGCGGCAGCCGAACTTCACCGGTCGCTAGTCGCCGTCTCGCCGGCCCGTTGTCATCGGGCCGGCGATCGCGCAGGCTTGTGCCCTTGACGCCTCACGAACAGCGAGGTCTTCGCCCATGTTTCCGCCGCCCCAGGTGATCGAGAGCACGGTGTTCGCCAGCCTGCCCGAGGAGTTGCAGCGAACCGACCGGGACTCCCACATGGCCCGCGATATCTTTCGCGGCCGTCCCCTCGGCTCGTTCCTGGAGGGCCCGTCCTTCGACCGCGACGGCAACCTCTACGTCGTCGACATCGCGCACGGGCGGGTCTTCCGGATCTCGCCCGAGGCCGAGTTCGAGACCGTGGCCGACTACGACGGCGGGCCCAACGGCCTGAAGATCCACAAAGACGGCCGCATCTTCGTTGCCGACCGGTACAACGGCATCCTCGAGGTCGACCCCGTAAACGGCAAGGTGGCGCCCTTCGTCGGCCGCGACGACATCGACGGCTACAAGGGCGTCAACGACCTCTTCTTCGATTCGAAGGGCAACCTCTACTTCACCGACCAGGGCGACAGCGGCCTGCACGACCCGACCGGCCGGGTCTTCCGCTATACCACCGACGGCGAGCTCCAGTGCCTGCTCGACAACGTGCCGAGCCCCAATGGCCTGGTCATGGACCCGAAGGAGAGCGAGCTCTACGTCGCCGTAACCCGGACCAATTCGATCTGGCGGGTGCCGTTCCGCGCCGACGGCTCGATCAACCGGGTCGGCATATTTGCGCGTCTCGCCGGCGGCATGGGCCCCGACGGCATGGCGGTCGACCAGGAGGGCGGCGTCATCATCGCCCATGCCGGCTTCGGTGCCGTCTGGCGCTTCTCGGCGCTGGGCGTCCCGACCCACAAGGTGGAACCATGCGACGGCGGCCTCATGACCACCAACATCGCCTACGGCGGACCGGAGGGACGGACCCTCTACATCACCAACTCGTTCAGCGGCAACGTCCTGCAGGCGGAGATGCCGGTCGCGGGCGAGACGATGTTCGCGCATATGGACTGAGAAACGGACCGATGCAGAGCGAGACGAGCGAGCGGGGCTATCCGCCGGGCCTGGCACCCACCGCCGGGCGAAACGCGCGGCTCAGGCAACTGATCGATGGCGGCGGCATCGTGGTCGCGCCCGGCGCCTTCGATTGCATCACCGCCCGCCTGGTCGACAAGGCGGGCTTCCCGGCCCTTTACATTACCGGCTCGGGGCTCTCGATGAGCCGCCTCGGCGCGCCGGACGTCGGCCTCATGTCCGCCACCGAGATGGCCGACCAGGTCCGCCGCATCGCCGACGTCGCCACCGTGCCCGTGATCGCCGATGCCGACACCGGCTATGGCGGGCCGTTGAACGTGATCCGCACGGTCCGCGACTACGAGCGCGCCGGCGTCTCGGCGATCCAGATCGAGGATCAGGCCTGGCCCAAGAAATGCGGCCACGAGCCCGACCGCCGGCTCGTCGACCTGGAAGAGATGACGGGGCGCATCAAGGCGGCCGCCGACGCCCGCGACGACGCCGACTTCCTGATCATCGCCCGAACCGATGCCCGAACCACGCTCGGCATCGAGGCGGCGATCGATCGGGCGCTCGCCTGCGGCGAGGCAGGCGCCGACGTGCTGTTCGTGGAATCGCCGGAATCGGACGCGGAGATGGCGCGCATCAACGAGCGGATCGAGAGCCCGACGCTCGCCAACATGGTCGAGGGCGGACGCACGCCCCTGCTGCCCGCCGACCGCTTGGCGGCGCTCGGCTATGCCATCGCCATCTTCCCCAATTCGCTGACCCGGCTTCTGGGTCATGTCGGCCAAGAGATGTTGGCGACGCTCAAGGCCGAGGGCACGACGACGGCCTGGCACAACCGAATGCTGGACCATCGCGGGCTCTGGGATCTTTTCGACTACCCCGACTGGATTTCGGTGGAAGGCCGCTTCCCCGGCACGGGAGGCGGCAAGGAATGAAGCTCGTCGACCTGGCGCGCGTCGTCCGCAGCAAGAACGCCGGTCCCCTGAAGGTGACGATCGACATCATGTTCGACGACGAGGAGAGCTATCGCAAAGCCGCCGCCTCGGCCGCGCTCTCGCCCTCCAACCTGGCCCGGCTCTATGGCCGCCAGCAGGGCGAGGTCGAGGTCATGCCCTATCCGCAGGGCCTGGCGATCAAGCTGGTGATGGAACGTCAAGTGATCGCCGGCAGCCCGGGCGACAGCGACGTCTACGGCGCGCAGCAGCACGGGCCCTTGCTGGAGTTGGAGATATGAGCAACATCGACGCGTTGAGCGAGCGCTTCGCG
>JASLMY010000268.1 GCA_030746295.1 Alphaproteobacteria bacterium | reverse complement strand
GATGTCCATGAAGTATCCTCCCTTTCCCGTCCTCGAAGGTTCGGCACAATCTAGCCATGGGCGCCGGAACGCCACAAGGGCACCGGCATCGACGCGTTTCGCCATTGCCTCCGGGGGGGCGTGTTGTTAGGTTCCGGCGGCCCGAAGGCGAGACAATCAGCGACACTGAAAGACGATGAAGACAGGACGATGAAAATCAACGGCAACGCCATTCGCCCCGGCAACGTCATCGAGCACAAGGGCGGCCTCTGGCGCGCGGTCAAGATCCAGCACACCCAGCCCGGCAAGGGCGGCGCCTACATGCAGGTCGAGCTGCGCAATTTGCGCGACGGCAGCAAGCTGAACGAGCGTTTCCGAGCCTCCGAAAGCGTCGAGCGGGCCCGTCTCGACCAGAAGGAGCACCAGTATCTCTACGGCGACGGCGAGCGCTTCACTTTCATGGACAACGAGAACTTCGAGCAGGTCGAACTCGACGTTATCCTCGTCGGCGAGCAGTCGGCCTACCTGCAAGAAGGCATGAACGTCGTCATCGAGAGCTTCGAGGGCGCGCCGCTCGGCATCGAGCTGCCCGACCAGGTGACCCTCGAGGTCAGCGAGACGGAGCCGGTGGTGAAGGGCCAGACCGCGGCCAACTCTTACAAACCGGCCCTCTTGGAGAACGGCGTTCGGACCAGCGTGCCACCCTTCATCGGTATCGGCGACCGCATCGTCGTCAGTACCGAGGACGGCAGCTACATGCGTCGCGCCGAGGGCTGAGGGGCGAGGGACCGGCGCGAGGATGCCCCGCAAGAGCGCCCTCATCAACGTCATGGTCGGCGCCGCGCATCGCGCCGCGCGAGGATTGGTCAGGGATTTCGGCGAGGTCGAGCAGCTGCAGGTCTCGCGCAAGGGACCCGGCGACTTCGTCTCCGTCGCCGACCTCAAGGCCGAGCGCACGATCAAGGAAATCCTCGCCAGGGCGCGGCCAAATTTCGGCTTCCTGATGGAGGAAAGCGGTGCCGCCCAAGGCTCGGACACGAGCAACCGCTGGATCGTCGACCCGCTCGACGGGACCATGAACTTCCTGCACGGCATTCCCCATTTCGCCACTTCAATCGCGCTCGAGCGCGACGGCGAGGTGATCGCCGGCGTCACCTATCATCCGGTCGCGGACGAGCTTTTTTGGGCCGAGAAGGGTATCGGCGCCTACCTCAACGACCGCCGAATCAGGGTCTCGGCGCGGGTCAGGATGGACGACGCCTTGATCGGCACCGGCATCCCGCACGGCCACGGCGACGACTATGACCGCTACATCGGTGAGGTCCGGACCATGATGCCCAAGGTGGCGAGCCTCAGGCGGTTCGCGTCGGCCACGCTCGACCTCGCCTATGTCGCCGCCGGCCGCCTAGACGGCTTTTGGGAGCGGGGCCTCGGCGCCTGGGATGTGGCGGCGGGCATGATCCTGATCCAAGAGGCCGGCGGCTTCGTCAGCGACGTCAACGGCACCGATAGCGTGCTGGCCACCGGCGGCATCGTCGCCGCCAACGGGCGGCTGCACCGCGAGCTGTTGGGCCTGTTGCAAGAGGCGGCCAAGCGGTGAGGCGCTGGAACGCCTCGAGACTGCCCGGGAAGGCCGCGGTCGATTGCCCTCGAGGGGCGGCTGAGCTATCGTGCCGCGCCATCGGACAAGAGAAGCGTGAAGCCATGAGTTGGCGTCGGCGGCAGACACGCGAGTGTATCGAAGGGCGGTCGCGAGGGGAGCGGCAGCACCGCCCATTTCGTGTCACCCGTCGCGGGTTCTGGTTGCCGGCGCTGCTTCCCGCCGCGCTCGCCCTGTCGGCGCTCCTGGCCGAGCACGGCAATGCCGCCGAGCCCACGGTGGTCATCGGCGGCAGCGGTATGCCGCCGGTCGAAACCGGGCCGGGCCTGGGCGGCTACCAAGCGCCCCATGACGGCGACAGCGGCTTGCTCTATCCGAACGAGAAGCCGGTCCCGGGCGGCGTGGTGCGGCTCAGGCCGCCGGGCAGCAAGCCGTTGCGCGCACCGGCACGAGGCGCCGCGAAACGCCCGCGGCTGACCCCGCCGAAGCTGAAGCCTCCGAGCGAGAGGCCGAAGGCGATGAAGGCCGCGCCGCCGGCTGCAGTGCCCGCTGTGCCGAAGCCGCCGCCGCAGATGGCACCCAAGACCGCGACACCGAAGCGTGCCGCGGCACCGCCACCACCACCGCCGCCGCCGCCGCCCGCAACGCCGAAGATGGCGCCGCCGCCACCGCCGCCGCCCATGGCGCCGAAGACGGCGGCCAAGGCGCCGGCACCAATGGCCACCACCCCGTTGCCGTCGGACGGCGGGGTGGCGCTCGAGATCCCGTTCGACGCGGTCAGCATGGAACTCGACGAGACAGCAACGGTGAAGCTTCGCAGCCTCGCCGCCCGCATGAAATCGACCAGCGGCCGCTTGCTGATCAAGGCCTTCGCCAGCCTCGGCGGCGGCAGCGCCAGCCAAGCACGCCGGACCTCGCTGTCGCGCGGCCTGGCAGTTCGCTCCTTCCTCGTCGAAGAGGGCTTGCGCAGCACTCGGATCGACGTCCTGGCCCGTGGCGTGCCGAAAGACGGCGGTGCCGAGGACCGCGTCGACGTGATCTTGATCGCGCAATGAACAAGGCCGGCGCGACGAGACCAGGCGCCGATGCGCGCGGCGGCGCGGCCCCGCCGGAGCCTGCAAGGTGACGCCGCCGACCCGCTATCTGAACCGGATGCTGCTCTTCCTGGGCATGGTGGCAATCGTCTGCGGCCTCCTGATCGGCCCCCTCTTCCGCTCCTTCATGGCCAATCCGATCCTGAACGGCCTGATCCTCGCGGTGCTGCTGTTCGGTCTGGCATACGTCTTCCGCCAGGTCGTGATGCTGCGCGTCGAGGTAAATTGGATCGAGAGCTTTCGGCGCTCCGACCCGGCCCTCTCGGTGGTCCCGCCGCCGACGCTGCTGGCCCCGATCGCCGCCATGCTGGGCGAGCGCCAGGGCAGCATATCGCTCTCGGCAATGGCCATGCGCTCGCTTTTGGACAGCATCGGTGCGCGGCTGGACGAGGGCCGCGAGATCGGCCGCTACCTGATCGGGCTGCTGATCTTCCTGGGCCTTCTCGGCACCTTCTGGGGCTTGCTGCAAACCGTCAACGCAGTCGGCAACACGATCAACACGCTGTCGCCCGCCGGAGAGGACTTCAACAGCTTCTTCACCGAGCTGCAGACCGGCTTGCAGGCCCCGCTCTCGGGCATGGGAATCGCTTTCTCGTCGTCCCTCTTCGGCCTCGCCGGCAGCCTCGTCCTCGGATTTCTGGAGTTGCAGGCGGGACAGGCGCAGAGCCGATTCTACATGGACTTTGAGGAGTGGCTGTCATCGCATACCCGGCTTGCCAGCGGCGCGCTCGGCGGCGAAGGCGAGCATTCGGTGCCGGCCTACGTGCAGGCGCTGTTGGAGCAGACCGCCGACAGCTTGGATAACCTGCAACGCATCATCCAGCGTAGCGAGGAGGGTCGGACCAGCAGTCAGACCTCGCTGATGGCGCTGTCGGAGAAGCTGGCGACGCTGACCGACCAGATGCACTCCGAGCAGGATCTGCTGCGCCGGCTGGCCGAGAACCAGATGGAGCTTCGGCCGGTTCTGGAGCGCCTGGCGCAAGCGGGCGAGCAAAGCCAAGCCGGCCTCGACGACGCCAGCCGCAACCACCTGCGCAACCTCGACGTCTACGTCATGCGCCTCTTGGAAGAGGCGACACAAGGCCGCAACCAGCTGATCAGCGAGATTCGCAGCGAGATCAAGCTTCTGGCCCGGACCATCGCGGCCCTCGACGACGACCGACGCTGACCCGGAAGGCAGCCGAGTACGAGCCATGGCACGGGCGCGGACAAGACCGACCACTGCCAGTTACTGGCCGGGCTTCGTCGATGCGCTGACAACGCTGCTGCTGGTCATCATCTTCCTGCTGGTGGTCTTCGTGCTGGCCCAGGTGGTGCTGAGCCAAGCCATATCGGGCAAGGACGCCGCCCTCGATCGGCTGAACCAGCAGGTCCAGGAGCTGGCCGACTTGCTCGACCTGGAGCGGCAGGCCAATAGCGAGCTGCGCCTCAACGTGGCGCAGCTCTCGGGCTCGCTGCAGAACACGGTCAAGGCGCGCGACCAACTGGAGCTGCTGCTGGAGCAGATGACGGCGCGGGCTGCCCTGCTGGAGGATCGCGCCGCGAAGGCGGAGCAGGCCCTGATCGAGGCCGAGACCAAGATCAGCGCCAACCGCGAGACGGTCGAGCTTCGGGTCCGGCAGCTCGAGAGCCTGCGCCGTGACATCGCATCGCTTCGCCAACTACGCGCCGAGCTCGAGGCCGAGATCGCGGCACTCAGCACGGCGGTCGAGGAAAGTGGGGCCCGGTCGGAGGCGCTCGAGCAGTCGCTCGACGAGGCCCGCGTCGTGATCCTGTCGTCGACCGAGCAACGCACGGCCCTGGAACAGGCGCTCAACGAGACCAGGAACACGATCGCGCTTCTGACGGAGAAGCAGGCAGCGATGCTGGCCGAATTCGAGGCCGACCGCAGTCGGGTGACGGAGCTGGAGTCACGGAGCGTCGATCTCAGGCAGAAGCTGGAGGAGAGCCGGCGCCGGATCGTGATCCTGAGCGCCCGCAGCGACAGCCTTACCGAGGAGCTGGAGGCCGGGCGGGCGCAGGTGGGTGCCCTGCGCGACCGCTCCAAGCAGCTCGAGGCCAAGCTTGCCAGCGAGCAGGAGCGCACGCTCTTGGCACAAAAGGAGATCGAGCGCCGCGAGGTCCGCCTCTCCGAGCTGATCGCAGCTCAAGACACCAGCAAGGGCGAGCTCGACGACGAGCGCAAGCTTTCCGAGGAACGCCGCTCGCAGATCGCGCTTCTGAACTTGCAGATCACCCGGCTGCGCGAGGACCTGAGCCACCTCCAAAGCCTGCTCGACGCGGCCGAGGAGAAGGACCGCAAGAGCGAAGCCACGATCAAGGATCTGGGGCGCAAGCTGAATCGGGCATTGGCCCGCAAGGTCGAGGAACTGGCGCGTTACCGCTCGGAGTTCTTCGGCCGCCTGAAGGAGGTCCTGGGCGAGCGCCGCGACATCGAGGTCGTCGGCGACCGTTTCGTCTTCCAGTCGGAGGTCCTGTTCGAGAGCGGCTCGGCCGAACTGGGCCTGGCCGGAGAAGAGCAGATGCGCCGCCTGGCCCAGACCCTGGTCGAGATCGCGGCGGAAATCCCGCCCGAGATCAACTGGGTGCTGCGAGTCGACGGTCACACCGACAGCCGCCCGATCAACACCGCCCAGTTCGCCTCGAACTGGGAGCTGTCGACGGCGCGCGCGATCTCGGTGGTCCGCTTCCTGACCGAGCACGGGGTGCCGGCGAGGCGGCTCGCCGCCACCGGCTTCGCCGAGTTCCAACCGCTCGACCCGCGCCAAGACGAGATCGGCTTCCGCCGCAACCGCCGCATCGAGCTGAAGCTGACGCAACGATAGCACTGCCGCCACCGACGGGGCGGCTGAGACTCAGGACCGCTCTCGCTTACGGACAAGGATCAACACGATGTCGTCGGGGTCGCGGACGGCAATGCCGTTCTCGTTCAAGACCTCCACGACGAAGGCATCGCCCTTGGGGCCGACCAGCCGGAAGGTCTCGTCGTCCTGAACCTGGGACTCAAAGGACTTCTCTTGCACGCCGCCGCCGAGCCGCGTGACCATGCGGTCCTCGTGGAAGGTGATCTCGGCGTCGCCCAGCCCCCGGATCGCGTCCATGATCCGAAACATTCGAGGGCTAGCCGCCACGCTCGCCTCGACGTCGACCGTCCAGGTCCCGAGATAGGGTGGTTCGGGCTCACCGCAGCCGGCGAGGGTCAGCAAAGCCATGCCGACGGCGAGGCGAGCGATTGTCCTCTGGAGCGCTCGCACTCGCGGCCTCCTAGCTCTCACTCTCCAGGCTCAGCGCCAGTTTCGGGACCTTGGCGCCGCCGGCCTCGAGACCCAACACCTCGACGCACCAATCGACGGTCTCGTCGATATCCTCGGCGGCGTTCAGAAAATGCTCGAGATGCTCGAGCGGCATGGCGTCGTCCCCGTCTTTGTCACCA
>JASLMY010000267.1 GCA_030746295.1 Alphaproteobacteria bacterium | reverse complement strand
TGGCCGGCCGGCGCTTTCGCTCGCGGCTGCTGGTCGGCACCGGCAAGTACAAGGATTTCGAGGAAAACGCGCGGGCGCTCGAGGCCTCGGGCGCCGAGATCGTCACCGTCGCGGTCAGGCGCGTCAACGTCACCGACCCCAAGCAGGAGATGCTGGTCGATTACATCGACCCCAAGGTCTACACCTACCTGCCCAACACCGCCGGCTGCTACACCGCCGAGGAGGCGGTCCGGACGCTGAGGCTGGCCCGCGAGGCCGGCGGCTGGAGCCTGGTCAAGCTCGAGGTGCTGGGCGACCAGAAGACCCTCTATCCCAACATGCCGGAGACCGTGAAGGCGGCCGAGCAGCTGATCAAAGAGGGCTTCGAGGTCATGGTCTACTGCTCTGACGACCCGATTCAGGCGCGTGTCCTGGAGGAGATCGGCTGCTGCGCGATCATGCCCTTGGGCGCCCCGATCGGCTCGGGCCTCGGCGTGCAGAACCCGGTCGGGATCCGCATCATCGTCGAGAACGCCGGCGTGCCGGTGCTGGTCGACGCCGGTGTCGGCTGCGCCTCCGACGCGACGGTGGCGATGGAACTCGGCTGCGACGGCGTCTTGATGAACACCGCCATCGCCGAGGCCAAGGATCCGATCCTGATGGCCCGGGCGATGCGCCACGCGGTCGAGGCCGGCCGGCTCTCCTACCTCGCCGGCCGCATGCCGAAGCGGCAATACGCCGATCCCTCGTCGCCGTTGGCGGGCCTAATCTAAAGCGGCGCCCGCCGTCGCTTTCTCCCACTTGCAAATCTCGGGGCGCTCGGCTCCATCGCGCCTTGGTCAATCCTTTCAGGGGAGGGCCAAGGCGTCGCTTGTTCCTGTTCAATCGGTCGAGATAAGCTCTTCGAGCGCGAGGCCGCAATACGGACAAAGTAAGAATCGGGCAAACGAGGGTCGAATAGATGAAGATTCTATTGATTAACCCTAATATAACCGAAAGTATTACTGAAGTAATGGCGGGTGAAGCGGAGAGGTCGGCGTCACCCGGTACAGAGATCATTCCCGTGACGGCGAATTTCGGCACGCTGTACGTCGAGAACCGGGTGGAGGCCGCGATTGCCTCGCACGCTGTGCTCGAGGCATTGGCGGAGCGGGGGGCCGACTGCGATGCGGCAATCGTCTCCGCCTTTGGCGATCCGGGTCTCGGCGCGGCGAGGGAGCTGATGGATATCCCCATACTGGGTATATCCGAAGCTGCGTTCTTGACCGCCCACACGCAGGGCCGGCGCTATTCGATCGTCTGCCTGACCCGGCGCTTGCGAACATGGTACATGGAATGTGCCGCCGAGCATGGCCTCGACGGGCGGATGGCGAGTGCGCGAGCGCTGACCGTGCCGGTGGCCGACATCTCGCGGGCGAGGGAGGACCTAGTCGAGCATTTGGTCACGGAGTGCAACCTCGCGGTCGACGAGGACGACGCCGAGGTCGTGATCCTGGGCGGCGGGCCCATCGCGGGGCTGGCGCGGCAGATCGCGTCCCGGGTTCCGGTTCCCTTGGTCGACGGGGTCAGTGCCGCGGTGCGGCTGGCGGAAGCCCTCGTCCGCCTGGACCTCAGGCCGCCGGAACGAGGCAGCTTCGCGCGGCCCGACCCGAAGCCGGCGCGAAATCTGTCACCGGCACTCAGCTCGATGATCGAACGGGACTGAGATACGCTAGGCGTACATCGAACGGAGGCGAGCATGGCCAAGCTGGCGGATAAGAGAGTGGTGATCACCGGGAGCAGCTCGGGCATCGGGGCTGGCGTCGCGGTTGCCTTCGCGGCCGAGGGCGCGGACATCCTGGTCAACTATCCGGGGCCGGAGCAGGAAGCGGACGCGGCGGCGGTCTGCGCCGAGATCGAGGCCCTGGGGCGGCGCGCCTTCGCCATCCAGGCCGACGTCAGCCAGCAGGACGAGGTCGATCACTTGGTCAACACCGGCTACGGCAAGCTCGGCGGCTTCGACATCCTGGTCAACAACGCCGGTTTCGCGGAAACCGTGACGGCGGACGCCATGACGGTCGAGTCGTGGGACCAGATGATCGCCGTGCATCTGCGCAGCGTCTTCATGATGACGCGGCGCATCTTGCCGCTGTTGTACATGCAGAACTGGGGCAAAATCATCAACACGGCCTCGCAGTTGGCCTACAAGGGCGCGCCCGGCTATGCCCACTACACGGCGGCGAAGGCCGGCATCATCGGCTTCACCCGCTCAGTGGCGCTGGAGGTCGGCGCGCGCAACGTCAACGTCAACTGCGTCGCCCCCGGCGCCACGGAGACGCCCCTGCTTGCCGACGTGGACGACGCCCTGTTGGATGCCATCAAGGCGTCGATTCCCAAGGGTCGGTTTGCCGAGATCGCGGAGATCGTGCCGAGCTACGTCTTCCTCGCCTCCGAGGACGCGCGCTACTATCAGGGCCAATGCCTGAGCCCGAACGGCGGCGACGTCTTCCTGTAGCCGGCCGGGCCTCGGCCCCTCCCGCCGTTCAGATTAGCTTAAGGAATCTGCCTGATGCTGGGCTCGGCGCGTTCGCTGCGCGCCGAGTGATATATAGGATTCCGATGACCTCGTCCCCGGTGCAATTCGGCGGCATTCCACGCCAGGCTTTCGAGCCCGGGGTCTTCGCGCGCCGGTCGGCGCGGCCGGACGCGGCAGCGACGCCCGAATCCGCGGCAAAGACCGAAGCGACGACCCGCGCCCGGGCACTGGAGCCGGTCGAGAAGACGCAGCGTCAAGGCAAGGAGGCGGGTCGGCCAGGCTCGAGCCTGTTGTCGGTCGACGCCCTGCGGGCCTTGCAGGAACAAGCTTTCCAGGAGCGGACGCGAGCGGCCGAGCTGAATCCGGCCGACGTCGCCGAGCGCTACGGCGGCGGCGCTTCCGGCGCGGTCCCGACGGAGCCTGGCGAGCTGACGGCCGAGGAGAGCCGACAGGTGGCCGAGCTGAAGCGGACGGACCAACAGGTCCGGGCGCACGAGCAGGCCCATGCCGCGGCCGGCGGCCAATACGCGAGCGCGCCCAGCTATACCTTCGAGACCGGCCCCGACGGGCGCAAGTACGCGGTCGCCGGCGAGGTCGCGATCGACACGAGCCCGGTGCCGGACGACCCTGAAGCGACGATCGATAAGATGGAGCAGGTCAAGGCCGCGGCCACCGCACCGGCCGAGCCCTCGGCCCAGGACCGTCAGGTCGCGGCGAAGGCCGAGGCGGCGCGGATCCAGGCCAGCATCGAGCTGCGCCGCCAGGCGGCCGAGACCACCGATGAAGGTGAGCGGCACGGCACCGCTGCGGCCTCGCAAGGCATCAACTTCGTCGACGGCGCCCCACAATTCCGCGCCAAGCCGCCGGGCGACATCGTCAACCTCGTGATCTGACGTCGCGGTTGCTAGGAAGCGTTTACGCAATCTTAAGGTCTTGCGGTCACATTGACCGTACCTGCAGAAGCAGGCCAAGCGAACCACGAAACGGCAAACCGCCGGCGACGGCGGGGCGCAAAGCCACCGATCCGCTACCCCAGAAGGGGTCTTCGGACAGCGGGGCTGCCGAAAGGAGATGCTAAAATGGTGGGCTCAGTTAACACCAATGCCGGCAGCATGACTGCGCTGCGGCATTTGAATTCGACCAATCACGACCTTTCCAAGACGCAAGAGAAGATCGCCAGCGGCAAGAAGATCAACTCGCCGAAGGACGATGCGGCGACGCTGGCGATCGCGCAGCAGATGCTGGGCGAGATCTCGGGCGGCTCGGCAGTGCGTTCGGGCCTGGACAATGCGGGCGCCATCGTCGATGTCGCCACCGAAGCCGGTCGCATGGTCTCGGACACGTTGGTCGAGATGAAGGCGCTGGCTGTGCAGGCGAGCCAAGAGGGCCTCGATCAGGCCTCGCGCGATGCCCTGAATGCCGAGTTCAACGCCTTGCGCCAGCAGGCCGACGGCTTCGTCGAGGCGGCGGATTTCGGCGGCACGAACCTGGTCGCCGCGGGTGCTCAGAGCTTGAACGTGCTGAGCAACGAGGAAGGCGACCGCTTCACCGTCGCGGCGCAGGATTTCTCCGGCGTTGGCCTCGGCATCGACACCCTGGCGCTGGACAGCAGCGCCAATGCCGGCGCTGCCTTGAGCGCCTTGGACGCTGCCATCGTCAATTCCTCGTCCAAGCTTGCCGACCTGGGCGCGTCGGCCAAGCGGATCGAGTCGCAAGGCGATTTCCTGGGTAAGTTGAGCGATACGCTCACTGCCGGCGTCGGCGACCTAGTCGACGCGGACCTGGCGGCTGAAGACGCCGCCTTGGCGGCCGGCCAAGTCAAGCAGGCGCTCGGCGGCACGGCGCTCGGGATCTCCAACGCGGCGCCGAAGCGAGTATTGGCTCTCTTCCAGTAGCCCCGTGTCCGGCGATCGCGTCCTGCGCGATCGCCGCCGCCGCTGTCATCAAACACATTTGACTGGTGCTCCGGCCTCGATAGCGCCATCTTCGGTCTATGACACGGCGAGGTTGGCTGACGAAGCTGCTTCCGGCCTGGCTCCGGCGCGCGGTGGCGGTGTTTCTGCTCTGCTTCGCGCTGCCCGTGGGGCTCAGCCTGGCGGGACGCTACGTGGGGGAGGCGTCGGCGATGAAATGGTGGGAAGCGCGCAACGACACGACCCACCAAGCGCCCGACCCGGCCACGACGCCCGAGGCCGTGGTCGAGGTCTATGCCGCCCGCGCCTTCAGCTGGCGCGGCGCTTTCGGGGTGCACACCTGGATCACGGCCAAGCCGACAGGGGCCGAGAGCTATACCCGATACGAGGTGATCGGCTGGCGCCACTACCGCGGCATGAGCGCGGTCGCGGTGCATCACGGCGTGCCGGACGGCTATTGGTTCGGCAACCGGCCCTATAAGCTCGCCAGCTTCCGCGGCGACGGCGTTGACGCCATGATCGCCAAGATCGGTGCCGCGGCGACCCGCTATCCCTTTCCCGACCAGTATCGTGTCTGGCCCGGCCCCAACTCCAACACCTTTACCGCCTTTATCGGTCGCGAGGTGCCCGAGCTGGGCCTTGATCTGCCGCCGCACGCGATCGGCAAGGACTATCTGACCAACGGCTCTATCGTCGCGCCGACGCCGAGCGGCACCGGTTATCAGCTATCGCTCTTCGGTCTCGCTGGCGTGCTGATGGCGATGGAGGAGGGGCTGGAGCTGAACCTTCTGGGACTGACCTTCGGTTTCGACGTTCTGACGCCGGCCTTGAAGCTACCGGGCCTCGGCCGTCTCGGCTTTCCCCAACAGGTCGACGAGGCCTCTTGAGGCGGGCAGCGTCGCCCGGGCCGCCCCGACCTGGCGGCGAGGGTGGCAGGGATGCGGTCAGGTTCGGCTTCGAATTCGGCCCATCAGGCCCTTGCCTTTGCTGGACGGCGCTTCGTCGGTCTCGCCGGAGACGGTGCGCAGGCGTTCGACCAGCCGCTTGGCGCTGTCCTCCGGCTCCTCGTCCTCGTCGGCGTGAATCGCGTCCGACATGGCGGCGACCACATCCTCGGCCTCGGTGACACCGGCCGGCTCCTCGACCGGCACTGGCTCGACGGCGGGGTCCGCCGCGATGGTCGCATCGGCGGCCTCAGGCGCCGCAGCAGCTGCCTCGGGGGTCGCCGCAGCGGTCGCCTCGGAGTCTGCGCTGGCTTGCAGGTTCGACTCGATCTGAGCCACCAGTGCCTCAAGCACGGTGCCCAGTCGGTCGCGTTCCAGGCGCATGCCCTCGATCTCGGATTCCAGACGTTCGATCTTCCCATGAGCTTCCGCGTCGCTAACGGAGAGGCGCTCGTTCTCTTCCTGCAACTTCCCGTGCTCGGCCTTCAGCCGTTCGTTCTCACCGCCCAGCGTTTCAATGTCGCCACCAAGACGTTCGTTGCTTTCACGAAGCTCTCGCATCTCGGCCTGGAGCCGTTCCCGATCTTGCCGCAGATCTTGCTCGCGCTGGTGCTGACCCGCCAGCGCCTCGGCAGCCGCTTGGGCCCGCGCCTCGAGCTTGTTCAAGTCGTCCATTGCCGAAACTCCCGCGTTGCTCGGAGCCGGGCATCCGGCACCGATCTAAGGCTCCACCTTGCCTCATGCTAGCAGTCTGTCGGACTTGAGGTCCGTGATTGGTTGTCGCCCGATTGCCGGCGATTGTTCTGGCGGTCGGGC
>JASLMY010000266.1 GCA_030746295.1 Alphaproteobacteria bacterium | reverse complement strand
TGCCTATGGTCTCGACCATAGGCCGCGCGCCGATCCCGGTCCGCAAGAGAGGCGCTGCCGGTGCCCCCCCCGCGTCACGTGAATGGAAGGGCAGGCGATGCCCCTCTTCAAAGCCGAGAAGACCCAAGTCACCAAGAACGCCGGCATCTGGGACATCGCGCTCGAGGAAGAGAGCTGCAAGGCCTGCGGCTTTTGCATCAACATCTGCCCGACCGAGGTTTTCGCCTGGCGCGAGGTGCCGAACAAACTCGGCTGGTTCCCGGTCTACGTGAAGCACGAACAGAACTGCTTCGGTTGCATGCTGTGCTATCAAATCTGCCCGGACTTTTGCCTTGAGGTGGCGGCGAAGGTCGAGGCGCCGTCGATCGAATCCGACTAAAGGAATATGCCATGGCGTTGGCGGAGGAACTGGTGGCCCCATGGGTCGAATGGCAGGCGCGGTATCGCGACGGCCAACGGCTGCTGGAAGCCGGCACTTATGCCCTGACCGAGGGTGCCATCGCCGCCGGCTTGGGAGTGTTCGCCGGCTACCCGATCACGCCGGCGACCGACATCGCCGAGTACATGTCGAGGCGCCTTCCCCAGATCGACGGCTACTATCTTCAGGCCGAGGACGAGTTGGCCGGCATGCACATGTGCGCCGGCGCCAGCCTGGGCGGCAAGAAGGCGATGACCGCAACCTCGGGCCCTGGCTATACGCTGATGCACGACGCCTACGGCTGGGCCATCGTCAACGAGATCCCGGTCGTCGTGGTGGACGCCATGCGGGTCGGTCCGGTCAGCGGCATCACCGGCGCGCCGGGGCAAGGGGAATTCTACGTCGCCCGCTATTGCAGCCACGGCGGCAACATCGAGACCATTGTCTTGTCGCCAAACAGCGTCCAGGAGACCTTTTGGCTGACCATCGATGCCTTCAACCTGGCCGAGCGGTTTCGCACGGTAGTGACGATCCTGACCGATCAGGTGATCTCCGACATGTTCGAGGACCTGTTCCTGCCGGGTGACTACGGCGCGCTGTCGGAGATTGTGGTGCCCAGGCGGCACAATCTGTCGATGCCGTTCTTTCCGGCCGATTCCTCGGAAATCGACCTGCCGCCGAACGTGATCGGCGAGGGTACCGGTGTCTGCGTCTCGCCTTACACCCATACCGAGGAGGGCTATGACATCGAAGAGATGGAGGCGCAGTGGTCGCAGACCTTCCGGCTGATCAACAAGATCCGCCACCACAGCCATGAGATTCTGCGTTACGAGGCGGTAGGGCTGGACGACGCCGAGGTCGTCGCCGTCGCCTACGGCGCCACCGCCCGCACGGTGAAGACCGCCGTCCTGGAGGCCCGCCGCCAGGGCGTCAAGGCCGGCTTTCTGCGCCTGATCTCACTGTGGCCGTTCCCCGACGAGCTGTTCGAGCGCGACCTCAGCTATCTCGTTTGCGAATTGAACTACGACGGCCAATTGGTGCGCGAAGTAATGCGGGCGGCGCCGGACAAGGGCCGGGTGCATTTCATGGGCAAGAGCGGCGAGGTGCATACCGTCGGCGAGGTCGGCCGGGCGCTCCACGGCGTCGCCAAGGATCAGCGAATGCCCGAGCAGCCCTACATCTGGACGGAGGTGCGGTGATGAACGAGCTGGCCAAGAAATACCTCAGGCCGGAGCTGGTGCCGACCAAGGCCTGCCAGGGCTGCGCCATCGGCGCGATCGAGAACTGGCTCTTACAGGCGATCGACGAATTGGGCCTGAAGCAGGAGGACGTGATCTTCGGCGCCGGCATCGGCTGCGTCGGCCGGCAGACCTTCGCCACCTGGGGCGGCGATAATTTCGGCGCCACCCACGGTCGGGCCCTCGCCGTCGCCACCGGCTTGAAGGTGGCCCGACCCGACAAGAAGATCCTGCTGGTCGTCGGCGACGGCGACGCCGCCTCGATCGGAGCCTCGCACCTGGTCCACGCCGCCCGACGCAACCTCGGGGTGACGGTGATCTGCGAGGACAACATGGGTTATGAATCCACCGGTGGCCAGTTCTCGCCCACGACGCCGGCCGGATACGTCACCAATTCGAGCCCCTACGGCATGGTCGAGCAGTCCTTCGACCCCTGCGACGTGGTGATCGCCGCCGGCGCCACATTCGTCGCCGAGACCACCGCCGTGCAATGGCGGCAGACGGTCAAGATCGTCAAGAAGGCGATGCAGAACGACGGCTTCTCCTTCGTCCACATCCGCTTCCCCTGCGTCCAGAATTTCGGTGCCTCGGCGCTCGGCAGCCGCGACCCGCTGGTCAACATGGAATGGATTTACGAGCACACCAAGGGCAAGACCGAAGACGGTGAGGACACCGAATTCGTCTGGGAGACCGGCATCAAGCACGACGCCTCGAACAGCCGGCCGGAATACTCCAAGCTGCTGCGCGACATGAACGCGCGGGTGCGCGCCGATATGGCCGCAGGAAAATGAAGCCGCGGACGGAAATCCTGATCAGCGGCTTCGGCGGCCAGGGGGTGATCCGCATGGCCCTGATCCTGGGCCGGTGCGCCGTCGATCAGGGCCATCGGGTGACCATGCTGAAGAGCCACGGCACCGAGACCCGCGGCGGTTACGTGCGCGCGCAGTTGGTCATCTCGCCGGACTTCGTCGACAGCCCGGTGGTGGAGAGCGCCGACTTGTTCGTCGCCTTCTCGGCGCCGGCCTACAGAAAGTTCTACGGTCTCTGCAGTGGCAAGGTGCTCTATGACCCCGAGATGGTCGAGGAGATCCACGACGACGCGGCGGACCGCCACGTGGAGGTTTCCTCACGCGCCTTGGCACGCGAGCATTTCGACAACGTCCTGTTCGCCAACATGGTGATGCTGGGCGCCCTGACCCGCCTGGCGGCGATGAACTTAGAGGTGATGAAAGCTGTCATGGTACAGGTCATTCCCCGGGCGCATGAGCAGAACCTGCAGGCGCTGGATTTGGGCCATGGCCTGGAGGTGGTCGCCGGAAGTGCCTAACCGGCGGAGACCAGCCGACCCACCGCTCTGGCGCCACGCCTGGCCGGCACATCTTCCCACAACGCTCGACTATCCCGACGTGCCGGCGTGGTGGCTGCTGCGACGAAGCATGGAACGCTTTCCCGATCGCCTCGCCGTACGCATTGTCGATCACATCAGCGGCGATGAGGGTGACGGTTTGACCTACCGGGAGCTCTGGCGGTCGGCTCAATCCGTGGCCGCCGGGTTCAGGGATCTGGGCGTCGGCCGGGGCGACCGGATCGCTTTGGCGTTAGGCAACGACATCGAACTGGTGATGAGCTACTACGCCGCATGGCTGTTGGGTGCGACGGCGGTGCCTATCAATCCTGCCCTCACTGAAGGAGAGGCCGCCGGACAGTTGGCCGATGCCGAGGTCGCTATCCTCGTGGGCGCGGTCGAACGCGCCGAGGTCATGGCGAAGATTGCCGCGACCTTGGGTGTCCGATTGGTGCTGACAGGCCGGACCGGCACCGCGCCGCCGGCCGGCGCTCTGGCGTTCGCAGATCTGTTGCGCCCGCCGACGGCAGAGATCTCTCCCTGCACGATTGTTCCGGCGGAAGAGATAGCGGTGCTGCTCTATACCGGCGGCACCACCGGCGTACCAAAGGGGGCGATGCTGACGCATCACAACATAGTCGCCAACACCATGCAGTTCGCCGAGTGGTACGCCTTCGAGCCGGGCGCGGAGGTCTGCATCGGGGTCCTGCCGATGTTCCACAGCGGCGGCATGGCCGGGGCGCTGAACGTGCCACTCTACGCCGGCGCCACAATTCTGCTGTTCCAACGCTTCCGTGCCGCGACCGTCGCCCAGACGGTGACGGCGTTTCGTGCCACCCGGCTGTTCGGGGTGCCGACGATGTTCATCGCCCTGCTCAACGACGAGGCGGCGCGCCGGGCCGACTATTCCTCGCTGCGTGCCTGTCGGACCAACGCCGCGCCGCTGCCGGCCAGCGTCAAGGCGGCGTTCGACGCGCTGGTCGGCCACGAGGTGCTGATCGAGGGTTATGGCCTGACCGAGACCAGCCCGCTGACCCACGCCAACCCGGTGCACCGGGCCAAGCCGGGCTCGATCGGCATTCCGCTGCCCGACACCGACGCCAAGGTCGTCGACCCGGAAACCGGCGACGACGTGGCCGTAGGCGAGATCGGCGAGCTGGTGATCCGCGGGCCGCAAGTGATGAAGGCCTATTGGAAGCGGCCCGACGAGACCGCCGAAGCGATGGCCGGCGGCTGGTTCCGCACCGGTGACATCGCCGAGATGGACGACGAGGGCTACTTCACCATCGTCGACCGCAAGAAGGATCTGATCAACAGCGCCGGCTTCAAGATTTGGCCGCGTGAGGTGGAAGAGGTGATCTACGATCACCCGGCGGTGCAGTTGGTCGCCGTGGTCGGCCAGCCCGACGACTATCGGGGCGAGGTGGTCAAGGCCTACATCGTCCTGAAGGAAAGCCAGCGCGACCGGGTGCGGGAAGCCGATATCATCGCCTTCTGCCGAGATCGACTGGTTGGCTACAAGGTCCCCGGCCTGATCGAGTTCCGCCACGAACTGCCGCTCAGCCAGACCGGTAAGATGCTCCGGCGACTGTTGAAGGACTGAGGCGGATACTGGCCTGCGACCTCGCATTGTGCTGTCCGGGCGACCTGACCCAACCGCTCACTGCCATGCGCGCCAAGTTCAGCAGATTGGTCCGAGGTCCGTCGCCAGGCGGGTAGAGGGTGCCCGCCGGCACTGCCCTCAGAGCTCCATGCGCTTGGCGATGACGTTGCGCATGATCTCCGACGAGCCGCCGCCGATCGGGCCGACCCGGGCCTCGCGGAAGAGGCGCTGCATGTCGCCGGCGACGTAGCCGGCGCCGCCCATGATCTGCACCCCCATATCGGCGACGCGGTAGTTGTTCTCGGTGGCGACGACCTTGGCGATCGAGGTCTCGAGCACCGCGTCCTCGCCGGCGTCCAGCATCTCCGCGGCGTGGAAGGTGACGAGGCGGGCCTGTTCGGTCAGCATCTGCATGTCGGCGAACTTGTGGCTGATCGCCTGGTACTCGGTGATCTTCTTGCCGAAGGTGACACGGGATCCGGCGAAGGCCTTGGCGATCTCGATGATCTTCAGGCAATGGCCGGCACTGGTCGCGGCCAAGAGCAGCCGCTCCTGGTTGAGGCCCCGCATCAGCGCCCGCCAGCCCTGGTTCTCTTCGCCGAGGAGATAGCGTGACGGCACCCTGATGTCATCGAGGAAGACCTCGTTCGGCCGGCTGGTGCGCGCGCCGAGTGCGTCCATCGGCCGGATCTCCACCCCAGGCAGCTTCGTGTCGACAACGAAGAGGCTGAGCCCGTGGCGGCCGGCGTCGGGATCGGTCTTGACGCTCGCCACCAGGTAGTCGGCGACATGGGCGTTGGTCGAATAGATCTTCTGGCCGTTGATGACGTAGTCGTCGCCGTCCCGGACCGCCCGGGTGCGGATGCCGGCCGCGTCCGAGCCGCTCTCGGGCTCGGAATAGCTGATCGCCATCTTGACCTCGCCCCGGATCAGGCGCGGCAGCAACTCGTCCCTCAGCTCCGGCGTGGCGTGGTGCTGCAAATGGCCGCCGCCATAGACCACCGTCGTCATGTAGGCGGAGCGGGCGCCGTAGTCGTGATAGCCCATGGCCTCGATGAAGACCGCCATGTCCTTGTTGGAGGCGTTGACCCCGCCCAGCTCTTCCGGAAACGGCAACGCCAGCCAACCGGCCTCGGCGAGCGCCTCGAAGGCCTCTTGCGGGAACTCGGACCTCTCGTCGAGGGCGCGGACCTTCTCCGGCGGCAACACGCGAGCCAGCAAGGCCAGCACGTTATCGCGCATCAGCACCTGTTCGTCGGTGAAGCCGAAAGTCTTGTACGGCAATGGGCGGTGCCCTCAGGTGAAGCTGGCGCCGGCGCTCATCGCCACCGTGCCCTCGGGCGTCACCGCCCAGAGCTCGCAGGTGCTGCCGTCGTCGCTCGGCCGGCCCACGAGCTCGAAGGGTGCCGTGTCGAAGAGCGGCGCCCGGGCCCGCATGTGAAAGCCGGTCATCCGCTTGCCCGGGTTGTTGTCGCGGGCGAAGTCGGCGAGCAGGGTCAGCGACAGCGGCCCGTGCACCACCAGGCCCGGATAGCCCTCGACCTCCATGGCATAGGGCCGGTCGTAGTGGAT
>JASLMY010000265.1 GCA_030746295.1 Alphaproteobacteria bacterium | reverse complement strand
CCAACAGCTCGGCCCCACACTTCACCGCCAAGTCGCTTGCCGTATCGAGTGCCCGAGCGGCGGCATCCGAGCCGTCCACGGGCGCCAGAATCCTCTTGAACATGCCGCTCTCCGTGGTGTGCCTCCCAGACTGGGCGTCCTTGTCTCCGTCGAACCTCAGCCATTGGAGCGAATTCTAACAGAGGCTGCGCCGGCGCCTTTGATGCAGGTCAACCCGAGTGCAAAGCGACCGTCGGCAATAAGTGTCGACCCGGCGGCGGAGCGATGCGCGTGCTAGTCCCCGATTCCCAGGAAGCGTCGCTCGCGCGTCACAGTCTCGAAGGGGAGACCGTTGTCCCGCGCGATCCGGTGGCTTTGCACGATCTCGGCGCGGCTGGGGCGTCTGGCCAGTTCTTCGTAGCGGGTCTGGTATCGGGGGCTCGCCGGATCGGTGAAGGTATCGGGGTGGTACTGGTCCATGATATTGACGGGGGCGTTGGGCAGCGTCTCGGCCAGCCATTCCAGGATCGGCTCGGTGCAGCAGGCGACGTGGTTCGGCATCACCAGATGGCGGATCGTCAGGTCTTCGCCCCACTGGCCAAGCAAGGCCAGATTCCGGGTCACGGTCTCCCAATAGCGGGGCGTTCTGGAAAGACCGATGGCGCAACGGCCCGGTCCGAACTTGAAATCCGGCAGCCAGACATCAGTCAAGAGCCGCAGGATCCGCATCGCCGCCACGGTCATGAAGAAGTTGCTGTTCCAGAGCATGGGCACGTTGAAGGCGCCATGATAGCCGGCCCATTCCGGCAGCCCGTCGAGGCTGCCGCCATCCAGGCTCTCCGCCTCGTTGCCCAAGATGCGGATCGCATCGACGATCCGGTGCAGATGGATCGTCGGCTCGCCGCCGACCCAGTTGACGTTGTGGCAGCCGCCCAGGCGCAGCCGCCAGGCCATCGCCGCGAGCGTGCGGCTGTCGGTGACCGCGCCGTTGTCCTTGTCGGTGCTGATGTCGCCGTTCTGGCAGAAGACGCAGCGCATGTTGCATGAGGTGAAGAAGACCGTGCCCGAGCCGTGGCTGCCTCGATAGATCAGCTCCTCGCCCCGGTGCGGGAAGTAGCAGCTGACGCGGCTCTCGTCGGTGAGCTTGCAGGCGCCGAGCTTGCCGGCACCGGTCCGGTCGACGCCGCAGTCCCATTGGCAGAAATTGCAGTGGCGGAGCATGCGCCCGGCGAGCGCATGACAAAGATCGAGCAGGTTCGGGCCCTCGGTTTGCGAGGCCAAGCGAGCGGTCCCGTCCTTGATCGCGCGCCATCGTTCGAGAAATGCCGCCGTGCGGTCCTCGAGCGCGTCCCAGAGCGCCTCTTCCGAGGCCGCTCTTAGCGAGATGGCGATGGGGATCGTGGCGGCGATCCGGAATTTCGCCGGCTTGCGGTTGGCTTGGACCTCGCGGTACCAGGCCAGCGCCTGCCGGATCGCGGGGTCGTCCCAGATCCGGCTTTGGTCGAATGCGTTCATCGTCGCGCTCTCGCCCACGACGTCGATCGGGGCCAGTCTACCGCCCCGTATCGGAAGCGGATACGCCCGATTGGAGGCGGCGCTGGACAGGCCGGGCCGGCGAGGGGAATAATCATCGGGGACCATATCGCCACGACGGGTGCCTCGAGGGGCCCTGTCGATGGCAGACGAGGGAGGGATGCGATGACCACAGCCAACGTGCCCGATGCACCGCGCGACGACGAGCTTCCCTGGCAATGGCAGGAGCAGCGCTGGCGTGCCATCGTAGACAAGGTCAGGGCCGGACGCTCGCTGAAGCCGACGCAATGGAAGGACGGCGCCCGCTGCGCCGTGGCGCTGTCGTTCGATTCCGATCACGAGTCGACGACGCTCCGCTGGGGCGAGACCTCGCCGGGCAAGCTCAGCCAAGGCCAGTACGGCGCTCGCGCGGCCATTCCCCGTATTCGTGGCCTGCTGGAAAGATACGACATCCGGGCCAGCTTCTTCGTCCCTGCCGTGGTCGCCAAGCTGCATCCCGACGAGCAACGCGGCCTGGCCGACGAAGGCCACGAGATCGGCATCCACGGCTGGATCCACGAGCGCAACAGCCAGCTGCCGCCGGCCGACGAGCGTGATTTGCAGATGCGGGCCGCCGACGTCCTGGAAGAAATCTCAGGCCAGCGCCCGGTCGGCATCCGCACGCCGTCTTGGGACTTCAGCGACAACACCCTGGCGATCAGCCGGGAGATGGGCCTGCTCTACGATTCCTCGCTGATGGCCGACGACGAGCCCTACGAGCTGGTCGAGGACGGCGAGCCGACGGGCATGGTCGAGCTGCCGGTGGAGTGGATCAAGGACGACGCGGTCTATTTCAACATGGACCGCTTCTCGGCGTTGAGGCCCTACACCCCGCCGTCGGCGGTGCTGGAGATCTTCATGGCCGAGTTCGACGGCGCCTACGAGGAAGAGGGGCTGTTCCTGCTGACCATGCATCCCCACATTATCGGTCACCGCTCGCGCGTCGCCCTGCTGGAGGAGCTGATCCGCTACATCCGCTCGCATCCAGACGTCTGGTTCGCGACCCACGCCGAGGTGGCGCGCTACTGCCTCGACAACGCCTGAACGGGACTCCCCGAAGCCGCGCCGGCCGCCGTCAGTCGGCGTAGAAGCAGGCCACTTCTTGGCTTTTGTGGTCGCTTTTGAGCGGCGGCTCGGACTCGGCGCAGTCGGCCCGCGCCATCGGACAACGGGTGCGAAAGCGGCATCCCGACGGCAGGTCGCCGGGATCGGGCGGCTCGCCCTCGAGCCAGAAGTCGTCGGTGATGCGCCGGCCGCCGATCTCGGGAATCGCCGACAGCAACGACCGCGTGTAGGGGTGGCGGGGGTTCTCGAAGATGGTCTTGGTGTCGCCGAACTCGACGATCTTGCCGAGATACATGACCGCGGTGCGGTCGCAGATCATGCGAACCACGGACAAGTCGTGGCTGATGAAGAGATAGGTCAGGTTGAACTGCTTCTGCAGGTCGAGAAAGAGGTTCAGGATCGTCGCCTGCACCGAGACATCCAGACCAGAAGTCGGCTCGTCGAGGATGATCAGGCTCGGCTGCAGGGTCAGGATTCGGGCCAGGCCGACGCGCCGTTGCTGACCGCCGGAGATCTCGTGCGGATAGAGGTCGAGGTGGCCCGGCGGCAGGCCGACGGCGTCCAGGATGTCCACCACTCGCTGGTCACGCTCCTGGCTCGTCAGCTTGGTATGGATGACGAGCGGCTCCTGTAGCGAGCGGCGGATCTTCCAGCGCGGGTCCAGCGAGGCGCCCGGATCCTGGTAGGAATATTGCAGGTGTCGGCGGCGCGCGCGGTCCTCGTTCGGCTTGGCGCCGGCGATGTCGGCGCCTTCGAAGACGATCTCGCCGGCGGTCGGCGGATGAATCCCCATCAATGTCTTGCCCAGGGTCGACTTGCCGCAGCCGCTCTCCCCGACGATGCCCAGGATCTCGCCGCGGTCGACGGCGAAGGAAACCTGGTCGAGCGCCTTCAGCCAGCCGATCCGGCGCTTCCAGACGTTGCGGATGGGAAAGTACTTGGCGAGATCGCGGACCTCGAGGATTGTCGCTGCGTCCACGGCCGGACCGGCCCCGCTGTTGCCGCGCAACGTCACTGTGCGGCCTCTCGGGGCAGGCTCGTCACCGGGTGGAAGCAGCGCACCATATGCCGCTCGGCCACTGTGCTCGGCTGCGGGCGGGCGTCGCGACAATCGCCGTCGGCGAACTCGCAACGCGGATGGAAGCGGCAGCCCGCCGGCGGGTCGATTAGCGTCGGGATCTCACCCTCGATGCCGCGGATGCCGTGCTCGTGGCTCGGCAGGCTCTCCAAGAGCCGCTTGGTATAGGGATGCGAGGGCCGGGTGAAGAAGCCGTCGCTTGGGGCAGCCTCCATCTCCTGGCCGGCATACATCACCGTCACCGTATCGCAGATCTCGTACGCCGTGCCGAGGTCGTGGGTGGTGAACAGCACGGCGACGCCACGCTCGGTCGCCAGGCGGCGCACCAGCTTCAAGATCTGCGCCTGGATGGTGACGTCCAAGGCTGTAGTCGGCTCGTCGGCGATGATCAACTTCGGCTCCGGCAACAGCGCCATCGCGATCATCAGGCGCTGGCGCTGGCCGCCCGACAGCTCGTGGGGGTATTTGCGTAGGATCTCTTGCGGTTGCGGCAACTGCACGACGTTCAACAGCTCGATGACGCGCTCGCGGTCGGTCCGATAGCGCTGGCGTGGATAGCGCCCCAGTATGCCGGCGGCCTTGCCCTCGCCGCCGCCTTTGCCCTCGCCGCGCGCCTCTGGCGACTTCCACTTCATCAGCTCCATGATCTGGGTGCCGACGGTGAAGACGGGGTTGAACGAGCTGTAGGGGTCCTGCGGGATGAAGGTGATTTCGCGGCCGCGGACCGTTGCCGCCATTTCCGCCGGGCCGAGCTGCAGCAGATTGCGGCCCTGGAAATGGATCGTGCCGCCTTCGATCCGAGCCGAGTTTTCCGGCAGCACGCCGAGAATGGTGCGTGCCAACGTCGTCTTGCCGCAACCGCTCTCGCCGACGAGACCGACGATTTCGCCGGCGCGCATGCCTAGGTTGACGTTGTCGAGGACCCGCGCCAGGCCGCCCTCGGTGCCGAAGCTGACCTTGAGGTCGTGCACCGTCAGCAGCTCATCCGTCATGGCGGTGGCTCCGGCGGATGCGGGGGTCGAGGATGTCTCTCAGGCCATCGCCCAACAGGTTGAAGCCCATCACCACCAGGAAGATGGCGATGCCGGGAGCGGTGGCGTACCACCAGGCCTCGGGCAGGAACTCGCGGCTTTCCGAGATCATCCGGCCCCATTCGGGCGACGGCGCCGGCGCGCCGAGGCCGAGAAAGCCCAACGTCGCCGCGGTCAGGATCGTGCCGCCCATGCCGATCGTGGTGCGAACGATGATCGAGGAGGAGATGTTGGGCAGGATGTGCAGCACCATGACGCGCCATGGCGAGGCGCCCAAAGCGATCGAGGCCTCGATGAATATCTCGTTCTGGATCGACCGCGTTTCGGCATAGACGAGCCGGGCCCAGAATGGCCAGTACGTGGCGGAAAGAGCGAGGATGATGTTCTCGATCGAGGGCCCCAGGGTCTGCGCGATGGCGATCGCCAACACGATCTGGGGCACCGCCAGGAAGATGTCGGAGACGCGCATCAGCATGTCCGACAGCCAGCCGTGGTAGTAGCCGGCGAGGAGGCCGATCGGTACCCCGATCAGCACAGAAACGCTGATCGCGATCACCGCGATGGAGATGGTGATGCGGGCCCCGAACAGGATGCGGCTATAGATGTCGCTGCCCATCCGGTCGGTGCCGAACCAGTTGTCGGCGCTGGGACCCAGAAGCCGCATCGGCGGATGGAATTCGGCGACGTCCGCCGGATGGGTCGAGAGGTAGGGGGCCAGTGCCGCCGTCGCAAGCAGCAGCATGATCAGGATCAGGCCCAGCATGGCGACCCGGTCCTCGATCAGCTTGCGAAACAGAAAGCGTGCGGTTTCCATCGATCCCCCCTATCTGTTCTCACGCGGGTCGATGAAGCCGTGGGTGATGTCGACGATCAGGTTGACGGTGATGAACATGACGCCCGTCAGCAGGGTGAAGCCCATGATCGCGTTGTAGTCGGACTGCAGGATCGATTTGACCGCATAGGAGCCGAGGCCGGGCCAGTCGAACACCGCCTCGACGACGACCGCGGTCGAGAACTGGATGCCGAAGATCAGGCCGATCTGGGTCACGGTGCCGATCAGCGCGTTCCGGAGGATGTACTTCCAGGTGATGATCCGGGCCGGGAAGCCCATCGCCCGCTCATAGAGGACATAGTTGGAGTTGACCGCGTCCAGAACACCGGCACGGGTAAAGCGGACGATCGTCGCCAGGGCCGGGAAGGCCAGCGTGGCGGCCGGCAGAAGCATGTGCTGGAGCGCGCTTGAGAGCGACTCCATATCCCAGACGAGCAGGGAATCGACGATGAAGAGACCGGTGATCGGGTCCGGCCCCCAGCCGTCGATCCGCCCCTGCAACGGGGTCCAGCCGAGTTCCATCGAGAACAGCAATTGCAGCAGAATGGCGAGCCAGAAGCCGGCGATCGCCAACCCTGAGACAGTGAAGATCCGAAGCGCGTGATCGAAGGGGGAATTGCG
>JASLMY010000264.1 GCA_030746295.1 Alphaproteobacteria bacterium | reverse complement strand
AGGAGCGGATGCGCAACGAGGCTCAGGCCTACGCCAACGACATCATCCCTCGGGCCCGCGGCGAGGCCGAGCAGGTTCGCCTCGAGGCCGAGGGTTACAAGGAACAGGTGGTCGCCGATGCCGAGGGTGAGGCCTCGCGCTTTCTAGCCATCTACAGCGAGTACGCCCAAGCCAAGGACGTCATCCGCCAGCGCATGTACCTGGAGACCATGGAAGAGATCCTGGCCGGCATGAACAAGGTCGTCATCGACAGCAAGGAGGGCCAGTCGGGCGTCGTTCCCTATCTGCCCTTGCCGGAAATCCAGAAGCGCATCCAAGGGGAGGCCCGGCAATGAACGCGAACACGCTTCGAATAGGCCTCGCCATCGTGGTCGTGGTGTTGGGCGTCGTCGGCTACAGCAGCCTCTTCACGGTACAGGAGACCGAGCAGGCGCTGGTGCTGCGCCTCGGCGAGCCGCGCCGCCAAGTCAAGGAACCGGGTCTGCATTTCAAGATGCCGATCATCGAGAACGTCGAGATGATGGAGAAGCGGATTCTCGACTACGACCCGCCACAGGAAGAGATCATCGCCTCCGACAAGAAGCGCCTCGTGGTCGACGCCTACACGCGCTACCGGATCTCCAATCCGCTGCAATTCTACCGCACGGTCAACAACGAGACCTTCGCCGGCCAGCGGCTCGCCGTGATCATCAACTCCAGCGTCCGCCGCGTCCTCGCCACTGTCGAGTTGCAGTCGGTGCTGTCGGGCGAGCGGCGCGAGCTGATGCATCAGATCCGGTCGGCGGTTAACTCGGAAGCCGAGAAGATCGGCATTGCCATCATCGACGTCCGCATCAAGCGGGCCGATCTGCCGGAGGAGAATTCGCTCGCCGTCTTTCGCCGCATGCAGGCCGAGCGCGAGCGCGACGCCAAGGAAGCCCGCGCCCGCGGTGCCGAGGAAAGCCAGAAGATCAAGGCGGATGCCGACCGGCAGAAGACCGTGCTGCTGGCCGAGGCCCGCAAGCTGGCGGAGATCCTGCGCGGCGAGGGCGACGCGACGCGCAACCGAATCTACGCCCAGGCATTCTCGAAAGATCCCGAATTCTTCCGCTTCTATCGTTCGCTCGAGGCCTATCGCAAGGCCATGGACGCCAAGGACACGACCTTGGTCTTGTCGCCGGACAGCGATTTCTTCCGCTATTTCGGCGACCAGATGGGTGGCTCCAAGCAGCTGGAAGAATAGCGCCGCGCCCCTTGCCCGGGCCGCCGGCCGTCGGCGCGTCCGAGGAGCGGCTGGAGGAACCGGGATGCACGAGCTCTTGACCGCCCTCGGCTTGATCCTGGTGATCGAGGGCGGTGCCTATGCGCTCTTCCCGGCGGCGATGAAGCGGGCCATGCTGGTGATTCAGGCACAGTCGACGGAGTATCTCAGGCTGGTCGGGTTCGGTGCCGCGACGGTGGGCGTCGGCGTTATTTGTGCGGTCGATCACTTCGGGGCCTGAGCCGATGGCCGGGCGGCGAGGGCAATGCGGAACGCGACCACAATCCCGACACATTTTCGGGCCATACGGTCGGGTAATGAAACGCTTGAAAGCTGTTTCGCGGGGGCTTAACTGTGAACCGGCAATCGCTCGATTGTCCGGTTTCGGGGTCGCGACAGGCGAAGGAGAGAATTCTTGAAGGCAATGCACGCGAGGTGCCGGACCGCGGTGCCGAACCATTCGCGCCACTGGCTGGCCTGGCAGGTCGGCGTCAGCGCATTGCTGACATTGATGCTGGCATTCTTGGCAGCGAACCCGGTGATGGCCCGGGAAGCGCCCGAGAGCTTCGCCGATTTGGCCGAGCGGCTGTCTCCGGCGGTTGTCAACATCTCGACGACGCAGAAGGTCGAGGGCGGCGGTGCGGGCCAGTTCGAGTTTCAGTTCCCGCCCGGCTCGCCCTTCGAGGAGTTCTTCAAGGAATTCTTCGAGCGCAACCGGCCCAATCAACGCCAACGGCCCAGCCGACGCGTCACCTCGCTCGGCTCCGGCTTCGTCATCGACAAGGCCGGCCTGGTGGTCACCAACAACCATGTCATCTCCGAGGCCGATCAAATTACCGTGACGCTCTCCGATGGCACCAAGTTGCCGGCCGAGGTGCTGGGCAAGGACGCCAAGACCGACCTGGCCCTGTTGAGGGTTAAACCGGTGAAGCCGCTGCCGGCCGTTACCTGGGGCGATTCCGACGTCGCCCGGGTCGGCGACTGGGTGGTCGCCATCGGCAACCCCTTCGGCCTCGGCGGCTCGGTGACGGCGGGAATCATCTCGGCCCGCGGCCGCGACATCAACGCCGGCCCCTATGACGACTTCTTCCAGACCGACGCCTCAATCAACCGTGGCAATTCCGGCGGCCCGCTCTTCAACATGGACGGCCGGGTGATCGGCATCAACACGGCGATCTTCTCGCCGTCGGGCGGCAGCGTCGGCATCGGCTTCGCTATTCCGGCAGCGCTGGCCCAGAACGTCATCGAGCAGCTGGAAGAGCATGGCCGCACGCGGCGCGGCTGGCTCGGGGTCCGGATTCAGACGGTGACCGACGAGATCGCCGAGAGCCTGGGCCTGAAGGACGCCAGGGGCGCCCTCGTCGCCGGCCTCAGCGAGGACGGGCCGGCCGCCAAGGCGGGCATCAAGCAAGGCGACATCATCCTCCGCTTCGACGACAAGGAGGTCGAGGAGATGCGGGCGCTGCCGCGGATCGTCGCCGAGACTCGGATCAGCAAGGCCGTTCCGGTCGAGCTCTGGCGTGACGAAAAGCGCGTCAAGGTCGAGGTCTCGATCGGCGAGCTGGAGCTGGCGGAGGAGCAGCAGCTGGCCTCGGCGGATCCGAAGTCCGGACCTTCCCCGCGCAAGGTCGAGACTCTCGGCATGACGCTCTCGGGCATCACGCCGGACCTGCGTGACAAGTTCGAGCTGCGTGAGGACGCGGCCGGCGTCGTCGTCACCGAGGTCAACGCCGACAGCGCCGCCGCCGAGAAGGGTATCCGCGAGGGCGACATCATCGTCGAGGTCGGGCAGGAAGAGGTCAGCAAGCCCGAGCAGGTCAAGGCCAAGGTCGGTCAGGTCCAGAAGTCGAAACGGAAATCCATTCTGCTGCTCCTGGAACGCGGCGGCGACCTGCGTTTCGTCGCCGTCCGGCTCGACGAGAGCTAATGCCACGGACCGTGTTCTAGCCGCGGAACTCGTCCTTGCGATAGCCCTGCAGATAGAGGAGCGCGGTCAGATCGTTGTGGTCGATCCGCGCGGCCGCGGCGTCGGCCAGCACCGGCTTGGCGTGGAAGGCGACCCCCAGTCCGGCGGCCCGGACCATCTCCAAGTCGTTGGCCCCGTCACCCACGGCCATGGTTTGGCTGCGGTCGAGGCCCCGCTCGGCGGCGAGACGCCGCAAGGTCTCCAATTTGACATTGCGGTCGACGATCGGCGCCAAGACGGTGCCGTCGAGGCGACCGTCCGCCAGCGACAGCCGATTGGCGAACTGCCGGTCGAAGCCGGCCGCCTCGGCCACCTGCTCGGTGAAGAAGCTGAAGCCGCCCGAGATCAGCACCGTGAACGCCCCGTCGGCGCGCATGGTCTGGACCAGGGTCCGAGCGCCGGCGGTCAGCGTGACACGCTCGTCCATGACCCGCTGCAACGCCTCCAGCGGCAGGCCCTCGAGCATGGCCACGCGGCGC
Organism: Alphaproteobacteria bacterium; assembly: GCA_030746295.1. The sequence goes on along the minus strand of JASLMY010000264.1, from coordinate 2,542 downwards.
CTCAGGGCTTGTGCGAAGTCCAGCTCGCCGGCCATGGCGGCGGCGGTGATGGCTTGGATCTCCTCCTTCAGGCCCAACATGTCGGCCATCTCGTCGATGCATTCGACGGTGATGATGGTCGAATCCATGTCGGCCAGAAGCAGCCGGCGGCGACGCCCACGGGCAGCCTGCACCGCCAGGTCGATCTCGGCCCCGCCGAGCGCGCGGCGGACGCGGGCCGTCGCCTCGGCCGACGGGGCTTCGAAAAAAAGTTCGGCGGCCGCGCCCTCGGCCAGCCAGCAGGCCGGCGCCTCGGCACCGACCAGGGCCGCGGCTTCGCTCAAGTGGTCGGCTGAAAGTGCCTTGCCGATCAGGGTCAGGACGTATTTCATCGCGTCAAGGGGCGGCGGCGCCATTGCGCCGCGCATCAGGCTATAGGGCGGCGATGAAGCCACACGCGATCCTGATAGCGGGTGCGACGGCATCGGGCAAGTCGGCGTTGGCGATGCGGCTCGCGACCGAGCTGCCGGGCGTCCTCATCAACGCCGACAGCATGCAGCTCTATGCCGAGCTCCGCGTCCTCACCGCCCGGCCGACGCCGGCCGACGAGGCCCGCGTGCCGCACCGGCTCTATGGCATTTGGCCGGTCTCCGAGCCCGGCTCGGCCGGACGCTGGCTGGGGCTCGCCAAGGCCGAGATCGAGGCGGCGCTGGCGGCGGGGCGCACGCCGATCGTGATCGGCGGCACCGGGCTCTACTTCGCCGCCCTGACCGAGGGCCTGGCGCCGATCCCGACGGTCCCGGCGGCGGTTCGCGCGGCCGCCGGCCGCCGCCTGGCCGCGCTCGGCAACGAGGCCTTTCACGCCGAGCTGGCGGCGCGGGATCCGGAGATGGCGCAGCGCCTGCGGCCGAGCGATACGCAGCGCCTGCAACGCGCCTTCGAGGTCGTCGAGGCGACCGGTCGCTCGCTCGCCGATTGGCAGCGGGCCGAGCCGGCCGAGGCTGGCCTCGAGATGCCGTGGCGCGGCTACGTCTTGGAGTTGCCGCGGGCCCGCCTCTACCGGCGCATCGAGGCCCGCCTGGAGGCGATGATGGCCGCCGGCGCACTCGACGAGGTCCGCCGGCTGGCGGCCCTGGGCCTCGACCCCGGGCTGCCGGCCATGAAAGCCCTCGCCATGCCGGAGCTACTGCGCCACCTGGCGGGCGAGATCCCGCTGGAGGCGGCACTCCTGGCCGCCAAGCAGGCGACGCGCCGCTATGCCAAGCGCCAGCTCACTTGGCAGCGAAACAAGATGCATGCGTGGAATCGAATATTGGCGCAAGATTCAGAATGTTTTTATGGCATAATCTTTCCGGAAATAAGTCAATTTCTGTTGACCCTCGAAGACTGAGTGACTATGTTGCCGGCCTCCGCCCGCGTGGAAAGCGACGGTCGCGTCTCGAGACGGCGGCCGTTCGACGACCGGATCGTGGGCGGTTTCGTTACGATGGAGGAGTAGCAAGCCATGTCGGCCGATCTGAACGCCCGCGACCCGATGCCGGGCGCCGAAATCATCGTCAAGGCCCTGATCGACCAGGGCGTCGAAGTGATATTCGGGTATCCGGGCGGCGCGGTACTACCGATCTACGACGCGCTCTTCCAACAGAACAGCATTCGCCACATCCTGGCCCGCCAGGAAGGCGGCGCCGTGCACGCGGCCGAGGGCTATGCCCGCTCGACCGGCAAGCCGGGGGTGGTGCTGGTGACCTCCGGCCCGGGCGCCACCAACGCCGTCACCGGGCTCGCCGACGCGCTGATGGATTCGATTCCGCTCGTCTGCCTCACCGGCCAGGTGGCGACGCACATGATCGGCAACGACGCCTTCCAGGAGGCCGACACCGTCGGCATTACCCGGCCTTGCACCAAGCATAACTATCTGGTCAAGGACGTGAACGATCTGGCCCGCGTCATGCACGAGGCGTTCTATGTCGCGACCAATGGCCGACCCGGGCCGGTGGTGGTCGACCTGCCGAAGGACGTCTGCATCGCGGCCGGCCACTACAGCGGCCCGAGCGCGGTCCAGCACAAGAGCTACCGGCCGAAGACCGAGGCCGATCCGGGCCGGGTCCGCGAGGCGGTCGAGCTGATCGCCGGTGCCAAGCGGCCGGTCTTCTACACCGGCGGCGGCGTCATCAATTCCGGCCCCCGGGCCTCTGAGTTGTTGCGCCGCTTCGTCAAGGCGACCGGCTATCCGATCACCAGCACGCTGATGGGCCTCGGCGCCTACCCGGCGAGCGATTCCCGGTTCCTCGGCATGCTCGGCATGCACGGCACCTACGAGGCCAACCTGGCGATGCACGGTTGCGATGTCATGATCGCGGTCGGGGCTCGCTTCGACGATCGCATCACCGGCCGGCTCGACGCCTTCAGCCCCCATTCCAAGAAGATCCACATCGACATCGACCCCTCGTCGATCAACAAGAACGTGCTGGTCGACGTGCCCATCGTCGGCGACGTCGGCCGTGTCCTGGAGGCGATGCTCGAGGTCTGGGAGGAGAAGCGGCCGGAACCGGACCACGAGGCG
>JASLMY010000263.1 GCA_030746295.1 Alphaproteobacteria bacterium | reverse complement strand
AACGCGCCGGCGAAGGCGCCGAAGCCCTCGAGGCTGGAGAGCACGCCGACCATGAACGGCTCCAAGCCCAGCGTATCGCTGCCGATGACCGGGATCATCGAGGTGAAGGGGAAGCCGAACATGTTGAAGATGATGGTGATGGTGAGAATGCGCTTCATCCGCTTGTCGCCGAGCACGAACACGAGGCCGGCCACGAGGTCGTGCAGCAGGTTCGGCGAGGCCAGCCGTTCGCCCCGCTCCGGCAGCTTGGCGGTCACCACCAGCAGCACGCAGACGGCATAGACGGCGGCGCTGAAGAGAAAGACGCCGGTAACACCGACCAGCTGCAGGGCGACGCCGCCCAAGAGCGGCCCGGTCATGCGGGTAGCGTTGCCGGTCGCCGAGTCCAGGCCCATGGCGGTGGAGATGGCACGGTCGGAGAGGTCGCCCAGAATCCGCCGACGCACCGGCATGTCGGTGGCCCAGAAAAGGCCGCCCAGGATCGATGCGGCGGCGACATGGAGGAAGTCGAAGTCGCCGGCATAGGCCTGCGCCGTCAGCAGGCCCGAGCCGAGGGTGACCGCCGCCAGCGACCAGACGAGAAGCCGCTTGCGGTTGAGGCGGTCCGCTACCACCCCCATCAGCGGCCCGAACAGCGGCAAGGGCAGCATCCACAGGATCGGCACCAGGGAGACCAGCAACGGCGAGCCCGTGGTCTCGAAGGTGTAGACGCCGAGGGCGAGCAGTTGGAACCAGCGGATGACGCCGCTCAGCCCGCCGGCGAGCCAGACCGAAAGGAAGTTGGGCTCGCGCAACAGCGTGCGCACGCCCGGCTCTTCCCTCTCGGCGATGCTGCTCGACACCAACGGCCTACCTCGTCCTTAACGGCCAGCCCGACGCCGACGCGGCTGCTGCTCCGCATCGGCTGAGTTGCTGACTATAGGCTTTGCTGCTAGCGTGAAATGCAGCGAATTGGCAAGGACCGGGGTCGAAGGACCGGCGATGCATCCGGGCCCGGCCGCTAGGATCGTAACCTCATACCGCGGGCTCATTTTGCCAAGACGGACGTCTGGCCGTCGGCCCTGCTGATCGAGATAGTCGGCAATGGGTGCCAAGAAAAGTCTGAAAATAGCCGTCTTCGCCGGAGGTATCGGCGCTCTGCTGCTGTTGACCTACGAGGTCTTCTTTTGGCTGACCCACGTCTACGAGAACAACGCCCGCATTCAAACCGAGCTGACCAAGATCTCGGCCCGGGTCGACGGCAAGATCGAAGATATCCTGGTCCGAGAGGGCAGCCCGGTTCAGAAGGGCCAGCTGCTGATCGTCCTGGCCCACGAGGACATCGAGCTCGAGATTGCTTCGCTGCGGACGGATCTTCGCTTGAAGGAGGCGGAGCGCGGACGCCTCCTGTCCGAGAAGTCCGCCTTCGAGATCGAGCTCGGCTCCAAGATCGAGACGCAGCGCGTGCGCATCGGCGCCCTCGAATTGGAGTATCGCGCCGTGCGCGACCGCTTGGCGGTTGCCGATAAGAACCTCGCCCGCGTCCAGACGCTCTTCGACAAGAAGCTGACGCCCGAGGCGGGGCTGACCGCCGAGCAAGACAAGGCGTTGATGCTGCGCGGCGAGGCCACGCTTCTGAAGGGCCAGATCGCGGTGGCGCGAAAGCAGCTGGAGCAGCTCGAGGCGACCCGCGTTCAGGTCGACGTCATCCTGGAAAAGATCAAAGTCTCGGCCATTCAGCTCGCCAAAATCCGGGATTCGATCAAGCTCAAGGAGGAAGAGCTCGGCTACCGGCGCATCGTCAGCCCGATCGACGGCGTGGTCGGCCGCATCTATCGCTTCGAGGGTGAGTATCTGGAGGACGGCGTCCACATCCTGATGCTGCACGACCCGCGGCGGTTCTGGCTCGAGGCCTACGTGGACGAGAGCCAGATGCGCCACATCAAGGTGGGGCAAGACGTGCGCGTCAACTTCGAGGCCTACCCCTTCCGCGACTTCCGCGGCAAGCTGCAACAGATCAGCAACGCCACGGCGACCGAGATGGGGCTGGGCGAGCGGATCGTCAACGGCAGCCGGTTCGGCGATCCCGTCGCCCGCGTGCCCGTGCGCATCTCGCTCGACGACCCGCCGCCCAACCTGGTGCCGGGCATGCGCGCCCAGATCAACGTGCGCATCTACGACAGCATCCGGCTCTGGTGAGAGCGTCTTTCTCGCTGGCCTCGCTCACCGCCCCATTTTGACCGTCGCGGCATATTGGCGGATCGACTTCAGCACCGCCCACGACACCAGCGGCGCGACCTTGGTTCGGGTTCGAGGGTCGAGCTTCATTTCCTCCTCGAGGCGAAAGCGGCCGAAGGCGCCGGTCGCCGCCAGGGTGACGACGTAGCCGTCCTCGTCGGGCTTGGCCCGAACCTCGAGGATCGTCTCGTCGAGGCCGAGGCCGGCCAGCGCCACCGCCGCGGCGATGTTGGCGGTATGGGGATAGTGCCGGGCGCCCTCGCGGGCAGTTCCTCGAAAGACCGTCGTCGTCGCGGTCAGGGCCGCCAAGTCGAGCGTTTCCGCGGCGGGCGTCCCGTGCAGGGTCGTCCAGGGAGCCTCGATCGCCATCTCGACGGAGTCGAGGCCGCCTTCCGCCGCCGCACCCAAAAGGTCCAAGGCGCCGACCGCGCCCGACAGCAGCAGCAGCTTGGCACCGTTCGCCTCGGCCAGGCGCACCAGGTCGCGATGGAGCGCGTCGTCGAAAAACGCTCCCATGGAAACAGTCATGAGGTCGCGGCCTCGGGACAGGACCTCCGCACCGTGCTCTCGCAAGGCCGCTTGCCCCGCACAGTCGACGACGAGGTTCGGTCCGGCGTCCAGGAACGGCGCGATGTCGGTGGTCAAGCGTCGATCGACGCTGCCCGCCTCTCGCGGCTGCCGCACCAGGATGGCGTCGCAGGCGACATCGCCGATCGCACCGCCGTCGAGCGCCGCCAACACCGCGGCGCCGATCGAGCCGCAACCGATCAAACCGACCGACAATGCCATTTCGGATTCCCCCTGTTGAACCACGGCAAGTACCATCACGACATCAGCCGGCCCAGCCACCAGAGTTTTCGTCATGGCGACGTGGGTCCGCCGCCGTGGTCGTTCATGCGCCCCTCCGGCTTTGCTAGACTTGACCCGAGGTCGTCACGACTGGCGGGAGGATGACATGGAAGCGCGCGAACTCCGAATGGCCATGGCCGATGGGGTGGATCTGGCCGGGCGGCTCTACCTGCCCGACGGTGCCCGGCCGCACCCGGCCGTGGTGATGAGCCACGGTTTCAGTGGGCTGATGGACATGGGGCTCGACCCCTACGCGCGCGCCTTTCAGGCCGCGGGGCTCGCGTGCTTGGTTTACGACCACCGCAATTTCGGCAACAGCGGCGGCGCCATCCGCCAAGAGGTCGATCCCTGGCAACAGATCCGCGACATGCGCGAGGTGATCGCCCATGCCCGCATCCAGGACGAGGTGGACGCCAGCCGCGTCGGCCTGTGGGGCACCAGCTATTCCGGCGGCCACGTGCTGGTGATCGGCGCCGTCGACCGGCGGGTCGCCTGCGTCGTCAGCCAGGTGCCGGTGACCAGCGGCTCCGGCGCGATCGAGCGCATGGTGACGGCGCCGGAGATGCCGGGCTTCCTGGCGCAGATCTACGAGGACTACGACGCCCGCGCGCGGGGCGAGGCGCCGGCCACGGTGCCGGTCTATCAGCCGGGCGGCGAGACCGCCCAGTGGGCCGAGAAGATGGGCGCCGGCACCGCCTATCGCAACGAGGTGACGCTGCGCAGCCGCGATCTCTGGCTGGAATACGAGCCCTGGTCCTTCATGCACCGGATCAGCCCGACGCCCTTGCTGATGATCATCGCGGCACACGACACCCGCGTGCCGACCCGCGACCAATTGGAGGCCTACCACCGGGCGCTGGAGCCGAAAGAGCTTCTACTGCTCGATTGCGCCCACTACGACCCCTACATGTCGCGACTGGAGGAGGCGATCGCCGCCGGACGCGAATTCCTGGTCGCGCACCTGCAGCCCTGAGGACCGCCCGACCCGCCCCTGGTGACGGCAAATTCCCAACCGAGGAGGACAGCATGCGTATTCTGATCACCGGCGGCAGCCGCGGCATCGGCGGCGCCGTCGCACGGCGCGTCGCGCGGGATGCGGCCAAGGACGGCGGCCTGGCGCGGATCGCGCTCTGCGATCGCGAAGGCATCGAGACCCTTGGCCCGATGACGGCGGAGCTGGAATCGATCGGTGCCGAAGTGCTGCCGCTGACCGGCGATTTGGCCGAGGTCGAGACCCCGGAACGCCTGCTGCGCGCCGCCGTGGCAGCCTTTGGCGGGCTCGACGCCCTGTTCTCCAACGCCGGCATCACTCGCCCGGAGAAGTTCGCCGAGATGGACGTAGCGACCTGGGAATTGATGATGAACGTCAACCTGCGGGCGACGTGGCTGCTGGCCAAAGCGGCCTATCCGGCCCTGAAGGAAAGCCGGGGCGCTATCGTCGCCACCGCGTCGACCGCGGGCGTCATGCCCTACCGCAACATGGGCGCCTACAGCACCACCAAAGCGGCGCTGATCATGCTGACGGCGCAGTTGGCGCAGGAATGGGGGCCCGACGGCATCCGCGTCAATTGTCTCTCGCCGGGCGCCGTGCACACGCCGCTCTCCGCCCGGGTCTATGCCGACAACCGGGTAAAGGCGGCGCGTGAGGCGCTGGTGCCGCTAGGCTATATCGGCGATCCGACCGAAGATCTGGCGGGCGTCGTCGCCTTCCTGCTGAGCAAGGACGCGCAATACGTGACCGGGCAGAACGTGCTCGCCGACGGCGGGCTCGCCGCCTCGATCTGCAACCACATCCCCGGCCTCTCGGAGGCGGCGGACTGACCCGACCCAAATGGCGCCAGCGTACCGACGAAACGCCCCCGCACCATCATCGACGACCGGATTATCCCTGAACGAGAGCAACGGTTTACGGGTTGTTAACCTTTTCGCGTTAACCTTCGTTAATCAAACCTGAAGGGAGAGCGGCGATGCGTGTGTTACTGATCGAGGACGATTCCGCAACGGCGAGAAGCATCGAGTTGATGCTGCAGGGCGACGGGCTGAACGTCTATACGACCGACCTCGGGGAAGAGGGCCTCGATCTCGGCAAGCTCTACGACTACGACATCATCATTCTTGACCTGAACCTGCCCGACCTGCACGGCTACGACGTCCTCAAGAAGCTCAGGGTCTCCAAGGTCGAGACGCCGATCCTGATCCTGTCGGGCATGTCCGAGCCCGACGACAAGGTCAAGGGTCTCGGTTTCGGCGCCGACGACTACCTGACCAAGCCGTTCGACAAGCGCGATCTGGTGGCGCGCATCCATGCCATCGTCCGGCGCTCGAAGGGACACTCGCAGTCGATCATCCGCACCGGCAAGCTGACGATCAATCTCGACACCAAGTCGGTCGAGGTCGAGAGCCAGCGCCTGCACCTGACCGGCAAGGAATACGCCATGCTGGAGCTGTTGTCGCTGCGCAAGGGCACGACGCTCACCAAGGAGATGTTCTTGAACCATCTCTACGGCGGCATGGACGAGCCAGAGCTGAAGATCATCGACGTCTTCATCTGCAAGCTCAGGAAAAAGCTGTCGGCGGCGACCGGCGGCGAGCACTATATCGAGACCGTCTGGGGCCGCGGCTACGTCCTGCGCGACCCCACTGACGCGGCGGCGGCGGCTTGAAGGCGCCCGCCGTCATCCGGTCTATGTCCTTTGCCTCTAGATAGTGCCCTTGCCAGAGCATCGAGGTTGCCGCTGTCTGCGAAGAGCGTAATCTAGCACTTGAGATCGGCGGCCTCGGTCAAGGCAACCGACAAGTCGCAGACAGCGTTCAAGAATTCGCGATGCCAGATCAGACGCCCCAATCGTTCGCCCACCGGGATGACGCCATCCGGCGCGATGACTTCAGGCGTCTCTATGAGATGTCGTCGATCGGAATATTCCGATCGACGGCGGACGGACGCTACGTCATGGCCAACCCTGCCGGCGCTCGTATGCATGGCTACGATAGCGAAGCCGAATTGCTGCGCGCGGTCCGGAACATCGCCAAAGACGTCTATGTCGATGCCGAGGACCGAGAGACCATGCGCCGCTTGCTCGAGGAGCAGGGCTTCGTCGAGGGGTTCGAATGCGAGATACTCAGGCACAAGACGAGAGAGCGGATCTGGGTGCGGCAGAACGTCTATCGGATTATGAACGACGCAGGCCGGCCTTGGTACCTGGAAGGCT
>JASLMY010000262.1 GCA_030746295.1 Alphaproteobacteria bacterium | reverse complement strand
CGGGTGCCGGCCGCGCGATGCCGGCGAAGAAGGGGCGACCGCCCCGGATCGTCTTTCCGCTCGATGCCAGCCTGGTGGCCCTGCCGCAGGCCGGCCGCAGCATCGGTCTCAGCGCCGAAGGCGGCCGCCGGCCGCTGACCTGGCTCGTCGACGGCGCCCCATTGGCTGCCCGGAAATGGAACCGGGTCGCGAAGTGGCGGCCCGACGGCCCCGGCTTTACCGAGATCGTCCTGATCGACGCCCTCGGACGCCGCGCCGCCGCCCGGGTGAGGCTCGTGCGGGCGGAGTAGCAAAAGCGCTTGATCTCGACCCTCCGGTCTCGGCATCTTGGGCGCCATGACCTACGCCAAACACTACCCGGTCTCCTGGGATCAGTTGCATCGCGATTCGAAAGCGCTCTCGTGGCGGTTGGCGGACGAGGGGCCGTTCCAAGGCATCGTCGCCATCACCCGGGGCGGCCTGGTGCCGGCCGCGATCGTGGCCCGCGAATTGGACTTGCGCCTGATCGATACCGTCTGCGTGCGCTCTTATCGCGATCAGGCGCGGGGCGCGCCCGAGGTCTTGAAGGAGGTCCGGCTCGAGACCGCCGACTGGCTCATCATCGACGACCTGGTCGACACCGGTGCGACGGCGCGGCTGGTCCGCGATATGTTGCCGAATGCGCATTACGCAACCGTCTACGCCAAGCCCGACGGCCGGCCGCTGGTCGACACCTACGTCACCGAGGTAAGCCAGGACACCTGGATCCTGTTTCCCTGGGACAGCGAGCTGCAGCCGGCCCAGACCGTGGCCGAGTTGAGGCAGCCGTGACGGGCGATTGGGAGCGGCTTCGCGACTATTTGCGAGATCGAGGCGACGAGCAGGTGGCGTTCTTCGCCGACCTCGTCCGCCGGCCCTCGGAGAACCCGCCGGGCGATCTTGCGGGCCATGCCGAAGCCTCCGCCGTCTTGCTGGAAGGGCTCGGATTCGAGGTCGAGCGCCACGCCGTCCCGGCCGGCCTGGTCCGCGATGCGGGCCTCGTCTCGGTCACCAACCTCGTCGTCAGGCTGCGCTTCGGCGAGGGACCGACGGTCGCGCTCAACGCGCACGGCGACGCGGTGCCGGCGGGCGAGGGCTGGACCCGACCGCCCTACGGCGCCGAGATCGATGACGGCGTGCTCTATGGCCGCGCTGCGGCGACCTCGAAGTCCGATTTCGCGACCTATGCCTTCGCCTTGTTGGCCCTGCAGGCGGTTGGGCCGAAACTCGCCGGCACGGTGGAACTGCATTTCACCTACGACGAGGAATCGGGCGGCGGGCTCGGCCCCGAATGGCTGCTGGCGCAAGGGATTACCAAGCCCGATCTGGCGATCTGCGCCGGTTTGGCGCACGGCGTCGTCGTCGCCCACAACGGCTGTCTGCATCTGGAGGTGCGGGTGCGCGGGCGCCAGGCCCACGCCGCCCTGCCGGCCACCGGTGTCGACGCGCTGGAGGCGGCGACCGGCGTGTTGGGCGCGCTCTATGAGGCGCGCAAGGGCTATGGGCAGGTCCGCTCCTCGGTCGATGGGATCGAGAGCCCGAGCCTGGTGGTGGGGCGGTTCGAGGGTGGCGTCAACACCAACGTGGTCCCGGACCTGGTCGCCCTCAGGCTCGACCGGCGGCTGATCCCGGAGGAGAATCCGGGCGCCGTCGAGGCCGATCTCAGGGAACGGATCGAAGCCGCGGTCGCCGCCTATCCCGGCGCCGCGGTCGAGGTCGAGCGCCTGCTGCTGGCCGAGCCGCTGATCCCGACCGAGGCCTCGACGAGGCTGGGCCAAACGATCGCCGCCGCTGCCACCGAGGTGTCGGGCGAGGCGGTGGGCCTCCACGGCGTGCCACTCTATACGGATGCCCGCCACTATGCCCGGACCGGCGTGCCGACCGTGCTCTACGGTGCCGGGCCCAGGACGATAGCGGAGGCCAACGCCCACGGCGCCGACGAGCAGCTCCGGCTCACCGACCTCGGCCTGGCGACCGAGGTCGTGGCACTCGCCTTGTCTCGATTGCTCGACGTGGGCTGAGGTCGCTACTTCGGCAGCTTGCCCTCGACGCCTTCGACGTACCAGTTCATGCCCAGGAGCTTGCCGTCGTCGAGCCGCTCGCCCTCTTTCACGACGACCTCGCCCTTCTGGTTCTTGATCGGGCCCTGAAAGGGGTGCAGCGTGCCGGCGGCGATCTTGGCTACCGTCGCCTCGGCCATCTTGGTGACGTCGGCCGGCATGTTCGTGAAGGGTGCCATCTCGACCATCCCGGTGTTGAAGCCGCCCCAGGTGTCGGACATCTTCCAACTGCCGTCCAGCGCCGCCTTGGCGCGGGCGACATAGTAGCCGTCCCAGTTGTCGACGATGCTTGTGAGCTGCGCCTTGGGCGCGAAGGCGACCATGTCGGAGGCCTGGCCGAAGCCCTTGACGCCTCGGTTCTCCGCCACTTGCAACGGCGCCGGCGAATCCGTGTGCTGGGTGATGATGTCGGCGCCCTGGTCGATCAGCGCCTTGGCCGCATCGCCCTCCTTGGGCGGGTCATACCAGGTGTTGACCCAGACCACCTTGATGCTGGTCTTCGGATTGACCGATCGGGCGCCCAGCATGAAGGAGTTGATGCCCCGCACGACCTCGGGGATAGGGAAGGAGGCGACGTAGCCGATCACGTTCGACTTCGTCATCTTGCCGGCAATGACGCCGGCGACGTAACGCCCTTCGTAGAAGCGGGCCATGTAGGTGGAGACGTTTTTTGCCCGCTTGTATCCGGTGGCGTGCTCGAAGCGGACCTTGGGGTTGCGCTTGGCGACCTTGACGGTCGGATTGCCGAAGCCGAATGAGGTGGTGAAGATCAGGTCGTGGCCGCTCGCCGCCAACTGCTGGATCACCCGCTCGGCATCGGGGCCTTCCTTGACGCTCTCGACAAAGGTGGTCTTGACCTTGGCGCCGAGCGCCTTTTCGACCGCTTGGCGGCCGATATCGTGGCGGTAGGTCCAGCCGTGGTCGCCGACCGGGCCGACATAGACGAAGCCGACCTTGAGGTCCTGGGCGCCCGCCAGGCTCGCCGCCGTGGCGACTGCTACTGCTGCCAGCAGACCCGATACCGCTTTGATGAGTGATCCGAGACGCATTCTTTCCTCCCCTTGTTCTCCAGGGGTGGCCGGCCCAACCTCGCCACCCGATCGCTTGTTCCGTCATTGTGCCGGACGGAACACCTTGCCGATGCAGGCCGGCGCATTCAAGCGGATCTTGATCCGGTCGCGCGAGATCGCCACCAGGACCAGGATCGTCGCCAGATACGGCAGCATCGACATGAACTGAGACGGCACCTCGATTCCCGCACCCTGGGCGTGCAGCTGCAGGATGGTGATGGCGCCGAACATGTAAGCGCCCAGCAACAACCGCACCGGCCGCCAGGTTGCGAAGACGACCAGTGCGAGCGCGATCCAGCCGCGGCCGGCGGTCATGTTCTCCGCCCACATCGGCGTGTAGGAGAGCGACAGGTAGGCGCCGGCCAAGCCCGACATCGCGCCGCCGAAGAGCGTCGCAAAGTAGCGCACGCCGACCACGTCGTAGCCGATGGCATGGGCCGAATCGTGGCTCTCGCCGACCGCCTTCAGCACCAGGCCGGCCCGGGTCCGGCCCAGGAACCAGGCGACGGCGGCGATGGCGACGAAGGAGAGATAGACGAGGCCGTCCTGTTGGAAGACGAGCGGCCCGACAATGGGGATCTCGCTCAGGCCCGGCAGGCTGAGCTTGGGCAGTGGTGCTAGCGCGTAGCCAACGAAGCCGGCGCCGACGAGGGCGCTTGCCCCCACTCCGAAGATCGTCAGTGCCAGGCCGGTGGCGACCTGATTGGCAAAGAGCGACAGCGTCAGCACGGCGAAGACCAAGGCCATCGCCATGCCGGCGGCGGCCCCCGCCAGCACGCCGAGGCCGGCGCTGCCGGTGCTGCTGGCGGTGGCGAAGGCGGCGATCGCGCCGATCAGCATCATGCCTTCGACGCCGAGGTTCAAAACGCCCGCCTTCTCGGTCACCAGCTCGCCGGTGGCGGCGAACAATAGCGGCGTTGAGGCCGTGATCACGGTCAGGACCACGGGCACCAGCCAGTCGAGGCCGCTCATGAGGCTGCCGCCCAGGCGGCGGCCCGTGGGCCGAGGCGAACCCGATAATGGGTCAGGACGTCGGAGGCCAAGAGGAAGAACAGCAAGATGCCCTGGAAGAGGCCGGTGACGGCGGCCGGCAGGCCGATCTCGATCTGCGCGGTCTCGCCGCCGAGATAGGTCAGCGAAATCACCAGCCCAGCCAGCAGCACGCCGACCGGGTGCAGCCGGCCCAGAAAGGCGACGATGATGGCGGTGAAGCCGTAGCCCGGCGAGATCGTCGGCAGCAGTTGGCCGATGGGCCCCGCGACCTCCGACAGGCCGGCGAGGCCGGCGAGGCCGCCGCTCAACAGCAGCGAGAACCAGATCAGGCGGTTCTCGCGAAAGCCGGCATGGCGGGCCGCCTGGGGTGCGGCGCCGACGACGCGGAGCTGAAAGCCGATCAGCGCCTTCGACAGCAGCACCCAACCGCCCGCCACCGCGGCCAGGGCGAAGAGGGCGCCCAGGTGCAGGCGGCTCTCGTCGACCAGGATCGGCATCGCGCCGGCCTCCGGGAAGAGCCGGGACTCGGGGAAGTTGTAGCCCGCCGGGTCGCGCCAGGGCCCATGCACCAGATAGCTCAGCAGCAGGATCGCGACGTAGGTCAGCATCAGGCTGGTCAGGATCTCGTTGGCGTTGAAGCGGGTTCGGAACCAGGCCGGAAATGCCGCCCAGAACATGCCGCCGGCAGCGCCCGCGATCACCATTGCCGGCAGCAGAAAGACGCTGCCGCTATCGTGGAAGTAGATCGCCAGGCCGCCGCCGAAGATGGCCCCGACGGTGAGCTGTCCCTCGGCGCCGATGTTCCAGACGTTGGCGCGAAAGCCGATCGAGAGGCCGACGCCGATCAGGACGAGCGGCGTCGCCTTGACCGCGAGCTCGGTCAGGCCGAAAACGCTCGTCAAGGGCTGCACGAAGAAGGTGTAGAGGGCCAGCAACGGGTCCTTGTCCAGGACCCAGAAGATGACGAGGCCGGTGGCCAGCGTCGCCAGCACGGCCAGCACCGGCGAGAGGTAGAGCATGGTCGTCGACTGGCGGCGCCGCGGCTCCAGCCTAATCATCGGCTGCCGCCTCCACCCCGTGCTCTTGCATGCCCCCCATCAGCAAGCCGATTTCCTTGACGCCGATCGCCTCGGTCGGCCGCGCCGCCGACAGCCGTCCTCCCGAGATCACGGCCACCCGGTCCGAGATCTGCAGGATCTCGTCTAGGTCCTGCGAGATCACGATCACCGCTGCGCCCTCGTCGGCGAGGCCCAGAAGCGCCCGCTGGATTGCCGCCGCGGCGCCGGCATCGACGCCCCAGGTCGGCTGCGAGACCACCAGCACGCCCGGCCGCTGCAGGATCTCCCGGCCGACGATGAACTTCTGCAAGTTGCCGCCAGAAAGACTGCCGGCGGTGGCGCTCCAGCCGGTCGTGCGGACGTCGAAATCCTCGATCACCCGGTCGGCGTAACGGCGCGACCTGGTTCCCGAGATCCAGCCGTGCAGGGCCAGCTTCAGCCGGTGGAAGGCGGTCAGGAACGCGTTCTCGGTCAGCGTCATGTCGGTGACCGCACCTTGGCCGTGACGCTCCTCGGGCACGAAGGCCGCACCACGGGCCCGCCGCGCCTTGGGACCCAGGTGCGCCACGGCTGTGCCGTCGAGCAGGATCGCCTCCGGCCGCTCCGGCACGGGGCTCTCGCCGGTCAGCGCCGCCATCAGCTCGCGCTGGCCGTTGCCGGCGATCCCGGCAATGCCCAGAATTTCTCCGCCCCGCACCGCCAGGGAAACCTCGTCGAGGTCGGTGCCGAAAGTGCTGTCGGCGGACAGCGACAGGTGGTCGACCAGAAGGCGCGGTGCCTCGCCGATCGGCCGCGGCCGGCGCTTTGGTGGCGACAGCCGCTTGCCGATCATCAGCTCCGCCATCTCCCTGGCCGACATCGTCGCAGGCTCGCACGTCGCCACCACCCGGCCGCCGCGCAGAATTGTCGCTCGCCCGCAAAGCGCCTTCACCTCCGCCAGCTTGTGGCTGATGTAAAGGATGGCACAGCCCTCGCCCGAGAGTTGGCGCAGGGTCTCGAATAGGCGGTCGGCCTCCTGCGGCGTCAGCACCGAGGTCGGCTCGTCGAGGATCAAGAGCTTCGGGTTCTGCAGCAGGCAGCGCACGATCTCGATCCGCTGCCGCTCGCCGAC
>JASLMY010000261.1 GCA_030746295.1 Alphaproteobacteria bacterium | reverse complement strand
CAACAAGTGGTTGGACCGCGATGTCCGCCCGCACGTCCTGGAATTGGAGCACGCCGACACCTATCCCGAAGAGATGGTCCAACAGATGATCGAGCTCGGCCTCTTCGGTGCCACCATCGCCGAGGAGTACGGCGGCCTCGGCCTCCCGGCCTCGACTTATGCCAAGATCGTCACGACGATCTCGGAGGTCTGGATGTCGCTGACCGGCATCTTCAACTCGCACCTGATCATGTCGGCGGCGGTAGAGCGCTTCGGCACCGAGTGGCAAAAGCAGCACTACCTGCCCAAGTTCGCCGCCGGCGAGATGCGGGGCGGTTTGGCGCTGACCGAGCCCGACTGCGGCACCGACCTGCAGGCGGTGCGGACCCGCGCCATCCGCGACGGCGACGACTATGTCATCAACGGCACCAAGACCTGGATCTCGAACGGCATCTACGGCCACTGCTTTGCCGTCCTGGTCAAGACGGACATCGACATCGAGCCGCGCTACAAGGGCACCTCGATGTTCCTCTGCGAGAAGGGCGAGGGCTTTCGGGTCAGCCGCAAGCTCGAGAAGCTGGGCTACAAGGGCATCGACTCGGGCGAGCTGATCTTCGACGACTTTCGGGTCCCGGCCGACAACCTGATCGGCGGCGAGGAGGGCAGCGGCTTCCACCACGCCGTCGGTGGCTTGGAGCTCGGCCGCATCAACGTCGCCGCCCGCGGCGTCGGCGTCGCCAACGCGGCGCTGAAGGACGCGGTGGCCTATTCCCAGGTCCGCAAGACCATGGGCAAGCCGATCTGCCAGCACCAGGCGATCCAGCTCAAGCTCGGCGACATGGCGACCCGGGTCGAGGCGGCGAAACTGCTGACCGAGCAGGCCGCCCATGCCTACGACAAGGGCGAGCGTTGCGACATGGAGGCCGGCATGGCCAAGCTCTTCGCCTCCGAGGCGGCGGTCGAGAACTCCATGGAGGCGATGCGGATCCACGGCGGCTATGGCTATTCCAAGGAGTTCCACGTCGAGCGCTATTACCGCGACGCACCGTTGATGTGCATCGGCGAGGGCACCAATGAGATCCAGCGCATCCTCATCGCCAGGCAGTTGATCGAGCGGAACCCGGTCTGATGCTGCCGCTGGCGGGGCTCCGCGTCATCGCCGTCGAGCTGTACGGCGCCGGCCCCTACGGCACCACGCACCTGGCCGACCTCGGCGCCGAGGTCATCAAGGTCGAGAACGGGCAAACCGGCGGTGATATGAGCCGTACCGTCGGGCCCTATTTCCTGGGTGAGGGCGACAGCCAGTTCTTCCAGTCGGTCAATCGCAACAAGAAGTCGCTCACCCTCGACCTCAAGGCGGACGATGGCCGCGAGGTCTTCCATCGCCTGGTGGCGACCTCGGATGGCCTGCTCGGCAACTTGCGCGGCGACCAGCCGGAGAAACTGGGCCTCACCTACGAGGCCCTGAAGGAAGCCAACCCGAAAATTGTCTGCGCTCATATCTCGGCCTATGGCCGCGACGGCGAGCGCAAGGGCTGGCCCGGCTACGATTTCCTGATGCAGGCCGAGGCGGGTTTCCTGTCGGTCACCGGCGAGCCCGAGATGCCGCCGGCCCGCTTCGGCCTCTCGGTCGTCGACTTCATGACCGGGACGACGGCAGCCTTTGCAATGCTGGCCGGGATCATGCAGGCCCGCGAGACCGGTCAGGGCCGCGACATCGACGTCAGCCTCTTCGACGTCGCCATGCATCAGCTCTCCTATCCCGCCGTCTGGTACTTGAACGAGGGGCTGGTAACGGGCCGGGTCGCCCGCTCCGGCCACCCCTATATCGTGCCCTCGCAGCTCTACCGGACCCGGGACGGCTGGATCTTCATCATGGCCCAGACGCAGAAGTTCTGGGAGATTCTCTGCCGCAAGATCGGCCGGCCCGAGCTGATCGACGATCCCGACTATCGCGAATACGCCGACCGCAACCGCCACCGCGACCGCCTGACCGAGATCCTGGACGAGGCCTTGATGCAGCGGCCGACGGCGGAATGGGTCGAGGTTTTCGCGGGCGAGGTCCCGGCTGGCCCGGTCAACGACATGGCCCAGGCCCTCGACAACCCCTATTTCCGCGCCCGCCGCGGCGTCTCGGCCCTCGACCACCCCGACCGCCCGGGGCTCGAGACGGTGGCGAGCCCGATCCGCATCGAGGACGACATCCCGAGCCGCCCGGCGCCCAAGCTCGGCCAGCATACCGACGCGCTTCTGGCCGAGCTCGGCTACGACGAGGCCGAGGTCCGCCGCCTGCGCGACGCGGGGGTGGTCTGACGGCCACCGCCTATTGTCGGCACTTCCCGCTACCGCCAAGATAGACAATAACCGAGGCAACAGACGGGGCGCGGAGGATGAAGCTCGACGGCATCAAGGTACTCGATCTCTCGATGTTCCTGCCGGGACCGCTGATGACGCAGATGATGGCGGACCACGGCGCCGACGTGATCAAGATCGAGACCGTTCACGAGGGCGAGCCCAACCGCGAGATCGGCCTCCGTCGCGACGGCGTCACGGTCTTCTTCGCCAACACCCATCGCGGCAAGCGCAGCCTGACGCTGAACCTGAAGTCGGACGAGGGCCGGGAGGTCTTCATGTCGCTGGCCGAGCAGGCCGATGTCATCGTCGAGGCCTTCCGCCCCGGCGTCGTCAAGCGCCTGGGCGTCGACTACGAGAGCGTGGCAAAGCGCGCGCCGGGCATCGTCTACGCCTCGATCTCGGCCTTCGGCCAGTACGGGCCCTACGTCGACCGGCCGGCGCACGACCCGGCGACGCAGGCCTATTGCGGTGTCTTGAGCGTCAATCTGGGCCAGGACGACAAGCCCTGGCTGACGGCGATGGCGAACGCCGACATGCTGTCCAGCATGATGACCCTCGCGGCCGTCGGTATGGCGCTCTATCGCCGCTCGATCACCGGCGAGGGCGACTACATCGACGTCGCGATGATGGATTCGGTGCTGGCCTGCATGCCCAACAATCTGGGCCCGCCAATGGCGGAGAAACGGCCGCCGGTGCCGAAGAACGAGCGCTCGTGGGGCGGCCAGGCGATGATGCGGCTTTACGAGACCAAGGACGAGAAGTGGATCATTCTCGGCGGGGCGGAGATCAAGTTCGCCCGCAATCTGCTGACCCGCCTCGGGCGCGAGGACCTGGTCGAGCTCTGCGCCCTGCCGCCCGGCGCCGACCAGATGCCGGTCATCGAGTTCTTCATCAAGACCTTCAAGACCAAGAGCCAAGCCGAATGGGTCGACTGGTTCGAGGGCATGGACGTCTGTTTCGCGCCGCTCAAGAACCTGCGAGAAGGCATGGACGACCCGCAAGTGAGGGCGCGTGAGATGGTGGTCGAGGACGAGCGCGGCTGGGAGCACATCGGCATCCCGCTCAAGTTTTCGAAAGAGCCCGGCCGGGTCCGTTTCGACCTGCCGGGCCACGGCGAGCACGCCCGCGAGATCCTGCAAGGCCTCGGCTACGACGAAGCGGCGATCGAGCGAATGAAGGCGGAGGGGGTCTGGTAGGGCTGGAAATTCAAAAGCTTAGGTGTGCGAATTGAAGCGATGATTCATCGGCGTCTCGCGCCCAACACACCTCGTTGGGGAGTCTAATTGGAGAGTCCAAGCCACTGATTTTCTTGGATTTCACAATTTTCGCCGTTCAGGCGCGTAACTCCCGCCGGGCGGATACCAGGTCGTCCCGAAACGAAGGCTCGGCGATGGCGATCAGGGCTTCGGCCCGCTCCTCCAGCGACTTGTCACGCAAGTACGCGTGGCCGTGCTCGGTGACGATATAGTCGACGTCGGCCCGGGGGCAGCTGACGACCGCGTCGGCGGGTAGCCGGGGTACGATCCGCGAGACCATGCCGCGGGCGGCGGTCGCCTGCACCGCCAGCACCGAGCGGCCGCCACGGGACAGCCGGGCGCCGCGGACGAAGTCCATCAGGCCGCCGGTGCCGCTCATCTGGCGGCCGTTGACGATCTCGGCGTTGCACTGGCCCGTGAGGTCCACCTCCAAGACCGAGTTGATGCTGACGTAGCTGTCGATCTCGGCCATCACCCGGACATTGTGTGTATAGCTCGCGGGCCGGAAGAGCACGTCCTCGCGCCCGCCGACCCAGTCGTAGAGGCGGGCCGAACCAAGGGCCGCACCGCAGACCGCCTTGCCGGTCTCCACCGTCTTGGCCTTGTTGTCGAGGTTGCCGGCCAGCATCAGCTCCATCACCTCGTCCGAGACCATGCCGCCCTGAAGGCCGAGGCCGTTCTTGTCATGGAGGCCGTTCAGGATCGCCGTCGGCAGGCGGCCGATACCGATCTGGATGACGTCGCCGTCCCGGACCAGATCGGCGACGTTGCGGCCGACGGCGGCGATCCGATCGGGGATCGGCCCGCCCTCCAGCGTCGCCGGCACCCGCTCGGTCTCCAACACGTGGTCGATGCGCTCGTACGCGATGCCCATGCTGCCGGGCGGCGCCGGCATGGCGCGGTTGACCTCTGCCACCACCAGGCGGGCGTCTTCCAGCACCGCGGCCTGGAAATCGACGCAAATGCCGAAGCTGCAGAAGCCTTGCGCATTCGGCGGGCTGACCTGGATCATGGCGATATCGACGGGCGGTAGGGCCGCCAGGTAGTCGTAGGTGGCGCTGTAGTGGAGCGGCAGGAAGCGCATCCGGCCCTGGGCATAGGTCTCGGCGAAAGGGCCGTGGACGAAGAAGCCGGTCAGGCGCGCGCCCGGGTGCAGGCCGGCGGGGTCGTTGGCGTTGACGCCCGGCAGGAAGCAGCCGACGTAGTGGACGCCGTCGCTTGCCTCGGGCGCCAGGCGAAGTGCCTCCATCAAGCCCAACGGCTCGCCGGTCGAGCCCTGCAGATAGACGGTCATGCCGGGGCGGAGCAAGGCCGGCACGCCGGCGGCGTCGATCACTTGGGGCATGGCGGCGGCACCGGAATCCTTCACAGGGCTTCGTTGCTGGCGAGCGCGCCCATGCTAGGATATGTCCGAGCCCTTTTCCAAGGCGCGCCGCCTGGGCGACGCCCCTTGCCCATCCCGGAGGCCCCATGGACGCCGTTGTGAGCTTTGCCGAGCACGTTGCTCGGACCACCTACGAAGACTTGCCCGAGAATGCGGTCCAGGCAGCCAAGACCTATATCCTGGATACCTTGGGCGTCGGCATCGCCGGCAGTGCCGGGCCGTGGATGGACGAGCTGATCGAGGTTCAGGGGCTGTCCGGCAAGGGTGACGACGCCCGCGTCTGGGGCCGCGGCGACCGTCTGCCCGCACCGGCGGCGGCGCTCTGCAACGGCTACCAGATCCACAACTCCGAGTTCGACTGTGTTCACGAGGCGGCGGTGCTGCACCCGATGACGGTGGTGCTGGCCGCGACCTTGGCCTTTGCCGAGCGGGAA
Source organism: Alphaproteobacteria bacterium (assembly GCA_030746295.1). The sequence continues at coordinate 936 of JASLMY010000261.1, read as the reverse complement.
GGGAAGGTGACGGGCAAGGACCTGATCACCGCCATGGTGCTGGGCGTCGATGTCGCCTGCCACCTGGGCGTCGCGGTGACCTCGGCCATGAAGTTCTTCCGGCCCGCCACCGCCGGCGCCATGGCGGCGGTCGCCGGGATCGGCAAATGCCGGGGCTTCGAGGCCGAACGCCTGGTCAACGCCTTCTCGATCGCCTACGGCCAGCTCTGCGGCAACATGCAGGCCCATACCGAAGGCTCGATCCTCTTGGGCATGCAGATCGGCTTCAACGCCCGCAACGCGATCGTCGCCTGCGACATGGCGGCCCGCGGCCTGGAGGGGCCGAAGCAAGTCTTCGAAGGGCAGTTCGGCTTTCTGAACCTGATCGAGGGCGCCTACGACCTCAAGCCCGTCATGGCCGATCTGGGCCGGGTCTGGCGGATCACCGAGGTGGCACACAAGCCGTTCCCGAGTGGTCGGGCGACGCACGGCGTCGTCGACGCGGTGATGACGCTGAAGCGCGAGCACGGTTTCGAGCCGGCGGACATCGAGCGGGTCGAGGCCTGGATCCCACCGCTGACGCACCATCTGGTCGGCCGCCCGATCCAGGACGACATGGCCGTCAACTATGCCCGCCTCTGCACTGCCTACGTCGCCGCCCGGGCGCTGTTGCGTGACTTCGTCGGGGTCGAGGACTTCGCGCCCGAGGTCCTGAACGATGCGGAGACCCTGGCGCTCGGCCGCCGCTTCGAGATCCGGATCGACGACAACCCGGACCCGAACGCACTGACGCCGATCCGCGTCGAGATGGCGTTGAAGGACGGCTCCCGCCACGAGATCACCATCGACACCGTTTACGGCAACCCGGCCAAGCCCATGACGCTGGAGGCGCATCTGGCCAAGTTCCGCCGCAACTGGGAGGCCGGCGCCCGGCCGCTCAGCCCGGCCAACGCCGAG
>JASLMY010000260.1 GCA_030746295.1 Alphaproteobacteria bacterium | reverse complement strand
GGATCGCCTCGATCGTCTGCGGCATGACGCCGTCGTCCGCCGCCACCACCAGGACGACGATGTCGGTGGCCTTGGCGCCGCGGGCCCGCATGGCGGTGAAGGCCTCGTGGCCCGGGGTGTCGAGGAAGGTGATGCGGCCGCTCGCGGTCTCGACCTGATAGGCGCCGATGTGTTGGGTGATGCCGCCGGCCTCGCGACTGGCCACGTCGGTCTCTCTCAGAGCGTCGAGCAGCGAGGTCTTGCCGTGATCGACGTGGCCCATCACCGTCACCACCGGCGGCCGGGGCTTCATATCGCCCTCGATGTCGTCGGCGCCGGAAAGGCCGATCTCGACATCGGCGGCGCTGACCCGCTTGGCACGGTGGCCGAATTCGTTGACCACGACCTCGGCCGTGTCGCTGTCGATTGTTTGGTTCATCGTCGCCATTACGCCGAGCTTCATCAACGACCGGACGACGTCGGTGGACCGTTCCGCCATTCGGTTGGAAAGCTCCTGCACCGTGATTGTTTCGGGGATGACCACGTCACGGATGATCTTCTGTGGCAATTCGCCGCTCGCCGCCCGCTCGGCCTTGAGTTGCCGCTGCCGTTCGCGCTCGCGGCGGACCGAAGCCAGGCTGCGGACCCGCTCGTCGTCCTCGCCGACATTGAGGGCGCGCGCAATGGTCAGCCGACCGGCGCGACGTCGGGGCTCCGTGCGCCGTGTGCTCGGCGTCCGGCGTCCGGGTCGGCGGCCGCGAAGCTGCTCGGCCTCGGCCTCGAGCGCGGCCCGATCGGCCGGCTGCGGCACGGCGGGGGTAGCGGGGGCGGCAGCCTCGGCCGGCTCTTCGCCACGCTCGCGCGCCTCCTGCTCGCGCAGCTTGCGATCGGCGTCCTCCTCGGCCCGGCGGCGCGCTTCCTCGTCGATCCGCTTGCGGTCCTCCTCGGACTTGCGCCGGATCTCGGCGGCCTCGCGCTCGGCGTGGGCCCGTTTCTCCTCCATCTGCCGAAGGCGCGCCGCCTCCTCGGCCTGAGTGCGGGCCGCGACGTCGGCGCGCTGCGCATCCTCAAGGGCGCGGGCGCGAGCCGCCTTTTCGGCCTCGCTGAGGGTCGGCAGCACGACCCTGCCACGAAGGTCTTCCTCGCTCTCCAGTTCCGGTGGCGGTAGCGGGGCCTCGACTTGCGGGGGCGGGGTCGGCTCGGGCGCGACGGCGATTTCGGCCTCTTGCGGCTGAGCGGCAGCGGCCCTGGGCGCGGTCCGCTTCTTGCGAACCTCGACCTGCACCGTCTTGCTCCGGCCGTGACTGAAGTTCTGCTTCACCTGGCCGGATTCAACGGTCTTTCGCAACACCAGGGGGCTGGGCTCCTTGGTGAGGCTAAGCGTCTCTTTCTTACCCGCGTCGCTCACTGCACTCGTTCTCCTGCCGCCGTCCCGCCGTCCGGGGTACCGTCGCCATCGTCCCTTTCGGCGCGAAATCCGGCCAAACGCACCGCCTCGGAGCGAAAGCGATCAGCCAATCCGCCCCGACAGAGGGCAGCATGTACCACATTATGCCGCCCCAATGCCAAACTCAATTCGCCGCCGGCGAACAATTCGACGGTCGGAACCCCGCGTGCCCGGGCCTGAATCTTCGCCCGTCCACCCGGCGCGGCATCGCAAGCGGCGAGCAGCACCGCTGCCTTGCCGGCCCGGGCCAATGCCGCGACCTTCTCGTAGCCGAGCACCAATTCGCCGGCCCTTCGGGCCAGGCCCAAGAGCTCAAGGCAGCGGGCCGCCAATAGCTGCTCGACCCGGTCAGCGAGATCCGCCTCGACCACCACCTGACATCGGGCGGCCCGTTGGAAGAGCTTCTTGGCGACGGCGCGTTCGACGGCAGCCTTCGAAGCCGTTACCCAAAGACCACGTCCCGGCAGCTTGCCGGCGACGTCGGGGACCAGCCGGACCTCGGGTCCGACGACGAAGCGGACCAGCTCGGCGGTGTCCCGGACCGCGCCCGTCGCGATGCAGCGGCGCTTGGGCTGTCGCGCCGGCGGGGCCAACTCAGGCGCCGTCTTCCGCCGCCCCGATCTCGGCCTCGGCCGAGGCCGCCTCGGCGGGGGCCGCCGGGGCCGCCGCCTCCTCGTCGTCGAACCAATGCGCCCGCGCCGCCATGATGATGGTGTTGGCTTCCTCGTCGGACAGAGCGAAGTCCCTGAGGAAGCCGCTCTCCCGGTCGGTGAGTTCATCCGAGGCGAGGTCGCCGAGATCGTCCAGGTTCTTGATTCCGGCCTCGCCCAGGGTGACCAGCATTGCCGGCGTCAGGCCCTCGATGGCGGCGAGCGCATCCTCCACGCCCATCTCGCGCCGCTCGGCGTCGTACTCGGCGTCGCGGCGCTCCAGGTAGTCGTAGGCACGCGCCTGAAGCGCCTCGGCCAAGTCGCTGTCGAAGCCCTCGAGACCGGCAACCTCTTCCTGTGGCACGTAGGCCACGTCCTCGACCGAGGCGAAGCCCTCGGTGGCCAAGAGTTGAGCCATCATTTCGTCGATGACCAGCGTCTCCATGAACATCTGGCTGCGCTGGCGCATCTCTTCCTGGCGGCGCTCGCTCTCCTCGCTCTCGGTCAGGATGTCGATATCCCAGCCGGTCAACTGCGATGCCAAGCGAACGTTTTGGCCGCGCCGGCCGATCGCCAGGCTGAGCTGATCGTCCGGGACCACGACCTCGAATTTGTGCGCGTCCTCGTCCATCACCACCTTGGAGACCTCGGCCGGTGCCAGCGCGTTGACCAGGAAGGCGGCCGCGTCCGGCGACCACTGGATGATGTCGATCTTCTCGCCCTGCAGCTCGCTGACCACCGCCTGTACCCGGCTGCCGCGCATGCCGACGCAGGCACCGACGGGGTCGATCGATGAATCGTTCGAGATTACGGCGATCTTGGCCCGGCTGCCGGGGTCGCGGGCAACGGCGCGAATCTCGATGATGCCGTCGTAAATCTCGGGCACCTCTTGGGCGAACAGCTTGGCCATGAACTGTGGGTGGGTGCGCGAGAGAAAGATCTGCGGGCCGCGCAGCTCCTGGCGGACGTCGTAGATATAGGCCCGGATCCGATCGCCGTTGTGGAAGCTTTCGCGCGGCAAGACCTCGTCGCGCCGGACCACCGCCTCGGCGCGGCCCAGATCGACCATCACGTTGCCGTACTCGACCCGCTTGACGATGCCGTTGACGATCTCGGCGATACGGTCCTTGTATTCTTCGTATTGGCGCTCGCGCTCGGCGTCGCGCACCTTCTGCACGATTACCTGCTTGGCGGTCTGGGCGGCGATGCGGCCGAAATCGATCGGCGGCAGCGGGTCCGACAGCAAATCGCCGACGCGGGCGTCGGGGTTGCGGGTCTGCGCCTCCGGCAAGGTCACCTGGGTCGCCTCGTTCTCGACTTCGTCGACGACCTCCAAGAGCCTTTGCAGCCGGATATCGCCGCTCTTGCGATCGATCTCGGCACGGATGTCGTTTTCGAAGCCGTATTTCGAGCGCGCCGCCTTCTGGATCGCCTCCTCCAAGGCCTCGATCACGAGATCCAGCTCGATCACCTTCTCCCGCGCCACGGCATCCGCGATCTGCAGAATTTCCAGACGATTGGCGCCTACGATGGTTTCCTGTTCCACTATCCGCCTCTTCGTTTCAGTGCCGTCTCGATCAGCTCGTCGGTCAGCACCAGCTTCGCCTCGGCCAGGTCGGCCAGCGGGATCTCCGCCGTCTCGCCCGAGCCGTCGGCCAGTGCCAGCCGCACCACCTCGCCCTCGAGGCCCAAGAGACGGCCGCGAAACCGCTTGCGTCCGTCCTGCGCTCGCCGGCACTCGAGTTTCGCCTCGTGACCGGCGAAGCGCTCGAAGTCGGCCGCCTTGACCAGCGGGCGATCGATGCCGGGCGAGCTGACTTCCAATAGATAGCTGCCGGGCAACGGGTCCTCGACATCGAGCAGCGCCGAGATCGTTCGGCTGAGCTCGGCGCAGTCATCCACGCACATCTCCGCGCCGTCCATGCGCTCGGCCATGACTTGAAGCGTTGGTCTCTGCTGATCGCCCATAAAACGTACGCGGACCAGCGCATAGCCCATGGCCTCGACCGATGGCGCGATCAAATGTTCGACGCCCGCCACCTCGTCCTGCCGCGTCGACATGGGCATCACCCGTATAACAAAAAAGTGGGCGGCCGCCCACCCATCGACAAACCCGGTACTGTCTTACGGCTAGCTAATCGCTCGCGCATAATAGTCAAGAGCGACTGCGTCGCAAGTGATTTCGGGCGGTCCGCGCCTCAGTTCGGGTGTCGTCGGAAGCGAAGGTATGCAGCCTGCCGGCCGGCCGCCGCCGCCTTCGCCTCGTATCGGGTCTCGGGCCAGTCGGCCGGACGCCGGCGCCAATCCTCGGCCCGCTCGGCCGTCCAAGCGAAGTCGGACCGGCCCGTCAGCAGCCCCAGCATCCAGCGGCAATAGTCCATATCGTCGGTGGCGAGCAGCCACTCGCCGCCGGGCGTGAGGATGCGGCTCGCCTCGGCGACGGTATCAGCCGCTACCAAGCGGCGCTTGTGGTGTCTGGTCTTGGGCCAGGGATCGGGAAAGAGTGTGAACAGGCGGGTGATGGAGGCGTCGGCGAGGCACGGGAGCAACAAGCGGGCATCGTCGATGAAGAGCCTGACGTTCGCTAGCCGGCGCTCGTCGATATACGCCACCATGCGCGCGACGCCGGCGAGATAGGGCTCGACGCCGATCAGTCCAATGCCGGGGTTGGCCGCCGCCTGGTAGGCCAGGTGCTCGCCGTTGCCGAAGCCGATTTCGAGCCAGACCTCAGCTACGGCGGCGGGGAACAGGCCCGCCGGATCGAGCGCCGCCGGTGCCGTCGTATCGATGTCGAAGGCAAGCTCGGGCAGCAGGCGCTCGACCAAGGCCAGCCGGCCGGCCCGTAGCCGCTTGCCGCGCCGGCGGCCGTAGAGCCGCCTGCGGTTGCCGGAGGCGCCATCGTCGGGTCGGCTCACGATCGCCGCAGCTGGCCCCCGCGCTAGGCGAGCGACGAGCGCAGCGCCTCGACCAGGTCGGTCCGTTCCCAGGAAAAGCCGCCGTCGTCTTCCGGCGGACGGCCGAAGTGGCCGTAGGCGGCGGTGCGCGCATAGATCGGATGGGCCAGATCGAGATGGCGGCGGATGCCGCCGGGGCTCAGATCGAAGAGGTCGGGCAGCACGGCCTCCAGCCGCTCTTCCTCGCAATTCCCAGTGCCGTAGGTGTCGACGTAGACCGAGAGCGGCTTGGCGACGCCGATGGCGTAGGCGAGCTGGATCGAGCAGCGATCCGCCAGCCCGGCCGCGACCACGTTCTTGGCCAGATAGCGGGCGCCGTAGGCGGCGGAGCGGTCGACCTTGGTCGGGTCCTTGCCGGAGAAGGCGCCGCCGCCGTGCGGGGCCGCGCCACCATAGGTGTCGACGATGATCTTGCGGCCGGTGAGACCGGCGTCGCCGTCGGGTCCGCCGGTGACGAACCGGCCGGTCGGGTTGACGTAGAATTCGGCCTCGGGGCACATCCAGCCCTCGGGCAGCACCTCCAGAACGAAGGGCCGCACGAGCTCCTTGACCTCGGCCTGGTCGATTTCGGGTGCGTGCTGGGTCGAGACCACGACCGAGGTCGCGGCGACCGGCTTGCCGTCCTCGTAGCGAAGTGTCACCTGGCTCTTGGAATCGGGCCCGAACTGCGGCGTTTTGCCCGCGTGTCGGGCCTCCGCCATTCGCTTCAGGATCTGGTGCGAGAAGTGGATCGGCGCCGGCATCAATTCGTCCGTCTCGCGGCAGGCATAGCCGAACATGATGCCCTGGTCACCGGCGCCCATGTCCTTGTTGCCGCTGGCGTCGACGCCTTGAGAGATGTCCGCGGATTGGGGGTGCAAGTGGACTTGGACCTTGGCCTTCTCCCAGTGGAAGCCGTCTTGCTCGTAGCCGATCTCGCGGACGCACTGGCGCGCCGCGGCCTCGATGGCGTCGCGATCCTGGGCGACCGCTTCCGGCCCGCGCACCTCGCCCGCAAGAACGATCAAGTTGGTGGTGCAGAGCGTCTCGCAGGCGACCCGCGCGTTTTCCGGATCGGCGGTGAGGAACATGTCGACGACACGATCGGAAATCTGGTCGCAGACCTTGTCGGGGTGTCCTTCGGAGACGGATTCACTGGTAAAGAGGTAGCTGCCTCGTGGCACGGTCGGCTCTCCACTGCTGGGGCGCATCCGGCCGGCTGGGCGTCGCCGTCGCTTTCGCGTGGTCACCAGGCGCCCGAGCGTGGTTGGGAATGCGCCGCTCCAAGATGCGGTGTCTTTACGCAGTCTGCGAGGTTTTGGTCAAGGCATTTGACGG